>NZ_LUKQ02000001.1 GCF_001647025.1 Endozoicomonas atrinae
GATCATCCTGAGTTTTAATCTGACTGGCTATTTGATCTACCAGTTTTTCGTTGATTTCAACGCTCATTGTTATTCTCCATTTTGGAGTATTAACGACAAGCGTTTACACAATTTAAATTACATTCCCTCAGCCGGAAGTCGACAAAGATCAGTATGTGGAGACAACATTATTATAAACCTCGTTTTTGACAGTTTCGAAGCATCAGAACTTAATGCTTCAAAACTATTAATAATTAAAAACGTTAGTTAAGACATTTGATTATTCGAATAGTTCATTTACCAAAACTCTGAGCCTGAGCTGATCGTCTCTATTCTTCGTGATACCAACTACACTGGCTTTCATTGTTATACCTATTGGCTTTTCACGCCATCAGTCATAAAATGCATCACCATTTATCCCCTTCTAGAAAACCGTATTTCCCCTATGGTCGAGGAACTCCCCATTGCTATTTTCTGAGCTGGCTCTCCATGAACGGGTGCAAAAAGCACTCTCTGAACTCAGGTTTGAACAGGCCACCCCGGTTCAGGAACAAACCCTGCCTCTGGCCATGACCGGCAATGACCTGATGGTCAGCGCAGAAACCGGCAGTGGTAAGACAGCAGCGTTTCTGCTACCCATGCTCAACCATATGCACACAACCCCTTCGCCCAAAACCAGTACCCGTGGGCTGGTGCTCGTTCCTACCCGGGAGCTGGGACTTCAGGTATTGAAAGAGTGTGAAGCGCTGGCTCGTTACACGTTCATCAAAGCCGGGTTGATTGTTGGGGGTGAAGACTACCGCCATCAGGTGAACACGCTGCGGAAAAACCCGGAAATCATTATTGCCACACCCGGACGCCTGATAGAGCATATGAAAAATGGCAATCATGATTTCAGCGACCTGGAATACCTGATTCTGGATGAAGCCGACCGCATGCTGGATATGGGCTTTGGCCCCGATGTACTCACGATCGTTGAAGAGTGCAATACAGAGCGCCGGACCTTTTTGTTTTCAGCAACCCTGGAATCAAAAGGCCTTGGTGACATGGCATCTCAGGTTCTGAACGACCCAACCCGTCTGAAGCTCAATTCAGCCCGGGAAAAACATGCCAATATCCAGCAGCAGATGATTCTCGCCGATGACACGGCGCACAAAGAGAAACTGTTGATCTGGCTGCTTAAGAATGAAACTTATGAAAAAGCCCTGATTTTCACAAACACCAAAGCCAGAGCCGATGAGTTTATTGGCAAAATCCGGGTAAAAGGCTTAAAAGCAGGGATTCTCCACGGTGATATGGATCAGCGTGAACGCAAGCACGTCATGAACCTGCTGAAAGAGGGAAAAATCAATATCCTGATTGCTACAGATGTCGCCTCCCGCGGCCTGGATATCAAAGGTATCGAGCTGGTCATTAACCTGGAAATGGCCCGCAATGGTGATGACTATGTACACCGGATTGGCCGAACAGGTCGTGCCGGGGAGCAGGGTCTGGCCATTTCCCTGATTGGTCCCGATGAGTGGAACCGGATGTCCAGCATTGAACGCTATCTCCGGCTGCGCTTTGAAAAGCGTGCTATCAAAGAGCTGATAGGTAGCTATAAAGGCCCCAAAAAGCTGAAAAGCTCTGGCAAGGCCGCTGGCAAGAAAAAGCCTGCCGGCAAGAAAGGCGCTGGCAAAAAAGACCCGGCGGATAAACAACGCCAGCGTGTGAAGAAGAATGTGGGAAAACGCCGTATACCGGCGGCCGATCCTAAACCCGCTGCATCAACAACCACTACCTCAACTGATTCCGGTTTTGAACCACCCAAGCGCAGGAAGTAATACACACATGAGCAACAATACCCCTTTTTCCGCTCTTGGGCTGGATGAGTCATTGACTCAAGCGGTAAATGAAGCTGGCTACCAGACCCCTACGCCGATTCAGGCCAAAGCGATCCCCATGGCGCTGACCGGCCGTGACCTGATGGCATCGGCCCAGACAGGTACCGGTAAAACCGCCAGTTTTACCTTGCCAATCCTTCACCGACTGGCACAGATGAGAGCCAGCAAAGCCATCCGCGCACTGGTGCTGGTCCCTACCCGTGAACTGGCAATTCAGGTTTACAACAGCTTTCAGACCTATGGTACCCATACGGTCATTAAGACAGCTGCCGTTTATGGCGGTGTCGAGATTGAAGAGCAGTTGCAGGTTCTGAATGAGGGCGTTGATGTTCTGGTAGCGACCCCTGGTCGCTTGGTGGACATGATCAACCGCAAGCATGTTCATCTGGACAGTTTGAGAATCCTGGTACTGGATGAAGCCGATCGCATGCTGGATCTGGGTTTCCGTGACGATATTGAACGCATTCTGCAAAACGCGCCGGTAAAACGTCAGAACCTGCTGTTCTCCGCCACCTTTTCCAAGGACATCAAACAGCTGGCCCATGAATTCATGCGTCACCCGGTAAAGATTGAACTGGAGAACCCAAACTCGGCGGCAAAAACAGTGACCCAGTCTTTCTACCCGGTAGACCAGCAGGACAAACCGGAGATTCTCAGCTATCTCATCCACGGTGGTCGTTGGAAGAAAGTGCTGGTGTTTGTCCGCACCAAAAAAGCCGCCAACAAGGTTGCCGAGCTGCTGGAAGAAGATGGTATCAACGCTCAGGCCATTCACAGCGATAAAAGTCAGTACCTGCGTATTCGCACACTGGAAGACTTTAAAGATAACTATTTTGATGTTCTGGTAGCAACCGATGTTGCCGCCAGAGGGCTGGACATCGAACAGCTGCCACTGGTCATCAATTATGATCTTCCTAAAGTTCCGCAAGATTACGTTCACCGCATTGGCCGAACCGGTCGTGCCGGACAGAAAGGCAGAGCTATCTCTCTGGTTAACCCTGAAGAGAAAAAGTTATTGTCCGCCATCCAGCAACTGATCAAAAAACCACTGGACATTGAGCCTCTGCCCTACTTTGAGGATGGAGAGGTTCGTCCAGCTGAAGTCAATGAACCTGTTAGTAAAAGCCGAAATAAACGGACAAAACCTGACCTGAAAGCTGGAAAGCCTGCTATAAAACATCATTCAGGCAATAAATCGGGGAATGGAAGAGCCAGAAAACCTTCAGGTACTATGCCTAAAGGAAAGAAAAGGCCTTCTGTCTCCTCCGGGAAAAAACGAAAGTCCTGATTAGAACCGCTGACTGATGTCAGCCAGATGAAAAAGCAATAAGTTGGAAATACCCTGCCTCTGCTGGCCGGGTATTTCCACAGTAGAAAGCGGGTGAAAAAGGTCGCATACGATGGAAGATGTTATTGAAGAACTGCGGGAACGCGCGCTTGATGTCTCAGTCCCACTGGAATTACCGGATGAAGACCAGCTGGTTGAAGTGGAAGAACAGATCCTGATCTCCCTTCCCTATGAACTCAGGGAGTTTCTGCTTCAGGTCAGTGATGTCATTTATGGTTCCATTGAGCCAGTCACGGTAACAGATCCACAGTCGCACACCTATCTGCCTGAAGTCGCGGCCAATGCCTGGGCTGAGGGGCTGCCAAGAGAACTGATTCCCATCTGTGAATGCGATGGTGAATACTATGGCATTTCTGAAGAGGGGGAAGTGGTTCGCTGGGCCGACGGAGAAGTCACCGACGACAGCTGGCCATCCATCTGGTTATGGGCCCGGGATATCTGGCTGGAGAGCTAATGTCTAAACGAATTCTGATCATTATGGCCATGGAAGCGGAGGCCAGACCAGTCATTGACAAACTCGGCCTGAAAGAAATTCCCGCCAGCCCTCAGTTGAGAAGCCACTTCCCTCGCTTTCAAGGTGAGTTTGAAGGTAAGGACATCGTTATCTCTCTGAACGGCAAATCCGTTGAGCATGGTGTCGACAGGATAGGCACCGAGTTTGCTGCTCTGAATACTCAATCCGCTATTCTTGAGTTTGCTCCGGACCTGATCATTAACGCGGGAACCTGTGGTGCTTTTTCAGCCGATGCTGACATCGCTGATATCATCACTTCCGACCAGCCCGTGGTGTATCATGACCACCGGGTGCCACTGGAGGGCTTTGACCGATTTGCCATGGGCTCTTATCCAACCGCTTACCGCCCCAAATACTTCCAAAGTATTGAGCATAAACTTGGCGTGGTAACGACTGGCAACTCTCTCGATATGCCCGATGTAGACAAGCAGTGGATTATTCAAAACCGGGGTATGGCCAAAGAGATGGAGTGTGCCGCCGTTGCTTCAACCGCCCACCTTTACGGCATCGATTTCCTGCCCATTAAATCCGTGACAGATCATATTGATATTGAACTGGATAATGTTGAACAATTCCTTAACAACCTGAGCAAGGCCAGCCATAAGTTGAGCGACACCTTAATCAGGGTATTAACCAATATCGATTAGCACTGGGGAGAACTGATTTGATGCAGTAGCATCTGCATCAAATCTTCCCCATAAAATGAAACTTAACTGAATACTCTCTTCACTTTGTGTGAAAAAATTGGGTAGAAAAAATTTCTTTCAACCACTCAGCAGCAGGTCCAGGCCGAGCTTTTACGTTCCATAGCAAATCAACACCAACTTCCCATTTTGTATATGGGTAAGACTCCAATGGCAATTCTACCATCTGCCCTCTGGCAACATAGTCATTCACAATCGGCCTGGGCAGGATGGACCAGCCGAACCCCGCCAGTGTCATTTGGATCAACGTAGTGTAGTTATCAATATAAATGCGCTGGGAAGAGCGAAGGTATTCTGAGGTAACCAGATTATCGCCGTGGGGACTGAACACCAGCTGACGATAATTACTTAAGTCTGCAAAAGAGATTGACGACAGTTGACTCAGTGGGTGATGAATATGGGCAACTTCCGCTATTTGTAATGTCCCCAGCCGACAAAAACCAATATCGGTGGGATAATTCGGAAGCGTAATCAGCAGAGCCAGCTTTACTCTTCCACAATGGAGACTGGCCAGAGCATCATTCAGGTTCATGCTTTCGATGTGAAGGTTTACGTAAGGAAACTGCTCACAGAATGCCCGAACCGTCGGTGCAACGAGTGTGTAAGGGATTGCAGGATCAATAATAATGGACAGGTTATCTTCAATCTCTGCCGCACAGGCATTTAACTTGCCTTCAAGGTTATTAGCCTGACTGATGATATTGTTGATGTGCTTCAATAAGTCCTGACCAACCGATGTCAGAGCCAGAAACTTACTACCCCGCTCAAAAAGAACAACCCCCGCCTCCCGTTCAATATTGCAGATCGTCGACGATACAGTTGACTGTGCCTTTCCCAACCTTCTGGCCGCTGCTGAAAAGGAGCCACACTCTGCCGCTGTTTTTATGATTAACAGCTGATCCAGCGTCAATGCCATTTCTTTTCCCCAGCCGGTAGGAGTGACTATACCCAAAGGATTTCAAGTTGCTACGCGGCGACAAGTAAGCAAAGCCCCGTGAGCTTACAAACAGTAAGTGATCGGGGTGAGCGAACGTAGCCAACAAAGTAGCAACTTGAAAGGCGACGGGTATATCAGCACATTGGTTTTAAAGGTCTGGCTGGCAAGAATAGTGGGTTATCAATACCATTACTCTGACGTATGTCAGTTACTGCAATGCCCCTTTTACCCACGCACAGCGCATGAGGAAAAGGGACAGCGATTGAGCCAGAATATATCCCAGTTTAGAGATCAGCCACTAACGGCGCACCGTGATTCGCTGACTGTCGGAACATATTAAAGAGGTAGTTCAGCAGCAAGGCCGAAACACCTGCCAGAGTGATTGGGTTGTTCAGCAACATTTGTAAGCTGCCAGGCAGGAAGTTAAAGAAAATCGGGTTGGTAATAGAAAGCATGGCCAAACCCAGACTGATAGAAACAATCAGAAGGTTGCTTTTATTGTCCATATCCACCTGACCGAGGATTTTCAGACCGGTACAGGCAATGCTGCCAAATAATACCATGGATGCACCTCCCAGAACCGGCAGAGGGACACAGGCCGCCAGGGCAGAAAGCTTGGGAAAGATACCCAGCACAATCAGGAAAACACCGCATAATGCCACCACCCAGCGACTGCGCACACCAGAAACCCTCAAGACCCCGGTATTTTGTGAATAGGTCGTGTAGGGGAAGGAGCACATAATCCCGCCAAGCATCGTGCCAAGGCCTTCTGCCCTGAGGCCTGCTGCAATATTTTCAGGTTCCACCTGTTTTTCGCAGACTTCTCCAATGGCAATGTATCCCCCGGTGGATTCAATCATGGTCACCAGCATTGCCAGTAACATACTGATAATGGCGGCCAGCTTGAATTCCGGTAACCCAAGGGCAAACGGGGTCACAATACCAAACCATTCTGCGCTGGCGACGCCGTCAAAGCTGATTTTTCCCATCAGAAACGCCAGAATCGAGCCGGCAATCAAACCGATCAGAATGGCAACACGTGGCAACGCGCCTTTTCCCCACATCATGATGGTGGCAACCAGTATCATGCTGAAGGCTGCCAGCACAAAATCGTCCATGGCAACCTCCTGAGCACCGGGACCTTTTCCCCCTCCCATCCACATGGCGGCAATGGGCAACAGGGATACCCCAAGCACCGTGATCAGTGTGCCGGTCACCACGGGTGGAAAGAAACGCAACAACTGGCTCCAGTATCCCGCAATCAGAAAGGTAAAGGCGCCAGCAGCAATGGTTGCCCCGAACATGGCATTAAACCCATAACTGGAACCGATCATGATCAAGGCAGGAATAGCGACGACCGTGGTACCCTGAACAACCGGGAGACGGATGCCAATATGGTTTCTGGCAACACCAATACCAAGGCATTGAATAATGGTGCAGATACCACTGGTTACAAGACAGGCACTGATCATAAAGACCAGCTCACTGGAGGACCAGCCCAGCGCACCGGCAATGACCATGGGGGTTACCACCAGACTGGCATATGCAGCCAGCAGATGCTGGATAGCCAGTGCCGTCGAAGGGCCAGGGGGGAGCATTTGTTCTACAGGGTGTACTGCCTCTTGCTTACTCACTCTCTGTCTAAACATGCTTGTTCTCTCTTATGAGCGTATTTATACGTCACCACTGGAGATGCAATAGCCAGACACTTCCCCAGTGGATGCAATCATCACTTCAGACCTGGGAGGCTGACCAAGAATAGACGGCCCTACCGGCAACTGCTCCTGCGTTGCTCTAGCTCCTGCATCCATGCAGTCGTGCGGTGGCAGCACATTGGTCTAAAAAATCCTTTTTCTGCCATCCTCGCTAGGGGGTGTTACCAACTGGACATACAACCAGCCACCCATTATTTGTGCCAGACAAGGCGCGAGCTGCGTAGTGTGGTTGCTCCACATGAGCAGTGAGCAACGCTGTATGGTGCAAATAATGGGTGGCCCTTCGGGTTGGTCATACAAGCACTCATGCCGTGTTGAACGCCTTGAACAGGGAACCACCATGTCCTGCGCCGTTCGCCTTGCCTGAGTGCTTGTATGACCAACTGGTTGAATGGCCAGTTGGTAACACCCCCTAGGGGCGCTATTCTCGGACGGCCTCCTAAAGGCTCCGGGCTTTCAGTGCCAGTGCACGCTTTCTCAGTTCAGTCATTACCTTCTGCTCATTGATCCCGGCAATCTGTTTATTTTCCATCAGGATCTGGCCATCAACGATGGTGTGCACGACGTCATCTGCACGGCTGGAATAGACAAGGGCAGCTTCCGGGTTGTAGACAGGGGTGGTATGTGGGCGATGAATATCCACCACAATCATATCTGCCGCCTGACCTTCGGCCAGATAGCCGGTCTCATTTCGATTCATGGCAATGGCAGACTGACAGGTCGCCATTTCCAGCATCTGCTGCAATGGCAGTAGCTCTGGGTTGGTGTTGTTATTTTTATGAATAATGGCCGCGAACTTCATTTCCTGGAACATATCCAGTGTGTTATGACTGGCAGGACCATCGGTCGCCAGGCCAATCTGGACACCGGCTTCCAGCATCTCCCTGATGGGCATATTTCCTGAACAGAGTTTGGCATTGCTGATCGGGCAGTGAGCAACATGAGCACCAGTATCAGCCAGCAGCCGTATATCCTCGGCATTGAGTTTTGTGCAGTGCGCCAGGGTCACATCAGGGCCCAGAACGCCAAGCGATGTAAGCCACTGGGTAGGCGTTGTACCGTAGTTTTCTCCGACAAACTTCAGTTCCTGAACCCCTTCAGCCAGATGAGTATGAATCGGGACATTCAACTCATCAGCCACTTTCCGGTTCAGACGCCACATCTTCTCGGTGCAGGAGTAGGTGGCATGCGGGGATAGCGCCAGCTCCAGCCGTCCATCCTGGGAGCGGTGATGCAACTCAACCTTTTCGGCAAAAGTATCCAGTATCTTCCAGGAGCTTTCCGTGATGTCACTGTACAGTCCCCTGTCGGCAAATCCATAGCCAAGGGTTGCTCTCAGTGGCAGTGTCTTGAGGGCCTCAATCTGAGGCTCAACAATATAGGCATCAAAGTGTTCATTAAAACAGGTCATCCCGGAACGGGTCATCTCAATCAGTCCCGCCAGGCTCGCCCAGTAAAGAATTTCCGGATCAAAATTCTTTTTCATCTTCCACATAAACTGAAGCCATTCAAACAGCTTGGCATCTTCATTCAAGCCGCGGAGCAGGATATTAGAGGCGATGTGGGTATGACAGTTCACAAACCCGGGCATCACCACGTTACCGGCCACATCAATAACCCGTTTGGCCTGCCAGTTGCCCAGTGTCTCGGAAGCGCCAATGGCGGAAATTTTCTGACCTTTTATTAATACCGTTCCATTCTGGATCGGCTGCTGTCCATTCATGGGCAGGACATAAGCCTGTGTGATGGCGATGTCTGCCTGCATTGGCTCAGTTAACATAGAATCCCCCGATACCCGTTGTTATTCAGCTTTATAGGAAAGTCGGAAGGGATTATTGACGATATTTTTTGTGAAGATTTGATAGAACCTATCGGCTGGGCCGATAGGTTCACAGACATGAGTTATTATGCGGTTGCCAACCGAACCACAGGCCTGTCATCTATCGGCAAATGAATCAGTGCTGCCAGAAAGGCAAGTGCCACAGTAGACCACCAGATCGGTTCATAGGAGCCGGTAAAGTCGTAAATTCTTCCACCAGCCCAGGCGCCCAGGAAGCTGCCCACCTGATGGGTAAAGAACACCAGCCCATACAATGTCGACATATAACGGGAACCAAAGATCTGTCGAACCAGCCCGGAGGTCAGTGGCACCGTGCCCAACCAGCAGAAGCCAATCGCTGCACCAAATATAGCGGCGGTATCCACCGTTACCGGCAGAACAACAAAGGCGCCAATCACCAGCGTACGCATCAGATAAAGTGCTGACATCACATGTCGTTTACTGAAACGATCACCCATCACACCCCAGAAGTAAGAGCCAAAAATATTGAAGATGCCAACATAAGCCAGCGCCATGGCGGCACTGGAAGCCGGCAGGTGTTTATCAGCCAGGTAGCTGGGCAGATGTGTCGCAATAAACATCACATGGAAACCACAGACAAAGAAGCCGGCATGTATCAGCCAGTAGCCTCTGTGGGCAAACGCTTCTTTCAGTGCCTGCTTCAGAGTTTGCTCAGACTGTGCTGACTGAGTCGACGTCTGCTGTCCTCTGGCCGTATTCATAAACAGGGCAAAAGCCGCCATGATTGAGCAGAGTGCTGCAAACACCGCCAGCGCCTGCTGCCAGCCAAATTCACTCAGCAGGTACTGGGCACCCGGTATCATGGCAAACATACCGAACGAACCCGCTGCCGTCGTCAAACCAAATGCCTTGGCAGAGTGTTCTGCCGGAACCACCTTGGCAACGGCTCCCAGCACAATCACATAACTGGTGGCACTCAGCCCAAGGCCAACCAGTGTCCCCAGGGAGAGGTACAGAATGCCCGGAGCCGTTGCAATAGACGTCAGATAAAGTCCAAGCGCGTAGGCAATCGCACCCAGGAAAACCACCCTTTTAGCACCAAAGCGATCCGCCGCCATACCAACAAAGGGCTGAAACAAGCCGAACATCAGGTTTTGCAATGCAATGGCAAAACTGAAAAATTCCCGTCCAGTGCCAAAATGCTCTGAAACCGGCAGCATGAAAATACCAAACGACTGACGTATGCCAAGGCAGATAATCAGAATCCCTATACCCAGCCATACCAGCAGGGGAAACCGGAAAATACTCATAAAGGTCTCAATATAAAGTGTTAAAGCCGCGTTTCCGGGGGGAGGAAACGCCCTGCCTGTTAATCATCTGTCTTCGTCGCCCGCTGCCCGTCTCCCGAAAAAGACCAGACGTGAGCTTTTACGGGTAGCGGGCAGCGGGTGGCGGGCAGCGGTTTTAATAACTGGACAGGGTATCTGAGTGCTGATGACAACCAGAAGAAGCAGCCTGACCAGCCAGCAGATCAATCAGACCGGGCGTGTTATGAACCACAAGCAGGGTTACGGCCAGCAGCAATGTCATACGACAGAGCTGAGCCCGGATGGATTGAGAGAACATGATGATATGGCCGGCAGCGATTAAAAAAGATCGCGCAGTCTATCGCTACCGGTATGGGTAAACCATTGCGAATTGGCTCACCCGGAGATGTAGCATATACCTATCTGGATTGACCATTGGAGGTCAATTCATCTTAAACCCTTTTTTCTTCAGGAACTCCCTCATATGAGGCCGGGATTTTTCCTCCAATAAAGACGATATATCCTGAGACCAGACCCGATCCAACTTACCTCCAGTTCGCTGCTGGTAATAGGCTCTCATGGTGTCATCGTACTGAGCCAATAGTGCCTTATTCACTGGCTGGTAATGCTCTTCCATCAGCACAGCATCCAGCGGCAATCTGGGCTTACGCTCCGGATCCTGATCAGGGTAGCCCAGACAGAGCCCAAAAACGGGATAGACATTTTCCGGCAAGGCCAGCAAATCGCTGACCTGTTGCGGGTCATTGCGCAGGCCACCAATGTAGCAGATGCCCAGCCCTTCTGACTCAGCGGCAACTACAACGTTCTGGGCAAACAGCGCAACGTCAACCGTCGCAATGATGAAATGCTCGGTCATACCGTCTGCCATGATTTTGCCCGACTGTTCACAGCACCAGTCAGCACGCTTCAGGTCGGCACAAAACACCAGAAACTCGGCAGCTTCCTGCACATAGGCCTGCCCACCCGCCAGCTCTGCCATTGCTCTGCGGGTTTCAGAGTTTCGAACCCGAATAACGCTCACCCCTTGCAGATTACTGGATGTGGCAGCGCTCTGCCCTGCGGTAATTAAGTCTCTTAACAAACTCTCTTCAACCGGCTGCTCAGTAAATTTGCGAATAGAGCGGTGTGATCGGAGCAGTTCAAGTACGGGTTGAGTCATGGTGTTATTCTTCATCCGGTCATTATTATTCTGCAATATCATAGCAGTGGCTGGATTTTTCAAGGCTTTAAGCCTCTGCTAGACTTCCTAGCCTGGCTCTGGATTTACGCTCCGGATCGCTGATTAAAGGACAATAAAGACAATGACTCACTCTCCAAAAGACGCTCAAACAGGCGCCCCCATTGTGGTCTGTGCCCTCTATAAATTCGTTACCCTGAAGAATTTCACCAGCCTGCGGGAACCCCTGCTCAGAACCATGGAAGCAAACCATGTCAGAGGAACGCTGCTGCTGGCTCAGGAAGGCATTAACGGTACCGTAGCCAGTACCCGGGAAGGCATTGATGCACTGCTGGCCTGGCTTAATCAGGATACACATCTGAACCCCATTGAGTTCAAAGAATCCCTGAGTGCATCCATGCCTTTCAAAAGAACCAAGGTCAAACTCAAGAATGAGATTGTCACCATGGGAGTAGAAGGCATCGATCCTAAGCAAGTCGTGGGGACCTATGTCGATCCCAAAGACTGGAATAACCTGATCAGTAATCCGGATGTCATTGTTGTGGATACCCGGAACGATTACGAAATACAGGTCGGGACCTTCAAGCACGCCATCAACCCAAAAACAGACTCTTTCCGGCAGTTTCCGGAATACGTTGACACCAACATGAATCCCGGGACTCATAAAAAAGTGGCCATGTTCTGCACTGGCGGCATACGCTGCGAGAAGTCCACTGCCCTGCTCAAGGAAAAAGGCTTTGAAGAGGTTTACCACCTGAAAGGCGGCATCCTGAAATACCTGGAAGAAGTACCGAAGGCGGAGTCACTCTGGGAAGGCGAATGCTTTGTCTTTGATGACCGGGTAACGGTTAACCATGACCTTGAGCCAGGCTCCTACGACCAGTGCAACGCCTGTCGCTTACCCATTACTGAAGCAGACAAACAAAGTGAAAAGTTTCAGCAGGGTGTCAGCTGCCCACACTGTTTTGACAAGCTGACCGAAAAGCAGAAAGCGCGGTTTATGGAGCGTGAAAAGCAGATGCAGTTGGCCAGATCTCGAGGTGACGCCCATATGGGTGCAGAGGTTGCCGAGACTGTTGTGCACCGTCGCCAGGTAAAGGAAGACGAGCGCCGGCAACAGCAGCTGAGAACCCAGGCAGGCAAAACTGACTAGCTAAGCTATGTTTTAAGGACAGCCACGAACTAAAAATACCACCCCACATTAGGCAATGAAGAGGGTGGTATTTTTTATCAACAGCTGACTTGAACGGAGAGTCACCATGGAACTCGAACACCCCGAGCATCTCAACCCTTTTATCCTGTTGGGTATTGTCAACGAAAAGCTAAGGCTTACGTGTAACTCACTGGATCAGCTGGCCGATGAGATGGACATGAGCAAACAGGAAATCGAGAACCAGCTTCATAAAATCCGTTTTCATTATCAGCCGGTCAATAATCAGTTTGTTCAAGACTAACAGATGCTCTATAGAGCTTGTTGTTTGCCAATAAGCTCTTTCCTCTTTCCTCTTTCCTCTTTCCTCTTTCCTCTTTCCTCTTTCCTCTTTCCTCTTTCCTCTTTCCTCTTTCCTCTTTCCTCTTTACCAATATTGCGACTCCCCTATTCAATCTTCCAAAAATATTACAAAAAAAGATGATCTGTAATATTTTTGGATGATATAGAAACAATAAATAGCGAATACAATGTCTTCATAACCTGATAGTTAGAGTTCCAGCCAACAATGAGTCCAAAGGCACAGCAAACCTTTCACCATATACTGGATAGTGCCATGGCCTGCTATCTTGCAAAGGGGGTTAACCGAACGACACTGGATGATGTTGCCAGAAAGGGTAATGTCAGTCGGACGACTCTCTATCGATATATAAAAAACGGTGACGACCTGTTACACCAGGTACTCATTCGAGATGCCGGTGAACGCCTAACGGAATGTGAGCAGGCTATGCGTTACCACAACAACCTGGCCAGCACACTGGTAGACAGTATTCTTTTCTTTATGCGTGGCAGATCTAGTCGTCCGGTCTTTCAACTCCTTTTTGAGAACCAACAGTCCGATGTCAACAGCAAACTCAGGCTGACACCGGACATGTTCCGACCGATGACGATAAAGATACTCGAGCCATTTTTTCAGCGTGAGCAAGAGAAAAACAACATCCGCCCCGGTGTAACCCTTGAAATGGCCACTGAGTTGATTTGCCGGATAACACTCTCTCTTATGACGTTTCCAGCGCAGTTTATCAATGATGAAAAAGCCCTGAGGCAATTCCTGGAAACCATTCTGGTGCCTGTAATAGTCAACAGAACCTAGGTTCTGTTGACATGAGGTTCCAAGCTCAGTGGTTCGTAAAGCCGTATTCCACTAGGCGAGCTGGTGAAGGTGTAGTGGTTCTACATCAAACCAGCTCAACGAAGCTGGAAGGCGGCTTCACGAGCCATCCTACGGGCTTAAGCTGAGAAAGGAGCATCATGTCAACAGAACCTAAACAACACTAAAAAAAACACGGACAATACTATGAATAAAAAAACACTCTATCTGATTTTCAATATCGCTGTTTGGACACCGTGGGGATTAGCCTGCACACTGGCCCCCTTTCTGATCACTGACATTATTGGCGTTAAAAGCCTGCACCCCAGCGGGGAAACGGATATGAGGGCCATGTACGGTGGCTTTCAGCTGGCCATGGGACTGATGGCCCTTCATGCACTTGTTAACCCACGCTTCTTTAGGTCGTTCGTCTATGCCCTGGGAGTTATTGGCTCCTGCCTTGCGCTCAGTCGAACCTACGGCCTGTTTATAGACGACAGTTTTACCACTTATACCCTGGGAGTACTGGGTTATGAATTATTTGCGGGAATCTCAGGACTGATATGGCTTTACTTACTCTCTGGTCAAACCACCAGCAACAAAGCAAGCGGGTGATACCAGGCATCCAGTTGAAAACAGCTTGATCAAAGAAACAGGTTTTCCTGTTTCAACCAGTATCGATAATGCCATTTTTACAATAATAAAAGTCACACAGCATGAAATTAAATACGGTTTTGCTCACCTATCTGACACTTTGCTTATTGGTCAGTCCTTCTGGAACAGAGGCCAGCATTCCGAATGCTGTTGATGGTCCGTTTCAACTCTCTGCCAGATCACCTATTGATGAAGCCTTCGACAGTGTAACCAGTGGTAATAATATTCAAGATGCCAGTGTAGATTGGAAAAGCCAGATGCCTGAGGGTTTTCAGGCAAAACGAAATGCATCCTATCCATGGGCAACCACAACGTATGATGACCGGGAAGTCTGGGTTGGCACCATTTCTCAGGGCTGGTGTGTCTGGCCGGTACAAAACCTGGATTACCCTTTTTATCTCAGTACCTACCAGAGCACATACACCGGTTGCTCACCGCAGAGCGTGCTGTCCAGTCAATCACAGATCTACATCTACAACTTTGAACGCGGTACGCGTGAATTGGTGAATGAGCAAACATTAACCGCCGGAGGTGCGTTATTCAAAGAGGCTCTGGAGCCTCACGATGAAATGTCCTTCTTTTCCATCATGGGACTCCGCGCCGCTGGAACCTACAAAGACCTGGTATTTTTTGCCGGCCATCACCTGCATAAAGGTGGAGAGGGTTGGATCAGGCTGCTGGTATTCAATGCCCGGGAACGTTCATTCCTTGGCTATCGGGATATCAAGGGAGATACAACACGACGTTTCAAGGTTCTTAAAGACGCGGATGGGAATGTCGGCTTTTACACCATTCTGGGTGCTGAAACCGGCATGACCCAGAATGGTAATGGGTCTACCGTGATGCTGCGCTGGGTTGGTACGCCTGAAGATCCCTTCAAGGGAGGAAACTATCGTGAAACGCTCAATGGCGAAGGGGCTGGCTGGGATGTGGTTTCCGCCCCAGCGCTCAACCACCGTTTTGGCATGATTGGCGACTTCATTCAGTTTACCCATGTCGATGGGACAGAACGCCTGATTATGTCATCTGCTGCACACCCGTTGTTGTATGATCCGGAGTCAGGCGTAAGGGACAATGATCGACAGGAGTCCGTTATGTTGTTATCGGACAAAATACCGGTGGGTGGTTGGACCTCAGAGAACCCAATGCAGTTTCAAATCATTTTCAGTATGGATCGCTATGACCCTGATGAGAAAGGTCGATGGGGGGCAAAGTGGGGAACCGTCAACATCCATCATGACACATTGTATTTTGGCACCTATCACCAGGGGACTCAGGCAGGGCACAGCCACTTCGAAATAGCGGACAGTAAACTCTACAATCAGCTCACAGAAACCCGGAGTCAAGAACAGACCTTCTTACAAAACCAGTGGCGTGCCACCTCCATCTTTCGAATCCCCCTCCAGCAACTGGATGAAATGGCCTCAGGAGAAACAGAGCCTGAGCTGCTCTACGGTTACGAGCATTTTCAAATCGCCAATGAACACGGTAAGTGGCAAAGCGTACCCAACAATATGGGGGTTCCTCCCCTCTTTGGCAAAGCCGGAATGGGAAATCCCGGCAATATCTACTCCTGGACATCACTCAGCAAAGATGGCCGCCTTTTCTGGGGCTTTTTTGATGCCTTCAGTGGTGTCCACGACCTGTTGGGAGAAGCCGACTCCAGTCGTATGCTGCTCTATCCTGGTTTTTCTGTTCCCGTTCCATTCTGGGAGCATTTCCGGGATACCAGCCCGACATCCAGCCTGTTTAGCTGGGCAAGAGAAGAAATGACACGAAATGGCAGGCTCCACGAGTTTATTGCCGGTGGAGACCTGATCTATTTTGATAATGATGGTATCCCACACACGCTCACGAATAATGGCTTTGGCAACCCCTGTGTAAACGGTATACGGAATGCCGAAGAACTCGGCAATAGAATATATTTTGCCACATCAACCTGGTGTAATTTATCCGAGCAGGCAGGTCTTGAATTCTATGAATTCAAACCTGGGCTGATTAGGCCATAAAGGCGCAAAATGTGCGGTATGTTTGTTCCACAAAGCAGAGATCAGCACAGCATGCTACGAGCTATAGACGGCTCTTTGCGCATGCAATCACACCACGTCGAACGACTTGAAAAGGAATCTGGATCAATAGCCTCTCCCCCCCCTTTGGGTATTCAACCAGTCTCTCGTAAAATGGTGAATACCCTCTGGCTAAGCTATGTTCTAAAGGTTGGTTTGAACGGAGAGTCGCCGTTGAACTCGAACACCCTGAACATCTCAACCCCTTTACTCTTCTGGGTATGTCGACGAAAAGCGACAGCTTAACTGCAACTCACTGGATCAGCTATGCAATGAGATGGATATGAGTCGACCAGGTGCTTCTGAAAGTCTAACCAGGGCTTTGAGAGCTGATTTGGCTATATCTGCCAAGAAAAGTCCCCATAAGTAACTCAGCTTTCCATTTCATCTCCACCTGCACTATAGCCCCTCTCGCCGATACCTTTATCTTTTAGAAAGGACAGTCACATGGATATCCACCCTAAGCTGCAAGAGCTCCTTGATAAACAGGAAATCACTGAGATCATGTATAAGTTTGCCCGTGCACTGGATCGCGTTGATGGTGAACTGATGAAATCAACCTACTGGGAAGACGCTATTGAAGAACACCAAGACCCCATCTTTCCAGAGCTGTTTTTCTATAACGACAATGCGTGGAAATTTGTCGAGCCTGCTATGGAAGGGTTCAGACAGTTAAAGGCAACACAGCACCGGGTCAGTAATCCCCTGATTGAACTGGAAGGAGACAATGCCACCGCTGAATGTTATGTCTGGGCCTATCATCTGCATGATGAGAACGGCATCGATAAAGAAGGCATTCTTGGAGGACGTCATCACTTCAAATTTGAACGGAGAAATGGTGAATGGCGTATAAAACACCGCTCAACAGTTTTTGACTGGAATCAGAATCAAAACTCCACAGCCATCTGGAGCGAAAAATACGATGATAAATATCGTGGAAAACGAGACCGGTCAGATGAAAGCTACAGCTACCTGAAAAAGTGTTGATTAAAATATCTGAAGAGGAATAAAACGCCTCTCTGAGATACCTTCAAGGGTATTGCTATCCTTTATTTTTGATTTTCAGAATGGCTCTGCCAAGGGGCGTTACCAAAGGCCATAAAACCGGTTGGTAACGCCAACTATGCAAAATACTGCCAGACCAGTTTCACGGATAACGTTCCACCTCTAACCGCATGCACCAGTAAAATAGCAAACCCCAGGGTCATCAATGGCAACAGTGGGCGCTTTTCCTCCTGGAGAAAATACCAGCCAGCCCCCATTAAGCAGATTGCCAGTATTACCTGTCGGGCGTCCACAGGCTCGCCGGAAACCACCTCCATAAAAATTGCCAGACAGCCAATCACATTGGCAATCAGCCAGATCGGTGACAGCATACCAATGCTACCCAGAACCGGAAACTTGATCAGTGCACCACCCGTCCAGGATTTGGGTTGAAGATCCGATGACAGGTGAAAGGCAATCCCCAGGGCCAGACCCGCGGCAATGGGTGAAAGACCGAAAGCCCAGACAATCAGTGCAGGAAAACAGGAGTGCGTTATTGCTGAACGATGAGAGAGTCCCGGTGTCAATAAGTCCAGATCCGGCAAACGAATACCGGCAATCAGGCCGGCAAGAAAAAGTAGAATCTCTTCCATGAAGGCCATGGTGGGCCAGAATGGGCAAAATTCTCTGGCTGCCAGAACCAAACCCGCCAACAGAAAAGCCATCAGCGGTGCACCATACAACTTCATAGATCACAAAACAGGCATACAGAACAGGGGGGATGGACTATAACCGTTTTGGTATCATTAAAGCCAGTCTACTACAGCCAACGCCTCACTGACCGTTCGTAGTTTACAAATCCATCTCCAAATAGAGTTTCCAGCACTTTTTCTTCCGGTATTATTTGAAAGCGTGTCATGTAAAGGATGAAGCATGGAATCAATGCCAGTGCCACGATATTGGTCAGCCAAAGCCCCCAACCAATAAGAAAAATAGCAAACCCAAGGTACATGGGGTTTCTCGTAAACTGATAGATACCTCTGGTTACCAGGGATGATGCAGCCTCAGGATTGACTGGGTTAACCGTCGTTTTCTGTTTTCTGAAACTAATCACTCCAGCCAGTGCTATGCCAAACGCCAGTAAGGAAAACAATATGAAGAGCCCCAACCGAATCTCACGGCTCAGGTCAAAGCCCAGAGGAATATACTTTCTGGCAAGCCACATGGCAGCCCCAAACAGTAAAACCAATAGTAATGGGGGGATTTTCAGTTCAAGGCTTTTCACGGGATTTTCCTTGTCTTATTTTTTATCCAGAATTTAGAACACCATTCTACCGCACCATTTGCTTTCAATCCTACGCAGGTAATACACTCCCCCCACTATTTACTGCACTAGCGTTGATGACTGATGACTTACAAACTCAACGACAAACAGTTTGAATCCATTCAGAAACTGGCTGACCATGAGCGTTATGACTACTTTCTGAAAAAGGTGGCGGACTGGGAAGAGATCTGGAGCCTGCACAGCCCGGAAGGTTGGGTAGAGCTGTCATCCAGCGATGGTGAAGAGTGTCTGCCTGTCTGGCCCCATCCGGATTTCGCCAAAGCCTGGGCCGTGGATGACTGGTCTGACTGCCAGCCAAAGGCCATTAATCTGGAAGTATGGCTGGAGCGCTGGACTCCAGGCCTGGAGCGTGATAACACCATGCTGGCAGTATTCCCAGTGGATGAAGAAGAGGGGCTTGTTGTAACACCTTCTGAATTGCAGGAAGCCATTCTTGGAGAGTTAGAGCAGGGATAATCTTGCTCTTATTAACTTCAAAGGCACAAGAGACACATTGGTTCCTGTGCCTTTGAAGTGAACGCCAAGGAATATCCCCCTCTTATTCATCATACTCAATGCGCCATATGCTGGCCTTTGATTTCATCCATTGCATGAGCAACGACAGTCTTCTTATCACCATTACTGAAGGTGATCGTCACCGGGACTTTACTGTTGGTCGCTATAGGCTTCTTAAGTCCCATCAACATCACATGATAGCCACCCGGCTTTAGCTCCAACTGATCACCCGGCTTGATGGTAATGTTATCCACACGGCGCATTTTCATCATGCCATTGTTCATTTCTGTGGTATGAAGCTCTGTTTTCTTGGCAACAGGGCTGCTTAACGACCGAATCTGAACAGCCTCATGAGTACCATTCTGGATAGTCATATAAGCAGCCGATGAGGACATCCCGGGCTTAGTAGCACGGGCACTGGCATTCAGTAACTGCAACTCTTGTTTAGAATGCTCTTTTGAGTGAGCGTGGGAATGCGAATGACTGTGTCCATTCTGTGCAGCCGCAGCAGTGTGCGCCATTATTAGCACCATCAGAGCCATCATACTCTTGACGGCTGTTCGCATAACCCTGACTACTCTGGAATACAAAATCGTTCCACCTTCCATTACTCAACTCCACTCGTCATTAGAAGTATTATGGGAGAATAGCAATCTACTGTGAGCTTGCTTATAGGGGGCGTTCTCAATTAGCCATGAGTACAGTTGATCACACAGCATGAATGAGTGTGTGACCAACCCGAAGGGCCGCCCATGGTTTGTGCCATCACTACTTTATGTGGAATAACCACACTACGTAGTTCGCGCCTTTATGCCCTGAGGGTATTGCCTGGCAAAAAACATGGGTGACTGGTCACATGGCTAATTGAGAACGCCCCCTACATTATCCAACTCAAAAAGAATGGTATGAACCGCTTCTCTGGTTTCAATTTTCAACCTTGCGACCCAGACCATTTTGCTGTCAGTTGTACAAAAAGTGATACTGCCGGTACCAGTATACAGGTCAGTGCCTGAAGCGTGTCCAGATTGTTTCTCTAAGTTGAAGGGCATTAATCCCATGGGCATATCACGCCCGACAAATTCCATGCTGACCTTTTCAGCAGCAAGCCCGGAAACTTCTGCCTTTATATCCAGTGGCTGCCCCGTCGGCATTGACGCTGGCAAAATGCTAAGTGTTATCGAACCATCCCCTACTCTGGTCTGACACCCTTTGAACGTGTTGCAGTAACTGACGGTTTGAAATGCCTGCTTATCGACAGACGTTTCACTCTTGTTCAGCGAACGTGATAAATAAAATACCAGCAGTAAGCCAAGCAATAGTGCTATCGAGAGGAGAAACTGGGATAAGTGCTTTGACACGTTTTTCATCATTATTAGAATCAAAATTAACTTGCAGGTACGCATTATAGGCTTTTTACTTATAGAGAACAGAAGAACGTTCTCCTGAAATCACTTTTTGAGGAAGCACAGACCGTGGCACAAGGGAACGATCAACTCTCACTTTTTGATAGCCATTGCCATCTTAATTTTTCGGATTTTGATACTGATCGTGCAAAGGTATTGAGTCAGGCAAAAAAGGAAAGCGTCAGTCACCTTTGTATTCCCGCGACAAAACACCAAGAATGGCTCTCTCTCATCAAAGAATTAGAAGTGATTTCTAAAGAGAGCTCTGTAAGCGTCGTAACGGCCCTTGGGCTTCACCCCTGGTTTATTGCTGAGCACAGTCTCGAGCAACTTGACGTATTGGATAAGCTGCTAAAACAACGTCCCTCAAGAGTTGTTGCCATAGGAGAAACGGGGCTGGATTTTTTTGACCGTAACATCACCCCACAGGCAAAGAACAAACAACTCACTTTGTTTACTGGTCATGTAAAACTGGCCTGTCTACACCAGATGCCGCTGATTATTCATAGCCGGAAAAGCCATGATGAGATACTGAAAGTACTGCGAAAATTCAAACCCGAGAGCACCGGAATTATTCACGCCTTTTCAGGCAGTGAACAACAGGCTAAAGAATACCTGAAGTTGGGATTTAAACTGGGATTTGGTGGTGGCATAACCTACCCAAGAGCCAGCAAAACAAGACATCTGGCAGCTACCCTGCCAATCGACAGTATTGTTCTTGAGACCGATGCACCGGATATGCCATTGAATGGCTATCAGGGAGAAAGAAATGAGCCAGGAAGAGTGAAGCAGGTTGCTGAGTGCCTGGCAGAGCTGAGAGGAATCTCTTTAATGGAGGTGGCAGAAGCCACCTCTCACAACTGTCGTACGCTATTCAGAATATGACGTTTAAGCGCCTTCGGCTTCCAGTAACTTGTTCTGGCCGATATTGATTTTCCTTGGCTTCATCGCCTCTGGAATTTCACGTTCAAGATCGATATGCAGGAGACCATTGTCCATGGTCGCACCGGTTACACGAACGTAGTCGGCCAGCTGGAAACGGCGCTCAAAGTTACGCTCGGCAATGCCCTGATACAGGTATTTGCGCTCTGCATCGTCTGGCTTTTTCTTACCCTGAACAATCAGTACGCCCTCACGGCTTTCTATTTCCAGCTCATCTTCCGCAAAGCCGGCAACCGCCATGGTGATACGGTATTCGTTCTCATCCAGCAGTTCGATGTTGTAAGGAGGATAACCATTATTTTTGGGAGTCTGAGAGTGCCCGGCGTTCATGGACTCCAGAAGGTGAGCCATCCGGTCAAAGCCGATAGCAGAGCGGTACAGGGGAGTGAAATCAAAATCGAAAGTACGCATAGTCATATCCTCAATAGAGCAATATGTTGATTAAGTCGGCTTTTCATAATGAACAAGCCGTGGTTCACAGTGCTGCTTTGAGCCACTGTTAACTCTAATATGTGTACGTTTATTCCGATTCCAACCCTGCAGACAGATTTTTTTTAACCCATCTTTTTTAAAACAACGTCCAGATGGTGGTCCAGCATCCGGTCACCATCGAACAGATAGCGTCCTTTGAACGTGTTCCCCTTCAACATCTCAGGTATCCAGATAATGTCGTCTGCCCACATCTCGTCATAGGGGATCTGATCCAGGGAGAACCACAACGGTATGGCTTCATCCGTCTCTTCCGGTGAGCCGGTGAAATCTCTTGCCACATAGGTATGCACATGAATGGAGTAACCATCAGTGAACTGGAAAAGGCTCTCCCCACAGAACTCAGGATTAACCGGAGTGATGCACAGCTCTTCCTGCACTTCACGGATCGCACACTCCAGCAGGGTTTCACCAGACTCAAGCCGCCCTCCTGGCCCATTGATTTTTCCAGCCCCTAATCCACGTTTTTTCCGAATCAGCAGAATTTGCTCATCCTTGATAACAAACGTCAGCGTAGCGGGGTCTTTGGCCTGCCAGGAGTCCCAGTCAATATCCTGCAATGTTTGCATGAATCAATTCCTGCCTGTTTAAAGATATTTAACATACCTCAGCTTCACGTTTGGAGGCAGCATTATTGCTATCTGTGGCAGCTTTTGCCTCCTCGTAAAACAACCCCCACTGCATCAGACTGTCGATAACCGGCCTGAGGGTTTTGCCCAGTTCCGTCAGCTGATACTCCACTCTGGGCGGTACTTCCGGATAAATCGTTCGTATCACCAGCCCATCGTCCTCCAGACTTCGCAACTGAAGAGTCAGCATTCTCTGCGTTATTCGTGGCAGTCGTCTCTTCAGCTCGCTGAACCGCAGACAGCCAGATTCCAGCAGCTTATAGAGAATCACCCCCTTCCACTTTCCCCCAATAATTTCCTGCGTCACTTCCACTGGACAGGGTTTACTACCCGCAAGATATTCCTGCTCTCCCCGCACTTCTGATACTCCTGATGTCGATAAAGCCACTCAATAGTATAAAATTGGTACTTAAATACAATTCAATATACTACCTATCATTTTTGTGCTTTCTTCCTATTTTATCCTGACGACAATAGAATGCAGCCCTTGACTACTGTTGTATATGGTCTGAACAATGAACACTTCCCTGCGTAAACAAATTCTGGATGCTTTCAACTTCCGTCACGCCTGCAAAAGCTTTGATGCAAGCCGGAAAATATCCGATGAGGATTTTGATTTCATTCTGGAAGCCGGACGCCTTTCCCCCAGTTCATTTGGCTTTGAGCCCTGGAAGTTTCTGGTGATCCAGAATCCGGAATTGAGGGAAAAGATCAAAACCGTCAGCTGGGGGGCCCAGGGACAGTTACCAACAGCCAGTCATTTTGTCATCATTCTGGCCCGCAAAGAAAACAGCATGCATTATGAGTCTGAATATATCCTGGACCATATGCGTCATGTGAAACAGCTGCCTGAAGATGTTGTGGATATGATCAGCGAGTTCTACCGTGACTTTCAAAACAGTGACTTCCGGCTGACCGAATCTCCCAGAGCCATGTTTGACTGGGCCTGTAAACAGACTTATATCGCACTCGGTAATATGATGAGCGTAGCTGCTCAGATTGGCATTGACTCCTGCCCGATTGAAGGTTTTGACCGGGAAAAGCTGGAGCCACTAATGGCACAGGAAGGCCTGTTGGACAGCCGCGAGTTTGGCGTCAGTGTCATGGTCGCTTTCGGCTACCGGGAAAACGAGCCTTACCCAAAAACTCGTCACGGGCAGGAAGCCGTTGTCGAATGGCACTGAGCGCCAGCTCACTCAGCAAGTTCGCTGAGGCATAGCAGCGTTAGATTGTTGCTCTCAAATCCGCCCGTATCAATAAAATGGGTATTTCCCAGAGTGACGGGTTGATCAACAATGGTATGGCCACAGAATATGTGGTCAATGCCTTTAACCGCTGACTCGTCACCACTTTGAATCCGGGACCTGGACCATTGCATCGCCCATACCAGGTCAGGATCAGATTCTATTTTCTCCGGATCCCAGGCGAGCAACGGGTATTCTGCATGACAAATTGCCGCCATCCTGCCTCCAGGCAGGTCAACCGAGATCAGAACCGGCTGCTCTGAGGCCCTGTCCGCATACCTATTCATTTTTTCTGATGAAACCTGCAGGTGCCAGTCACCGCCACAAAGCACCCATTTTGCAATCTCACGGGATGATGGGTGTCTTACCGTATCAATCATGCACTGCTCATGATTGCCACGGACGCAGTGGAACCATGGCTCATCCATCAGGGAAAGACACTTTTCAGAAGCGGGCCCCCGATCAATCAGGTCACCACAACTGAAACAGCGATCTTTTTCACGGTCGAAGCCAGCGCTAGCCAGCAGGGACATCAGAAGATCATACATTCCATGCAAATCGCCAATAACAAAATCACGACCAACTTCATTCTGACGAAAGTGCTGGTAAAACATAAATCCTCCCTGGATTTTTGATTGGAGTTTAGGTTTATACGTCCAAGTTTATGGTTCGTCCCTCATTACCAGTTTAGCCACTCCATCATCAGGATTGATGGAAGTGGTAAATTGGCGCTGACTAAACAAAATGTGGTTAAGCATCGGCTCCCGGGCCAGCTCCCGAAACGACAAGGGCACCTCAGCGGCTAACCGTCCCTCTATTCTCATCCGTTCCGCTTCTTCATAAACCCTGAGCATTACTGGCAACACTTTACGAACGGTTTCCGGCAACCCGGCAACCGCAATGGCATTGGCATAGACAGCCGGCCCGTAGGTTGGAGATGGCGTATCCAAAGCGGTTAACTGAAGCCTGCTGTGCTGAATCCACTGTTTCTGCTCATTCTCTGGAAGACTTTTAAAACTGGCATACAATTCTCTTCCTTCGGCAGGTGTAAACAACCTTGCAGAAGCCCCGAGGGAAGCAAGGGTCAGAAATTCATTAGGGTTTCTGGTCAAAGTATTCAGGTGCAGCCACTGTCCCCGCTTTTGCAGGTAGACCTGCATGGGGTTCATCTTCGGCTCCCTGAACAGTCTGTCCAGCAGTAACTTCAGTTGATTCATGGAGCGCCAGGTATTCTGGGTGAGATAAACGGAACCTGCAGGCTCTGAATGACCACGGAACCCGGCGATATTGACTACCCAATGGTCGTACCATAGGTTCAGGTCATTTTTACTGATACTCTTGTTCTGTATCCCGGTGTTAAGCACGGTATACATGGACAAAGAGCCCTCGTTATACATCATATGGCGAAGGTGGCTATGGGGCAGATAGACAATTTCGAACAACCGGGCTGCAGAGGGGTGTTTTGTAATAATCGAGCGAGCCAGCGGGTAAATCTTCTCAGCATAGGGTGCTGTAACAGATAGAAAGTCTACCGTATCTTCAGGAAAAGGCTTACCCAGAACTTTTGAAGCACGCCTGCGTGCCTCCGGAGATAACGTAACCGCATCCAGAATGGCTGTCGTCTGGATAACTTCATAAGAGACAGAGTCCAACCCCGCAATCTCCCTGGAAAGCTGTCGGAAGGACGGCTCTGTCAACCTGGGGGTGTCAGGATCCGTCTGAGGTGCCACAAATGCTTCATAGGCCTCATGTGACCCATTTCTTAACAGCTGCAAACAATATAATCGGGACAGAGCTCTTGGAACTTCCTGATGGATTGGCGCTGATGACAGTTGTGTAGCTAACTCAGGAGTAAATACTGGATTATCGAGCACCCATGAGAGTTGCTCTATCTGCTCCTGGGTAATCTCCAGCTGATCCGAAAAATGCTTGTGGATATACTGCCTTATGGGATCCAGCCGGTTTTCAGCCACAATTGACAGACTGACCAACAGCAGCAGTACCAGCGAAGCCCAAGGTAAGGTCTTTGTTCTCATAGTGAGTTTTCTTTTCTGGAAAGGTTGCTATGGCTGGAAACAGATGTGAGCAGGCTGCCCGGGAATGAGCCCCCATAAGGCAACAACCTATTTGTTAATATCTGCCAGAGCCAATATCTGTCTCCAAAGCTTGCAGCAACAGGCCTCAGGGATGTTAAGAAAGATAGATGCTGCTGGTTTAGTCAGCCACATGAAAGCGTCATTATTTCTTAAAGATATATAACTTAAGCCTCCCATCCGCCGTAACTACCACCGATTTTTCATTATTAGCCGCAATGCTTTTTTAAAGCGGCCGGCTCCCAAAACAGGGCTATTCTTAATCGATATTCCAAACCCGATAACCACTTGGCATTGAAATCCATTGACAGGGGGGAAGACAGCCATGGCTGACCTCGACCTGGCCACTAAGCTGGTAGACCAGTTTTTCTCAGAGATAGCCGACAGCTATTGCCGTAAGGATCTTGATTCAATCATCGGTCATTACAAGCCCAGCTCAGGTCTTCTTTTCTGGAACGCTGAGGGAGACACCATTAGGTCTATTGACCAGTTAACTCTCTGGTATGAAGAACTGTTCAGACTTTTTGAAATCAAATCGGTCAACTTCCGGGTTGAAGAGATATATGCAGATGAAAGCACCATTGTTTCCGGGAGCCTATGGGTGCTTTCCACACTTAGAACGCTTGGGGAAGAAGAACTTGAAGAAGAACAGTCCCTGAGGGCTACTCACCTGCTTAAACAACACGATGGCAGATGGTTTATCCATCATCTGCATGTTTCACCAACCCACTTTCTACCTGACTGATGACTCAAACAACACCCACACAACCCAAACGATGCATTACAGCATCTTCCAGTCAATACAAGCTGGCCTCTTCCGTATCACTGGGGGGCATGCTGGAGATTTATGATTTCCTGATATATGGCTTGATGGCCAGCTATATTGCCGAGAATTTTTTTCCTGCAGAAGACCATATCACGTCATTGCTCAGCACGTTTGCTACATTTGCCATTGGTTATCTAACCCGCCCTTTGGGTGGTATTGTCTTTGGACACTTTGGGGATCGCTACGGCCGTAAAAAGACATTTACCTTTTCCATCTTTCTGATGGCAGTAACGACAACCTTGATGGGCTGCTTACCCGGATGGGAAAGCATTGGCGCAGCAGCCCCTATCGCATTAATCATATTACGGCTACTTCAGGGTTTCTCTCTAGGCGGAGAAATTCCAGGAGCGATCACCTACCTGAGTGAAAGTACGCCGGAAAGGCGCGGGCTGGTAATTGGCATTCTGTTTCTGGCAATTATGATTGGCATATCGCTCGGTACATTTGTGCATGGAATATTGGAAATGCATCTTTCCGCAGATGATATGAAGGAATGGGGCTGGCGCGTCCCGTTCTGGGTCGGAGGGTCTCTGGGAATCATCAGCTATCACATCCGCAAACACTTTTCCGAGTCCGGCTTATTCGAAGCACTCGACCAGACCAAGGCACAAGCCTCCATACCCATTGTACTCCTTTTCAAGCAACATACCCGGGGGGTGATCTGCGGATTTATGACCATTGGTCTGTGCGGAGCAACCGTAACTATCTACAGCATTTACATGCCAAGTTACCTTTCTTCACTACTTGGTTTTTCCCGGGAAGCCGTCGCCTGGCACACTACCCTGGCGTTTCTGATGCTATCTCCGCTCTGTCTGATATTCGGGATGCTATCCGATCTGATTAATCACAAACTGATTCTTGGCGTTATGGCCGTTGTTATCGCCACGATTTCCTGGCCAGCGTTTCAATACTTCTCTTCACCTGCCGCCGAGCTGAATAAGATCATGTTGATCTGTGGCCTTCTGGCAGCAACAGCCTCGGGTGCACTTCCGCCACTGCTGATCAGCTTTTTTCCAACGGAGGTTCGCTATACCGGCATTGCCACCTGCTACAACATAGGGTTCGCAATTTTTGGAGGCATCGCACCCTTTACATCGACACTACTGGCCAAATACTCGGATAATACTTCGGGACCGGCTATTTACCTTTCTCTCATTGCCGTCATCAGCCTGATAGCACTATTTATTCCCTGGCCAAAAGTTCAGCTGACCACAGATAAACTCGATGAAGATAGCCAGAGTCAGGTAACAGATATACACCGCTGACAATCAAAAAAACATTTTTCAATAAAGCCATAATATCTACACACTGTGCTCTTGAAAGTAACCACAAAGAGCGCAGAAAAATAGGTAGAGCTGACAACTGCTTACCACTTATCTTATGTATTGTAATAATCAATAGCTAACCGGATAATTCCCTGTAGAAATCAGCTTCAGATAATAAATACAAGGCTTAAGAATGAACTCTTTGATCTGGGGGAAAAGTACTGTTATTTCAGTGCTAACACTGTGCCTGTTTCCAACAGCGGCCTACTCTGATGCTTATGAGGACTGTTTATACCAGCAGATTAAAGAAGGTGATGATTCACTGACCCTGGCTGATATCCGCCAGCAATGCAGGACAATTGTCATAGAGAGTGCAGAAGAAGTTGATAATGTCGTTGAACAGCGGGTACAGGAAGAAGAAGAAACCCTGGATAACCGCTTTGCCATCACGCCTCACCGACCGAACTATCTATTGCCTATCTCCTACAACAAAAGCCCTAACGAGCGTCCCTTCGAAATTCAGAATATTGATGGTTTCTCCAACACTGAGATCAAGTTTCAGCTCAGCATGAAAGCTCCCCTGGCCCAAGGGGTATTCAATGGTTACGGTGATATCTATGTAGCCTATACCAACACCTCCTGGTGGCAGGCTTATAACAGTAACTCTGCCCCCTTCCGGGAAACCAACCATGAGCCGGAAGTGTTTATGGTTTTCCCCACCGACTATCAGCTCTGGGGGTTTGATTTGAATGCGGTTCTTGCAGGGCTAACTCACCAGTCCAATGGCCGTAGCGGAGAGCTTTCCAGAAGCTGGAATAGAATCTACACACAGTTTATTTTTTCCAGGGACAATTTTGTCGTCAGTATTAAACCTTGGTGGCGGATTCCAGAGCCGGAAAAAGAGCCGGGTCAGGAAAATAGTTCCCAGGGGGATGATAACCCTGATATCGAAAAATATATGGGGCATGGAGAGCTACATCTGGGTTACCAGATCCAGGAGCACAACCTTGGCATGACGTTAAGAAATAATTTGAGAAGTGATAACAAAGGTGCCGTTCAACTGGACTGGTCTTTTCCAATCAACAAAAGGTTTAGAGGTTATATTCAATACTTCAATGGCTACGGTGAAAGCCTGATTGATTACAATGACAGCGCTAATCGACTGAGCGTTGGTGTCATGTTGACCGACTGGCTATAAAATCGGAAACAAGGGAAGAAGTCAGCTCTTCCCTTTTACTGATCAAACAGCAGGGCTGGTTTGTTGAAGCTCAGGATCTTTACGGAATAGACCAAAACCTAACATCGCAAATGCAATGGCAAGAACCGGACTGAGCCAGTTTAAAAGAGCCCAGGGTGCATATTCAATCACTGCAACGCCCAGGGTCGAGGCAAAAAAAGCACCTCCGGTAGTCCATGGAATAAGTGCTGTTGTGAGTGTAGCCCCTTCTTCCAGAGAGCGCGAAAGAACACGACGATCTACACCCTTTTGATCATAGGCATCACTGAACAGCTGACCACCCAATATGATCGACATGTAAGCTTCACCCATGGTCATATTTCCAGCAAAGCAGGCAATGACAGTGGTAGCCACCAGAGCGGACGCCCTTTTTATTTTTATAACAACGGTATGAATGAGCACCCGCAAAAAGCTGCAACGCTCAAGGATACCCCCCAACGCCAGGGCCATAAGCGATAATGAAAGAGTCCACATCATCGATGTGATCCCCCCTCGTCCAAGTAATGAGTCCATACTCTCCAGACCAGTACGGACACTGCCGCCGCCATAGAGGCTGTTAAGTACCGTCGTCAAACTCTGATCCTGCATGAAGATAGCCAGTACTACAGCGACTGAAGATGCCATCATCATGCTGGGTTCTGCGGCAACACGAGCAATGCTGAGAACCAACATGACGATCAGCGGTAACAAAGTCAGAGCATTGACTGTGAACGTATCTTTTAGAGCAGCCTGCATGGCTGACAACTGTTCAGCAGGTAACTGGTTGTCAACGTACCCCATCCCCATCAGAGAGAATACGACCAGGGCAAGAATATAAGCCGGTCCAGTAGTAAACAGCATGCCCCGAATATGAGAATAGAGATCAACTTTTGAGGTCATGGAAGCCAGGTTGGTGGTATCGGAAACCGGTGACATCTTGTCACCGAAGCAGGCACCAGAGATGACCATACCAGCAACCAGAGGAGCCGGTATCCCCATCGTCGTCCCAACCCCCATCAGGACAACCCCAATAGTGCCAACCGTTCCCCAGCTGGTACCGGTGGCAAGGGACATCAGGCTACAGAGAATCAGCCCGGCTGGCAGAAAAATCGCAGGGCTGACAAATTCAATTCCATAGTAAATCAATGTTGCCAGCGTACCACTTTGAATAAAGGCAGCAATCAGCACTCCGATTAAGATAAAAATATAAATCGCCGTCAGCGCCCCGGTAATCCCGGAATTCATGGCATCCCGAATAGCTCGAAAATCATAGCCAAGAGAAAAGGCACTGATGGAAGCGATCATCAGAGAAATCAGAATCAAGCTGTGCAGACTGGTTTCCAGTACAAAAAGGCCAGTACTGATGACGCTAATAATTAAAGCAAGGGTGATAAAAGCATGGAGAAAACCGGGCTCTTTCCATGATGTTTCTGGCTGTGTCGATACAGTCAAACCGAAACTCCTTTGGGTACAAGGGCAGCATTCCTGAGAAACAGGGGGGGGGCAATGATAGCGGTTTGTACGCATCACCGCACCCGCTGGAGCATGCTAAGTAGCTGGCCATATGGAATCGAAATTTCTGGGTGAGTGGATAGTTACTATGCAAGGCACAACAGCGGGAGCATAGCCGTAGCTATGTGACCAAAGTTGTAACGCAGCAGGGTGACTAACCACTTACTCAGAAAATATGATTTCATATGGTTAGTTACTTATGTATCAAGCCATTCGCCACTGCTTGTTCAGTGCTTTAGCTTCCTGAACAAAGGACTCAACATCTTCTTCAGTGGTATCGAATGAGGTGACCATTCGATACACTCCAGGCTGTGGCCCATTTTGATAAAAGTCTTTAATGGTTTGCAGCTGAACGGCCAACGCTGTTGGGATTGAGAAAAAGGCCTGGTTAGTTTGCACGGGGCAGACTAATTCAATATCCGGGCATTCTCTTAATCCTTCAGCCAACAGGCTCATCATACGATTGGCCTGAGCCGCATTCTTCTTCCATAACTCATCAGTAAACAGCGCTTTGAACTGGGCGCTGATAAAGCGCATTTTAGAATGGAGTTGAAGTCCCTGTTTCCGCATGTGCAGAAAACCATCAGCAGCTTCAGCATTGAAAAATACGAGGGCCTCTCCAAACATCAAGCCGTTTTTGGTCCCTCCAAGCGAGAGGATGTCTATGTGCTCACACATCTCAGCCAGAGGGCAATCCAGTGCCACCGCAGCATTGTAGATACGACAACCATCAACATGCAGCAACATGCCCAGCTCAATACAAACCGCTTTAATGGCTGCCAGCTCATCCAGAGAATAAACCGTTCCCCATTCCGTTGACTGGGAGATACTGACCAGCCTTGGACGAGTTGCATGCATCCCCCACCAGCTTTCATTCTGACAGGCTTTTCGTATCTGCTCAGGTGAAATTTTTCCATGGGAGGACTCAACGGTAATCATCCGACTACCGGTAGCATTCACCGGTGCCCCGACTTCATTGGTAACAATATGGGCCGTATCCGGGCAGATGATGCTGTCAATGCTGCGTAGAGTGGCCTTGCAGGCCAGGGTATTCGCGGCCGTACCGTTATAGACGAAGAACACGTCGGCAGGCCTGCCCAAAGCCTGCTCAACCATATTTATCGCTTCCCGGGTCAGGGCATCATTGCCATAAGCGCCCATGTGGCCAGCATTTGCTTCAATCAAAGCGTTCATGACCTCCGGACAAACCCCGGAAGCGTTATCACTGGTAAAGAATCGTGTCATGGCAATTATGACCTGCCTTCTATCTATGATTTATATGGGAAACAGGCAATATTACTGAAACCCGGATCATGGGCAAATAGCCAGATATATGTATCCAACTGTCTGGATCAAACTAAGCTACTTTATGAAATTAAATTATTAACATTCCACTCGATCGAGTTAACAAGCAATATAATGCAATGACAAAAATAATACGCTGGTTATTCACATGCACCCTGATTATCTCAACTGCGGATATATCAGCCGAAAACAGTCTCAGGGAGACTCCCTTACAGTGTAATAACGAGTGGCTAATCAATCATATGGAGCACGTACTTCCCTGCTACCTTCTAAAAGAAGAGCCAGATTCTGGATGGACGATAACCCAGACCTCTTCAACAACCGTCAAGCATAAAGACTTATCCACTGAGGTGGAGATCATCCATGCTGCCCTGACCTCCCTCCGTTGGCAGCAAGGAGAGAAGGCCTCCGTTGATTTCCCTTTATGGCAACACCGATTGACCATTTTTAAACCTCAGCAATTGAAGCACAATACAGCACTGCTATACATCAATGGTGGAACCATTCACTCGTCCAGCGAAATCCCGCAAACCAACTCGGAACCTGAGCTGGATTTTGCCCGGATAGCCGCTCGAACCAAATCCATTGTTATTGACCTGAAAGATGTTCCAAACCAGTTTCTGCAGTTCAAAGATACGCCGCCATTAAAAGAAGATAACCTGATCGTTTTTACCTGGAAGCAGTTTTTGAATAACCCGCAGGAAAACTTCAACTGGCCTCTGCGACTTCCTATGGTGAAAGCGGCAATTTATGGGATGAACGCCAGCGAAGAAATTCTGCAGCGGCATAAAATAGCCATTAATGGTTTCGTCATCGCTGGTGCATCCAAGCGAGGCTGGACAGCCTCTCTGACAGCTACCCAGGATAGTCGAATCGTGGCTTTAATCCCTCAGGTTGCCGATTTTATGAACTTGAAAGACATGATTGATCATATTTTCAATGTTTATCCGCAAGGCAACCCAGCCATATCACCTTACCTTCCTCTCAAGGCCCTGTTCGAAAGACCAGAAATGGATCAATTAATTTCTATCGTTGACCCTTATCAGTACAAACGGTTTCTCAAACTTCCCAAGTTCTTTGTCACTGCATCCGGTGATCACTTCATTCCACCCGATACCAGCAAAGTGTTTTTTGACCAATTACCGGGGGATAAATGGATGAGAGTTCTGCCAAATCAGGGACATTATATCAACCATGATAGCGCTCATTTGATCACTGATTTGACCGAATCTTTCTACGGCGCTTTTCTTCAAGGTCGCGCCATGCCTCAGGTAATATGGAAGCAGGAAGGAAGGTCTCTCATAGTGAATACATCAAGACGACCAAAAGAGGCCTGGCTCTGGCAGGCCAATAATGCATCTGAAAGAGACTTCCGCAGAGTACCGTCAAATAAAGACCTTTCACCCTATACTCGTACCAAGGTGAAATTCACCTGTCAGGGTAAAAACTGCAACAGCACGATAGAGCTGCCTCAAGATAAAAGAGGCTGGACTGCCAGCTTTGTGGAAATGCATTTCAGCAATGCTCCCTTTACCGACTTGACGTTCACCACTCGGGTATTTGTAAATCCAGACAGCTACCAATAGCCGTTTTTTCCAGCTCCGGTGCTTCTTTTAATTACTGGAAACTTTTAGCTGATGTACTCTCATGCCACATTGAACGACTGGAACCATGCCCTATAGAGTGAGTTAAGTGATTTTGAGATCAACTGATATCACAGCTAAAGTGCGTTACGAACTGGTTATATGGCCAGTTGGTAGCACCCTTTGCTGCGCCCCTTTGGTATCTCTTTTTACAAATCCACAATATCAGTCGCATATTATTGATTATTCACTTACTTTTCTTTTGTTATCGTCTTGCGAAGGTTATCAGGCCACTTGGCACAACCCTCAGCTAAAGGCTGGTGCACAAGCTTCTGGCCCGTAGGTTTTCTATGCTCTGGTATTTTCAACAACCGGCTTGATACTGCCAGTGGTTTCGTTACACGAGTCTTATTCTTCAACTTCGCGGGCCCCTTACTGGAGACGCTATCTGCAAACTCCAGTTGAATATCAACCATTTTTTGTGCTGGTTTACTGGTTCTCACCCTTCTCACCTGATTATTAACTTCATGAGAAAAATTTGAGCGTATCGGTATTTTTTCAGGTATTTCACTTGGATTTTCAGGAGCAACAGTTTCCTTCCAAATATACTGACTACTGTTTGGAGTAATCTGTGGAATCAATGTTGTACTAATCGGTATAGGGTGAGCTTTTTGGGCTTCTGCAGGCAAGCGGGTTTCTCCCGTCATAACTTCAGTTTTTTGCGATACCCCTGTGCCTTCTGCATTATCGCCAAGACTGGAATGCTCAGAAATAAAACTGTCTGTATCAGAAACACGCTCCCTGGGAAGAACAGCCGATAAACCATACTCGTCAGTTATTTGTTCCAACTCCCTTTGCATCTCTTCCTCAGACTTTCCTTCACCGTTTAACAAATCAGAAATAAAGTTATCTTCTGCAATTTCTGCTCTAAGCTTTTTGTCCCATAACCATTTATGCCATGGGTCAACTGCCGTCCAAAATTTATACGTTAACTCTTCAGCTATTTCACAAACTCTTTGTTGTTCTTCTGTACTCATCTCAATATCAGAACTACCTGCAGGATTAGTGTCTCGTGAAGTATTCTGAGCATTAACTGTTGGGAAAGCAGCCTGAAAATGATTTTCACATTTCTCTGATTGTTCCCCACTTCTGTCAGAAAGGCTCTGACGTTCAACAACTACCCGATCAACTTCAGTACCTGAGCCCAAGTATGAGGTCAATGTACCCATGACTGCCTCAGCACATTTGCGACCAAAGGCCATCGCTTTTGAGATCCCATCAAGGGTATGAGACTTAATACTCTCCGGAGCAGCCGGGGATCTTACCCAGTGAATTATTGGCGCTATATCAATACCAAAACCCATAGTACTTATCCCACAATTTGTTTTATGAGTAATTATCCAGATAAAGATTGGGTTAATTTAATATTTTTCCATATAAACATTCGAAAAAATAAAGTAATAAGGCCAGACTATTGCAAGAACCTCTGATGGAATAACGATTACCATCAAAGGTTCAGAGCAATAGTGTAGTTGGAAAGAAAAAGTGGATTCTTAATTTACAAAAACAGGCTAAAAAGTTGACATCAATCTCCCTGAAAACTGAAGCGATCGCCTTCACAATCATCTTTTCTGGTTTCGTAGCGGTGACTCATGCAGCGATACTGGGCAGCCAGAACCGATTCTGATGCATTCCCTGAGCTATAGCATCCCAGAAAGCTAACCACGGTAATCATTATCTGTGCGCTTGTTCGGATTCTTCTTAACATAATGACATCCTTTCATTACATTGAATACGATATCGATAATGCTACGGGAACTTACCTGCACTACCAATAACAATACTGTCAGAATCAGTAACAAAAAAAACCAAAAAAGCAACTATATTTCAATCAATTACAAAAATACCACCTTAGAAAAACACCCACCTGAAATGAACTGTGGATCTGCAATATTGTCAGACCCTGTAACCAGAATGTTATGCAAAAACACAGCCCCTGCCCTTAATATTCCCATCATTAAGGGATCAAGCCGGGAGAAGAAGTATGGAATTAACCATTAATCTCGAAAGCTATCAAAACTACACACTGATGATTCTGGATGGTGATATTAATACCAGTACCATCCAAATCCTGGAGAATGCGTTAGGGAATGCAACAAGAATCAACAACAGTCATATTGTAATTGATTGTTCGCTACTTAAAAGCATCAGCAGTGATGGGTTGAAATTACTCCTTCATTGTCAGGTACAACTGGCAGGTCATTTCTACCTCTCGCTCTATAACGTCCCCAACAGTGTTGCCTCACTTATGGAGTTAAGCGGCATTACGTATTTCATCCAGATGAACACTCAGGAGCAGAATCAACAAAAACAGTCAGCATCAACCTGATCCATAAAAAAGGCGGTATTAAAATCACTACCGCCTTTTTCAGTTTTTATCCTGCGTTTTCTGCAACGTCTTCTTTGCACACTTCAGAAGACTGGTATCGATCTTCCCCGGAACGATGAGGCAGCAGCAAATTCAGAATGACAGCTGTCAGCGCGCAAAGACTGACGCCCTTCAGTGAAAAATCTCCCAGTGAGATCCCCATATTGCCGATACCAAACACCAGCACGATGGATACAATCACCAGGTTTCGCGGCTGTCCCAAGTCAACCCTTGCCTTAATAAGCGTGTTAAGGCCAACGACCGCAATGGAGCCAAACAGCAGCATCATAATACCGCCCATCACTGGCACTGGAATAGTTGACAGGAACCCACCAATTTTTCCAATAAACGCCACACCAATCGCAATCACTGCCGCCCAGGTCATGATCACTGGATTGTAGGCTTTGGTCAGCATCACCGCACCGGTAACTTCTGAATAAGTGGTATTGGGTGGCCCACCCAGCATACCCGCAGCGGTTGTCGCCAGACCATCCCCCAGAAGAGTATTTTTCAGCCCTGGTTTTTCCAGATACTTTTTCCCGGTCACCGAACTGATGGCCAGCATATCACCAATGTGTTCAATAGCTGGTGCAATCGCTACCGGAATCATATAAAGCACCGCATTCCAGTTGAATTCGGGAGTCGTAAAATTCGGAATAGCAAACCAGGGGCGGTCAATCAAAGGCTGAAAGTCCACAACGCCCATGATCACCGCTGACACATACCCTGTGCCAATACCACAGATGATGGGAATCAGTCGCAGAATCCCACCGGCCATGGTAGCCACCAGCAGAGTTGCCAACAGCGAGATCGCGGCAAGGAACAGAGCCTGATCAGCAGAAATCAGCCCTTCAACAGGTGATGTTGCCATCCCAACGGCAGCAGGCGCCAGGCCAAGGCCAATAACCATAATCACCGGCCCAACCACCACAGGTGGAAACAGCCGGTATAGTATGCCTGATCCGCGTAATCTCACCAGCACACTCAATGCGGCATAAAGCACACCGGCTGCCATGATACCGCCCATGGTGGCAGCCAACCCCCAGGATTGGATACTGAACGTAATTGGCGCAATGAAGGCAAAAGACGATGCCAGAAAAACAGGCACCTGCCGACGGGTGATCAGCTGGAAAATCAGAGTACCAATACCTGCGGTAAAGAACGCAACATTGGCGTCCAACCCAGTCAGCAATGGCACTAGAACCAGAGCACCAAAGGCAACAAACAGCATCTGCCCCCCCATCAGCGCCTGCCGCCAGAGCGACATCTCTGACTGGAGGGTTTCCCCCGACTGTGCTGTATGATTCATTTTTGGATATCCTTATTTGTTATTTATTTTGTACCAAAAATCTTGTCGCCGGCATCACCCAGGCCCGGGATGATATAACCGTTTTCATTAAGCCCCTGATCAACAGACGCTGTGAAAATCTTAACGTCAGGATGGGCTGAATGGATCTTATCAATACCTTCCGGCGCAGCCACCAGAACCAGGCAACGGATTTCCTTACAACCCGCCTTCTTCAGCATATCAATAGTCGCCAGCATGGAACCACCAGTGGCCAGCATTGGATCCAAGATCAGGGCAATGCGCTCATCAATATTGCTAACCAGCTTTTCAAAGTAAGGCACTGGCTCCAGCGTTTCTTCATCACGGTAGAGGCCAACCACACTGACCTTGGCATTCGGGATCATATCCAGAACACCATCCATCATACCAATGCCCGCACGCAGGATCGGAACAATAGTAATTTTCTTACCCTTGATCTGCTGAACGGTCACCTGACCATTCCAGCCTTTAATTACCGTATCTTCCAGCTCCAGATCTTTGGTCGCTTCATACGTCAGCAGGCTGCCAACCTCACTGGCCAGGGTTCGGAAACCCTTGGTACTGATATCGTGGGAACGCATCAGTCCCAGCTTGTGTTGTACCAGCGGATGCTTGATTTCCTGTACGCTCATGCATGACCTCAACTGTCTGAATGGAGATGGATGGATAATTAATCAAAAAAATGAATGGCTGAGATAAAACGTTTCTGAGGAAGCACTCATTGAGAAAACGATCATTCAAAAGCTTTCAACTATCGCTTTTGCTGAAAATGGTATAGTTCGCCCCTGAGTAGATTCATCTCTATACCTGCAGGGCTCATGTCCTCTAACAGAGCAAATAAACCACATAAATCAGTGGCTACAGCCTAAACCTTCTTATTGTCCCACAGGATGTCTGACCTGCCCATAGGTTTTTACAACCATAACGACCGTGTAGTTTTCACTTGCCCATTAAGGACAACAGCGGTATTTTTTCCTGCTTTGTTTTTCGTGAAAACTGTTTACAACTCTCCACAGGAGAGTAAAAAATGGTTTTTTAACCAGAAATGGACCGCCGATCGCCAGGATACACAACACCTGCAAATCATGATGTTGACTCACTGGAGTGACCGGCTGCCAATCAAACGATCAGGGTTTGCACAACATGTCTGTTGATCTCGACCATATCCGGCAAGTGATGGATGAAGCCGACTGCCTCTATAACGAGCAGCAGATTGAAGACGCCATCGCCACAATGGGACGCAACATCACCAACAAGCTGGCGGACAGCAACCCGCTGGTATTCTGCGTAATGAATGGTGGTCTGGTGATTACCGGCAAACTGCTGACTCATATGCAGTTTCCCCTGGAGGCCTCCTACGTCCATGCAACTCGTTACCGGGACCAGCTGACCGGTGGCCGCCTGGAGTGGAAAGTTCGTCCTACCCAGAGCATCAAAGACCGTACTGTCCTGATCATCGATGATATTCTGGACGAAGGGCACACCTTGGACGCCATAGTCGACTTCTGCAAGGAAGAAGGCGCCGCCAGCGTTCTTACCGCCGTTCTGGTGGATAAAAAGCATGACCGTAAAGCCCGCCCAGACCTGAAGGCAGACTTCACTGGACTGGAAATCGAAGATCGCTATATCTTTGGTTACGGACTGGACTACCAAGGGTACTGGCGCAATGCCAATGGCATTTATGCACTGAAAGGTCATTAAGAGGCCATTTATCATCCATTAAAAAAGCTTCCGGTGGGAAGCTTTTTTAATGGAATCACTTTAAGCACCCTTTCAAAACAGAGCGTAAAATTTAAAGCTGCCTACCTATTTTTTCCGCAGTCTTTTACCAAGCTGACTTTCCAACCTGGCTCGCTCAGCATCAACTTCTTTAGAATAAGTCTTTTCCTGTTTATTTAGTTCTTTCCCTTTTTGCAGATCTTCAATAGCCTTCATCTTGGTCTCAAGCTGCGCTTTTTTTTCTTTCATCTCACCTGGTATTGATTTCAACCTGGCATTACCAATATCAATTACCTCTTGAGCGTCCTGTAACTCACCCATCTTTTCATCATGCACTTTTTTAATTCCTGGGTCGTCTAAACCAAGCTTACTGAGTGATTTCAGTTTTTTATTCAGTGCTGGCAGAAGATTTTTTTGCTCAGAAACGTATTGCTCTGCTTGTTGCTTCTCATTTTTAAGAGCTCTAATTTCACTCTGCAACTGCTCAACCTCGGAATCCAGCTCAAGGCGCTGTTCAGTCAACGTGCCCTGAAATTGAGATAGTTTGGTATTTCTGTCCTCAGCCTGGCTCAGTGTGTTTTGTTCTTCCATAAAAAGTTCAAGAATTCTATTGCCACTTTCTTTCATTGACTCTTTCAGCTGCTTTTGTTCAGATTTCGCATGTTGAATTTCTGAATCAAGCTGCCTAATTCGGTCAACAAAGCCTGACTCTTTAAACTGTGCCATGACCTCATTCACCTGTTCTCTACGAACCAGCGGATCTGATGATTCAATAACCACAGGATCAACCCCTTCAATAGGAATTGGAACAGTAATTCTAGCTTTGCTCTGAATCACGCCTTCAGGATCTTCACACACCTTACGTGTGTTTTTGTAGACCTTGTTTAGAGTATCAAGCTCTGTTTTCCTCTCAGCCTTTTGGCTCTCAAGGCTTTCAAGTTGGTCAATAGACTCATTATGAACCTCCACCTCTGTCTTTAACTGATCAGATCCAGCCTTTACTGAATCTTCTGGTATTTTCTCCCAGTTTTCATGTTTGACAGCCTTCTTAAAATCACTAAACGCCTTACTAACTGACGCCTCAAAATTCCTATTCCGCTCTGCAGCCTTTGGAAATTTGCTCTCGAATTTAGTTTGAAAATAGTTCTTTACAGACTTCAGCTTATTAAATATGGCTTCCCGAACGGTTACCGTATCCTTCTCTGCAGCTATCTCAGCCTTTCTCTGCTTAAGCGGAATTTTTCTGGGTACGGATACATCAGGTTGCTGGTCTGATAGCTTAAGACCTGGTGTCGGCTGAACATCCTTCATTACCTCTATACTGGTAATCTCACCGTTAACACCAAATTTAACCTCACACTTCATCCCCTTGTCTGCAAGGTCTTGAATCGTCTGCAATTGTTGTAAATTAGCCGAACCAGCTCCAGATGCACTTTCCATATGCGCCCTCAAATATTCCTTTAATCACTCAATTAATTGTAGCTGTACCAGAAGGCTCAATTAAAAAAGCAGTAGCCTGCTTCGAAAAAACAGACAACCGAACATAATGACTCTGTAAAGCATGGGCTACGTCAAAATCATGTCACCTAGAAACCACTTTTCCCAGTAATGCTTTAAGAGAGTAACTGGCTGAACAAAAAACCAGTTATAGCGATCACCCCAACCAGAAAAATAAAGGCATCCAGAGCAGGATTTCTAAATAATTTCAGCGAATTAACCCGATAAAAAGCATACACCGGCATCAGATAAAGAATCGTTGCCAGAACGGGAACCACCAGCATTTCCACCATATTGATAACATCCCAGTTGGCATAACCAGCCCCCCAGCAGGTCATAAGAATAAACAGGATGCAGCCTCTATGCAGAGCGCCATGTGGCAGAGGGCGGTGGATATTATGTCGAACCCACTGCTGGGTTATAAAACCCTGTAACCCTTCCAGAGCCCCCAGGTAAACACCAAAGAAGGAGCTGGCAATGGCCAGAAAAGCAATAACAGGGGCAATGATGGAGAAAATCGTATTATCAGACCGGTAAGCCAGCACAGAAAGTACTGGGACATTTTCTTCACGTGCCTGCAGCAGCTCCTGAGGCGTCAGGCTCAACACACAGGAGAATACAAACAGCAGGATAACTGCCAGTAATAGCAGGGTAGTCCGCTTTAATATCTGACCCGTTTTCTTATGGCAGGTGCCAGCATCACTAAAACGAACCCGATAGGCATGGGCAAACGCAGAACAGGCTGGCGAATGGTTGAATGAAAATATCAATAAAGGTGTGGTGATAAACAGCACCAGAAGCGAGTCCTTAAGATTCACCGGCTGATCAAAAACAGCACCGTTCCATTGTGGAATAAGGTAGATGGAGACGGCTACCAAGGTAAAGACCAGTGGGTAAACCATGATCTTCACCGCCCGGAGCATCCAGGCTTCACCCGTATGCATTGCCAGCACCAACATACTGACCAGCCCTAAACTCAACAAGCCCCTGTCAGGAGGCATTATCTGAAGTTGATACTCCAGGTAACTGATAACCACATTAGTGATACCAATGGCATACAGCAGCAAGATGGGATAAACAGAAAGAAAATAAGCCAGAGTCAGTATGCGCCCTGTCCGCTCGCCAAAATGTTCTCTTACGGTTGTGGTGATATTTCCTTCCTGACTGGAGGAAGATAGGCAGAAACGCACCAGATTACGATGAGCCAACCAGACCATGGGCCCAGCAAGCACTGACATAATAATCAGTGGCCAGATTCCACCGGAACCGGCGGTAATGGGCAGATAAAGAACACCAGCACCTATTGCCGTACCAAACAGGTTCAACATCCAGCCAGTATCCCTGGAAGTCCATCGAACTTCCGCTGCCTGATCTAACTCCTTGTCCTTCATAGGCTTCAGGCTTTCAAGACTGTCTACTGAGCTATCCGACATACATCACCCAAATTGCTGGTAAATCGGTGCTATCCAGGCAGTAATTTCGAAAATTCCTTTTTAACAGCAACAATTATAGATGCAGGGATGAGTTGTATGCGTTTTTCTCTGAAAAACACATTTCTAACAAAGGCTATACAGAAAAAGAGGCTCTCATACCTTCTCTTATTCTTTTTACGCTTAATGTAATCTCAAAAAATCCTATCCAGGTTATATACCTTTGCTTCCAGCGCAGTAAAATATCAACCTGCTTATTGATTTCACCCAGCGCCCCATAAAAAACACTGAACAGTGAATCAGCCATGAAGAAAGATAAACAGAAAGTCATTGGAGAGGAATTAAGTGATGAGCGCTTGAAAGCGTTATTGACACTGCAGCCAGCAGCTGGCAGCAGTCGAGACTATCACATTCTGTTAAGAGCCTACCGCTACCTGCGAGCGGATGATTTTGCCCGCTTTATTCCATTTTATCTGGAAGCAGGCCTGGATCTGAATGCCCAGGACAGTGATGGAAAAGCACTGGCCGAAACCATCACACAACATCATCATGGTGAACCGTACCTTAAAGCCCTCACTGACGCAGTCAGGCATTAAAACACACAGGCTACCCGACTGTTCGCCGGGCAGCCTGATATGTGGTTCAGCCTGTTATCCCTGAACAGGCTTAGCAGCTTCTGAGGAACGAACTGACGTTATCATACCGAGCACGCCCCCCAGAATCCCGGGCAACAGCCAGACCAGACCTTCTTTCTGCAGAGGCAAATACGCAAGCAAAGCGTAGGCTGGCTCAACAAAAGACAGGCCAGCTGCATGCAGTCCTTCTACGATGCTGATAAGACCAACTGGAATAAGAACAAACGTCATTACCCGCTCTGGTTTTGCCAGCAACGACTTCAGCAGTGTCACAACAATCAAAGCGATCGCTACAGGATAGATAATCAGAAGCGCTGGAATGGTCACCTTCAGCAGCGTATTCAATCCAACGTTGGCAATCAGTGCGCTGGACAGGGCACAGATAATTACCCAAGTGCGATAATTCAGCGCAGGAAACACACGGGAGAAATATTCACCACAGGCACTGAGCAAGCCAATAGCAGTGGTCAAACAGGCCAGAATAACCGTAATAGCCAGTACCACCTTACCCCAGGAGCCAAAAACAGCGTTGACAAACAGGCTGATAATCTCTGCACCATTTTGCGGAGCTGCCACCAGTTGATGACTGGTGGAACCAATGTAACCCAACACCAGATAAACCAACGACAAACCAGCAGAAGCAATCAGACCTGCGATAAATGTATAACGTGCAACCTGTCGTGTATCAGTCACACCTTTACTTTGAATGGCATTGATAATTACGACACCAAATACCAGGGCACCCAGGGTGTCCATAGTCTGGTAACCTTCGCGGAAGCCATTAAAGAACCCCTGACTGACCATGGACTCAGTGGCTGCGCCTGCTTCACTCTGGGGAAATAGAAAAGCACCAATTGCGATAATCCCCAGAACAACCACCAGCAGAGGTGTAATCAGCTTACCAACCGTCTCAACCAGCCTGCCCGGAAATAACGCCAGATACAGTGCAACAGCAAAAAATGCTACCGAAAACAGTGCCAGCGAAACCTTGCCAGACTCACCAATAAAGGGGAGCAGACCCAGTTCATAAGAAACTACGGCTGTTCTGGGAGCAGCAAACAAGGGGCCGATGGCAAGAAAGAGAACAACCGCAAAAGACAATGCAATTTTTGGAGGAAAAATGGCTGTCAGTTTTTCCAGGCCACCACCGGCACGGGCACAGGCGATCACCCCCAGCAGCGGCAGGCCTACACCGGTCAGAAGGAATCCCAGCATCGCAATAATCAGCTCAGTGCCGGCCATATGCCCCAGAAATGGAGGAAAGATGATATTTCCTGCTCCCAGAAAGAGAGCAAATGTCATCAGGCCCGTGGCCATGATGTCTGTGGCTTTTAACGTCTGCGGCAAAACCTGTCCCCTGTACCCATTCTTTCTGGAAACCTGCCAGCTGACCATACGAGGCCGGCAAACCCTATAACCAGAAAAAATATATTGTTAGAAGTGAGCTTGGAGAGGCGAAATAAAGGCCTCCTGAGGGTAGCCTTTATTTCACAGATGAGACTTTAGCCGTATCAGTGTTTTCACCTAAAAATTACAAAAAAGCAGGATTTATTGAGATTTAATCGATATTAAAGGAACATTTCCTGAAGTAAGTGCCTAACGTCAATAGCAATCACTATCAACGCTGTACGCAGGATCCTGTCACAACAGTGGGCTTAACAATTGCAGAGTATTCTCCAGCAGTTTCCGTCGAAAAGGTCTTTTTGCCCAACGGTTGATATCCACCTCACCCGCCTGACTCATGTATGACTGGAGCACGTGGAAAATCTGCTGACCAAAACCGTCATCATAGACAATCAACGTCACTTCATAATTCAACCAGACGCTGCGCATATCCAGATTTACGGTACCAAACAGAGCGGTTTCACGGTCTACCAGAACACACTTGGTATGCAGCAACCCTCCTCTAAACTGCTGAATGGTGACTCCAGCCTGAAGCAACTCCTGGTAATAGGAGCGACTGGCATGATGAACCATTTTCGAGTCATTTTTCTCGGGAACCAGTAACTGGACATCAACACCACGCATAGCTGCCGACTTCAATGCTGTCAGCAAAGATTCATCGGGCACAAAATACGGTGTACTGATCAAGAGTTCCTGACGACTCTCATAGATAGCAGTCAATAGAACCTGCTGCAGCATTTCCCGATCCACATCAGGTCCGGATGGCAGAACGTGCACAAACGCACCGTCCCGCCCACGGTGCTCAGCCGAGGGGTACTCATACTGTCGATTAAACGATGGATGCCCCTGCCCGGTTTCCAGTGCTTTATCCCACTGTACGATGGCACCGAGCACATGAGCAGCTACACCATCAATTCTGACCATGGCATCCACCCACTGCCCGACCTGAGCGTCCTGTTTAAACAGGGAAGGATCAACCAGGTTAAAACTGCCAGTCCAGGCTACCTGATCATCAACAACCAGTATTTTCCGATGGTTACGAATGTCGATACGTTCCACCAGCATTCGAAAAGGTCCTGCTGCCATAGATGCAGTAACACTGATTCCTTCCAGGCGAAAACGACGGGCCCATAAACCATTCAAAAATCCCCGGCTGCCGACATTATCCAGCACGACCAGACAATCAACCCCTCGCCTGGAAGCACGGATAACTGCTTCCGCCACTTCTTCTGCTCGGCCGACCGGCTCCCATATGTAGAACTCAATCACGACACTCTGCCTGGCATTTTCTATATCACGCAGCAGGTGTTCGATAATGTTTTCAAAACCTGAGAAAAGCTGGAGATGATTGCCTGGCAGAAGGGGGATGCTCATGCTCTTTTCTGCCAATGAAAAAATGCCATGATGAGTGGTCACCGGACAGCGGGATGGTTCACTGTCTGAGATAATCCGGGACAAGTGCTGATACCATTGTGCATAATCCGGATAGAGTGCACGCATGCGCTTTAAACGACGGATACCCAGACGGGGGGAACCAAATAAAAGATACAGAACAAATCCCGCTACAGGCAGTGCAAAAAGCAGCACAAGCCAGGCCAGGGAAACGCCCACAGGCCTTCGGGTCATGATCACCACAACCGCAAAAGCAACAATGGCGCTTAAATAGGCAGCACCAAACAGCCAGCTATACCAGGTTGTTTCCATGCACTAAGGTTCCAAAATTACGCCAACTGCATTTTCTAACGGTTCAGGCATTCTGGCCAGAAGTACTCAACGACAACATTTCGTTATTATTCCGGCCATGAACCCGGCCTTTAGAGCTGAGCCTGCAAACTTATGTCAACAGAGCCTGGAGCAATACCTTTCTAACCTGCCTCCCGACAGATAACGGAGTTCGAAAACGAAATTGGCATTACCTGAAAGGCCACCCGGTAGCGGAAAACCTTAACAGGGAAAAAGGACAATGGTTTCAGACAAGATGCCTTTCACTGGAGCAAATGTCCATAATCTCCCCAAAGAAGTTTGGCCGTCATAGCCAGAGAAACGCAGACAATCATTGGACGAATCAAAGACTCGCCGCGGCTAAGTACTACATGAGAGCCAAGCCTGGCACCAATAACCTGGCCAAGCATCATCACCAGACCAACTGCCCAGACCACATGCCCACCAATGATAAAAAATAGCAGAGCTGCCAAATTACTGGTGCAATTCAGTACTTTGGTATGAGCGGTAGCACTGGTGATGGAATAACCCAGCAACCCTGCAAACGCCATGGTAAAAAACGAGCCGGTACCTGGACCAAAGAAGCCATCATAAAAACCAATCACCACGGCAACTGTAAATGAAAACACCGGTAGAGATATAAGCTGTCGTGACTGGTCACTGCTCAGTCGAGGTGAAAAAAGAAAGTAGAGAACGATACCAATCAGCAGGAATGGAATGGCCTGATCCAACACCCCGGCATCAATTCTCTGCACCAGCAGCGTCCCCATCATGCTGCCAATAAAGGTCATGACGATTGCCAGGCGTATCTCTCTGAGATTAACCGCACCCTTGGAGATAAAATAAACACTGGCGGACAATGTACCAGCAGCCCCCTGGAGTTTATTGGTTGCCAGTGCCTGAACCGGTGGAAGCCCCGCAGCAAGAAGTGCAGGCATTGAAATCAATCCCCCTCCACCTGCAATAGAGTCAACAAATCCAGCCACCGAGGCCACAGCAAAAAGGAAAACGACAAGATCCAGAGTGATAGTTACGTCCAAGGTCAATCCTTGCTGATCGAGGGTGGGTTCATTGAAGCGTAATAATAGAACGTCCAGAAAAAAATATTCAGGCAAATTTGACGCCAAGCCCAACGGAATCTACTTACTTATGACCAACCCCTTACCTGACGCTCTGGACAGACATGGCAATAACCCGCAGGCATTGCATCAAGTCTCTTGGCCTGATGGCTTTAGGTTCTACATCATCGTTAAGCCTTCTCGCACGGCAAACCATTGAATATCCATGGCAGGCCTTACTGGGCGTCAGTCTGTGCGGTGAGTACGATTATCTTGCCGAAGTAGAAGGAGATATTCCTGACAGACTGGCGGGGACACTATACAGAAATGGCCCGGGCCTGTTTGAACGCGGCGGATATAGAAAGCAGCATATTCTGGATGGTGATGGCATGATTCAGGCCATAGACCTGATGGATGGCAAAGCTCGCTATCGCAACCATTTTGTAAGAACACCTAAATACCTCAGGGAGCAGGCCGCAGGGCGATTTCTTTTTCCAACATGGACAACACTGGCTCCCGGGCTTTGGGAGAATATTCCCGGCAGCCCACCACTCTCCCAGGCTGGCATTACCACCTATCTGATGGATGGCGTTCTGACCGCACATGACGAAGTGAACCAACCATTTGCACTGGACCCCCTGTCCCTGAAAGATTTAGGCGAGCACCGCATTTCACCAACAACGGCACCCACAAACCTGAAAGCCCATGCCAAACGATCCGGAGCAACTGGAAACTGGACATTTATCGGCTGGAATCATGGGCCCGCTCCTTCCGCAGAAGTTATTGTGCGATCCCCGAAAGGGCAAGTCATCGATCATCGGAAAGTATCCATGCCACGGGATTGCTACATCCATGACTTTTTCGCAACCGATCAGTTCACAATAATCTGCCTGCATGCCATCGAATTCAGCCCACTTCCAATGCTCGCCGGGCTTTACAGCTTCACTGACTGCCTGAAATGGAACCCAGCCCTTGGCAACCAGGTCGTTGTTATTCCCAGGGACCCGGCAATGCCCGTAAGACACTTCAGAGCACCTGCACGATTTATGTGGCACAGTTTCAACGCCTGGGAGAAAGGCAGTGAACTCATTGCTGATTTTATTGCCTATGACTCACCAGACCACTTCATAGGCAAAGACCCTCAGATGCGTGCCATTATGCAGGGAAGGCTCACCCAGACTTTCAACTCCGGAATCGCCTACCGCTACATCATTAATATGCAACAATTAACGCTAAGTGAAGAGCCAATCACCGATGGTAACCTTGAGTTCCCGATTATCCATCCTGAACTGGGAGGCCTGCGAAGCCAGTTTGGCTACGCCACCTTTGGCTCACCGGGCAACTTCTTTCACAGCGGGGTTACCCGAATTAATTTGAGTACAGGTGTACAGGACCAATACGATTTCGGCCAACAGGTTCATGTCGGTGAGGCAATATTTGTCCCGGAGGGAATGGCAGAAAACAGGGGCTTTCTACTGTCAATGGCCTTAAATGGCCAGACAGGAAAAAGCTTTCTCGCCATACTGGATGCAGCACATGTGAGTGCAGGCCCAATGGCTCTGATTCATTTGCGTCACCATAGCCCGCTCTCATTCCATGGCACATGGTCAGGTAAAGGATACGCTGAACCGTTCAACATCTCATAACTGACATAGAAAATTTAATGGGTATAACGCTTCAACGTAATGCCAGACAGTGATCGTATACTACCTGCCGGAACCAGCACTGGCCTGGATCCTGATGCTGTAACCGATGCCAGGTCAGCAGATAGTTCAGCTGCATGAAGGTGACACCTGCAGGTAGTTCCAGCAACACCAGATGGTGCCTTTTGGTGAGGGTCTTTGACATTTCACGGGTGCCAATCATCAGCGCCTGATTACTCGCTGCGACTTCCAGGCCAAGCTGGATATCACTGGTTTCCAGAATAATGGTTCTCGACAATCCTTTACGGGCAAGCTCACGATCAAACCGCCCCATTTCGGAAAATTCAGCGATATCCACCATCACATGCGGTACAGAAATCAGCTCTGCCATTGTCAGCGCCTGTCTGCTGGCCAGAGGGTGATCATGACCGACCATACCGACCGGTGTTGCCGGGCAAAGTATTCGCTGGTACAGGTCGGGTCGATCCTGGGCAACAAAGTTGATCGCCAGATCGAGACGGCCAGAAGCCATGTCCCGGATACTGTCGTTATTCCAGGAATGCAGTCTTAATCGGACATCCGGTGCTACTCGTCCAAGCCAGGACAGAAGCCCGGGTATTAATTGAATAGCGATGTGATCCATGGCGCTGAGGGTAAATTGACGCTTGCACAGTGCAGGCTCAAAGTTACCCGGTCGCACCAGCAATGAGAGCTGCTTAAGCAGAACTGCAAGCTCACTTTGTAAGGCCAGCGCCCGGGCAGTGGGCTGAAGTCCGTGAGGGCGTCGAATAAAGAGCTCATCTTGAAAGTGCTCGCGCAAACGCTGAAGGGAGCGACTGATGGCTGACTGACTCAGATTGAGGTGTCGGGCAGCACGACTCACACTGCACTCTTCAAGCAGGACATGCAGGTGAACCAGCAGGTTCAGGTCATAGCGCCTTAGCTCATCGATATCCATAGAGCGGCCGGTTCGACAAAGGGAGCGACAGTATAAGCAAAACGGACATCATTTGAGATATGCATAAAACGCAAATCTGGTAGCCAGATAAATCAATAGGAAGAAAACCTTTGTCTGGGTAAAGTGCCTGCACTTTCAAGTATCCTGCCATCGGCGACAAAACTCGGCAGGAGCAGACATACATCTAAAAGACCATTCCTATATGTCACGCAGAACACATTTTAGCCGTACATCATTTTCAACAGCAGTACTGGCAGCACTCCCCATGCTCGCCAATGCTGCCGGTTTCCAGGTCAATGAGCACAGTGCTGCAGGTCTGGGCCGCGCATTTGCAGGTGAAGCGGCGATAGCTGACGACGCATCCGTCATTGCAAGAAATGCAGCAGGCATGTCCCTGCTGAACAAGCAGGTTTTTACGACAGCGATCAGTTATATCAAGCCAGAAGTAGATGTGAAGCGGGATGGCTACGAAATAGCAGAGAATGTAGCTGATGAGGCAGTAGTTCCGACATTTTACTACGTACGCCCGATAGATGAGCGCTGGACAGTTGGCATTGGAGGCTTCAGCAATTTCGGTCTGGCAACCCATTACGGCAGCGCCTCCGGTATCACTCCAGCAGCGGATAAGACCGAGCTGATGACCTACAATCTGAATCCATCCGTTGCTTACCAGGTTAGAGATGACCTGAGTATTGGTTTTGGTGTGAACATTGTTTATGCCGATGCAACACTGACCTCAACACTGACCACACCCCATAGCCCAATGACGTTGTCAAAACTGACCGGCGATGACCTGGGCTATGGCTGGAATGCCGGCATTATCTGGCAGGCTACTGAAGCCACCCGGATGGGATTGAGTTATCGCTCTGAAGTCAAAATGACACTGGAAGGAAAAGTCTCATCCGATATCAACCCAAACTGGAATACCGGAGGCTCTGTTGATCTGACACTGCCCTCTATCGCAGAACTGTCCGTTCACCATCAGTTCAATGACCAGCTGGCGATCCACGCCAGTGCATTACACACCGGCTGGTCCAGTTTTGATAAGCTGGCAACCGATCTGGACAATGGTCAGGCTTTTCCCACCATTCAGGAACAGTGGACAGAAAGCTGGCGCTACGCTGTGGGTATGACTTACCAGCACAACGACCAATGGATCTGGCGAACCGGTATTGCCAGAGATAACAGCCCGGTTCGAAATGAGTACCGCACCTTCCGGATTCCCGATGCAGACCGTATCTGGATCAGTGTAGGCGGAAGCTACAAGGTAGATAGAGCACAGAGTATTGACTTCGGTTACGCCTATCTGAAAAGCCAGAAAGTCGACATCAATGAACACAGCCCAGTGGGCATGATGCACGCCGAAGTACCTGCTGCAGACGTTCATATTCTGAGCCTGCAGTACAACTATCGCTTCTGATCCGTATACCTGGCAACGCCCAGAATAAAGAAGTATTCATATCAAAAAGCAAAAACCGCTGATCATCTCCCCAGATAATCAGCGGTCTGTAATCTTGTTTGAGCTCATAACACCTAGCCTGTTAATACGCTCTCTGCTCTCTATCATCGAACCTTGTGAGTTACTCTGACCTGCATTCCTGGTTGGGAATACTTATTTCATCATAGGCTTTTGGCCGGGATGACTGGATGTCACTTTTGGCGACACTCTTTAGTACGGGATAAGTATAGAAAAAACAGCTTGGCAAAAGATTGCGAATTAATGGATAAAACCCTGAAATAACGCAATAATCTGCCAACAACTCATCTATTATTAAAAGAAAATATCATGAAGCTCGATCGCTACGATATCCGGATACTTCAGGAGCTGCAGAAAAACGCCCACATCAGTAATCAGGATCTGGCTGACCTGATCGGGCTGACGCCTTCCCCATGCTTACGTAGGGTCAGGCAACTGGAGGAGTCAGGGTTAATAAAAGACAGAGTAACACTGCTAAACCCGGAAAAACTGGGACTAAACCTTACCGTACTGATTCATATCAGCATGGATAGACACACGCCAGAGCGATTTGAGCACTTTGAAGAAACCATCAACAGTTATGACGAAGTAATTGAATGCCTGCTGATTACCGGACAATCAGCAGACTATATGGTCAAGGTGATGGTGCCTGATATGAATTACTATCAGGATTTCCTGCTTAACAAGGTGACACGAATTCCGGGCGTGACCGGCGTACATTCCAGCTTTGTTCTCCGGCAACCCATTCGAAAGACAGCTTTACCGCTGAACCATCTCAGGCCTTAATGGATCTAAGAATAAAAAAAATTACGCTCTAAGTATCTGATCATATGAAATCGAATATTTCTGGCTTAGTGGCTAGGGGGCGTTACCAACTGGACATACAACCAGCCACCCATTATTTGCGCCAGATAAGGCGCGAGCTGCGTAGTGTGGTTACTCCACATGAGCAGTGAGCAACGCTGTATGGTGCAAATAATGGGTGGCCATTCAACCAGTTGGTAACGCCCCCTAGTTACTATGCAAAGCTCAGCGGAGTGAGCATAGCCGTAGCTATGTGATCGTAGCGGTAACGCTGCACAACTGCATGGATGCAGGAGTTAGAGCAACGCATGGAGCAGTTACCGGGAGTGGCTGACCACTGAATCAAAAAATATGATTTCATATGACTGGGTACTTATATATCAATGCCTGCTACTTGCGAGCGGGCATTGTCACCCAGCTTTTCAATGATCTGATCACGTATTTGGTTAAAAACATCATAATCCAGCTTTATCGTTTCACTGTGACTCTTTATCCAGGACTCGCCCTCCTTTACTCGAAGAAACAGAATGGTAGAGCTGATGTCTCTGAAGCCCACCACAAGATACCCCAGATTCATACTGACCAACCCATGCTCATCATGAGTCACAAAAGATGATTGAAAATTTGCACGGTTGGCACCAATGGCAGAATGATTAAACAGTGAAATAAACGGCCCCTCTTTCTCCAGTTTTTTCAATGCAGCCACAGCAGCATTCACCATTGCCTGTTCAGAAGGGTCTTTCAGCGCTGCCTTCAATATATCGAAAATGACCTCACTGACGCTTAGATCAGTGGAAGCAGAAGACAGCGAACTTTCTTCAAAATCACTGATATCCCAGCCCTGTAGACTCATAACATCTGTGTACCTTTCATACCACTGGGTCAGCTGGGTATTTTTGTCGTAGTCATGGCTGGCAGCTAACTGTGCAAACAGTGTGGAGTTAATAACATCTTCCGTCGCCTGCTGACCTACATGCTGAGAGACTGCAACAAAGCTGCCACTGTCTACAAACAACCGCTTACTGTAATCAGGTGCCTGCATCATAAACAGCTCTTCAGCATAGAGCGAAGGCCTTTCAGCAAGCCTGACTTTTTGCAGAGCCTCAACCCTCTCCGACAGTGTTCGCTCTTTTTGTAACGTTAAAGGCCCCTTACCATGATGACCAGCAAAAGCACTCGCGACCAGGAAAGGGCATAGAAAAGCCAGGGCCCGGAAAACCTTCTTTTGGGATATCAATGTCCGCATCAGACGACTCCAACTGAATAGACAAAACTATATGCACAGCTATCAGTGTATTTAGGGATTAAAAAAATCGCCTTTTAATATCTCAAATAAATTTAAAAAGGTGGTTTTCTATACAGAGTTTATTAACCCAAAACACAGTTTTTCCATTAGCTATCCTTGGTACTCCACTGATACACTAACAGCGCGTCCTGACACCACTTAATAAAAATAACAACTTGTCGTATACAGGCTTCAGGCTATGACGAAAGAAAACCAAAACCGCCGCATCAGCAAAGGGTGGCAACTCACCGCCTCAATCACTTCCATATTCATCATTATCGCGCTGGGATTCACCCTGATCTTTGCCCCCGCCGCTATTGAAAAAGGCACCAACCAAATTAACGCCCACCCCCCTTATCCCATTTCTCAGGAAGCCTCCAGGCTCCATCAGCAGCTGACCGTTGCAGACCTTCATGCAGATAGCCTGCTATGGAATCGAGACCTGAGTCAGCAAGAAAACTATGGACATGTGGACCTCCCAAGGCTCCAGCAAGGCAATGTGGCCATACAGACATTTGCAGTCCCGACCAAATCCCCAAGAGGGCAGAATTACAGTCGAAATGAAAGTGATGCACCCGACGGCATCACCATGCTGGCAATGATTCAAGCCTGGCCACCGGCCACCTGGAACAGTCTTTATCAAAGGGCTCTTTACCAGTCTGGAAAGCTGCATAAACTCGAACAGAGCAACCCTGAAGACCTGAAAATTATTCGCAATCAGTCGGATCTGGGAATGGTTCTTACTGCTCGCCAACAAGGCAGCCAACAAGTTGCAGCACTGCTGGCACTGGAAGGAGCCCACGCCTTTGAAGGCAACCTTGATAACCTGGAAGGCCTTTACGAAGCTGGATACCGCATGATTGGTCTTCACCACTTCTTTGACAACCGACTGGGCGGCTCTCTGCACGGCGTCAGCGGCTCCCGTCTTAGCCTCTTTGGCCGCCGGGCTCTGGCCAGAATGGAAGCGTTAAATATGATCGTCGACCTGGCCCACTCTTCAGAATCCGTGGTTGATGAAGTTCTGAAGCTGGCAAAACGTCCTGTGGTGATCTCTCACACCGGTATTCTCGGTACCTGCGACTCCCCCAGAAACATTTCAGATAACTTGATCCAGCGTATCGCCGAGAAAGGCGGATTAATTGGTATTGGATTCTGGGACGCCATCTGCGACACCTCTCCAGAAGGGATTGTTAATACTCTGCGTTATGCGATTGATCTGGTGGGAGAGGATCATATTGCCCTGGGCTCAGATTTTGATGGAGGAACAAAGGTCAGCCTGGATGCGTCTGAGCTGGCTGTTTTGACAGAATTGATGATAAGAAAAGGCTTCTCTGAAACAGAAATCAGAAAAGTTATGGGTGAGAACGTTCAGAAGTTTCTGATGAAACACCTTCCAGAAGAAAAAACAGAGGCATAAAAAAACCTTCCTGAGCAATCAGGAAGGTTCTATATGGCTGGGGTGGAGGGATTCGAACCCCCGCATGTCAGGATCAAAACCTGATGCCTTACCGCTTGGCGACACCCCAATTATTTATGCAGGATGCATATCCGAATAAGTGGTAGCTAGGGGCAGATTCGAACTGCCGACCCCAGCATTATGAGTGCTGCGCTCTAACCAACTGAGCTACCTAGCCACTAAATCGGTCGCTATTGTCGTGATTCCGAACGTTCATGTCAAGAAACATGCCAGCCTTTGTTACATCGACTTCACAACAACAGGATAAATGGCTGGGGTGGAGGGATTCGAACCCCCGCATGTCAGGATCAAAACCTGATGCCTTACCGCTTGGCGACACCCCAGCAAAGAAGCGAACAGTTAACTCTTCGCTCACAAAGGACTTCCGATGCTACTATACGAAAACTCGTTTTAGCAACCACCATGTATCTTGTTGAAAAGATTAGATGGTAGCTAGGGGCAGATTCGAACTGCCGACCCCAGCATTATGAGTGCTGTGCTCTAACCAACTGAGCTACCTAGCCGCCGAAAGATGGTGCGCACTTTAGTGATTTCACCCGAACCTGTCAAGCAAAAAGCATATAAGCAGAGCAGATTCATAATACGACGACCGGCAAATACGCGATTCGGTAGCACAACGAAAAAAGGCACGCTTTCGCATGCCTTCTTTATAGCAGTTTTTCAGCAAGTTTCAGACATTAAACAGGAAGTGCATAACATCACCGTCCTGAACAATATATGCCTTGCCTTCTACGCGCAGCCGGCCTGCTTCTTTGGCACCCTGCTCACCATTGTATTTGATGAAATCATCATAGCTGGTGACTTCCGCACGAATAAAACCACGCTCAAAATCAGTGTGAATCACACCGGCGGCCTGAGGCGCAGTTGCACCTACCTTCACTGTCCATGCTCTGACCTCTTTCACCCCTGCAGTAAAGTAGGTTTGCAGACCAAGCAGTTCATAACCGGCTCGGATTACACGATCCAGACCAGGCTCTTCCATCCCCAGATCGGTCAGGAACTCCGCACGCTCTTCATCATCCAGTTCAGCGATTTCTGATTCCAGCTTGTTGCAGATCGGCACCACCACCGCCCCTTCCTGGGCAGCAATTTCCCGAACGGTATCCAAGTATTCGTTATCCTCAAAACCATCCTCATCCACATTGGCAATATAAATGGTGGGCTTGATAGTCAGCAGGTGGAATAAACGAACCAACTTCCGCTCATCATCACTCATTTCAAGAGAGCGAACTGGGCTACCCGCCTCAAGGTGAGGAATGACTTTTTCCAGCAGCCCCTTCTGGGCTACTGAATCCTTATCACCACCCTTGGCAGAACGGGCAACACGCTGCAGTTGCTTTTCACAGCTTTCAAGATCCGCCAGCACCAGTTCCATATTGATGATTTCAATATCAGCACGGGGGTCAATCTTGTTGGCCACATGAATGACGTTGTCATTAGCAAAGCAGCGAACCACATGGGCAATCGCATCCGTTTCACGGATATTCGCCAGAAATTTGTTACCCAGGCCTTCTCCTTTGGAAGCCCCCTCAACAAGGCCCGCGATGTCCACGAACTCCATGGTGGTCGGCAACACTCGCTGAGGTTTAACGATTGCCGCCAGCTTATCCAGACGGGGATCTGGCATGGCAACAACACCGGCATTGGGCTCAATGGTACAGAATGGGAAGTTTTCTGCATCAATACCCGCCTTGGTTAAGGCATTAAATAGCGTTGATTTACCAACGTTTGGCAATCCAACGATGCCACATTTGAAACCCATAGCGCTTCTGCTCGCTCCTGAAGATACCTAATGGGGGCGAATTATAAAGACTGGGGGAAAAAATTTCAGAACTTTTAGTACCTGCAGATAAAAAAACGCCCAGAGAGTGACTCTCTGGGCGATCAATAAAATCACATAAAAGAAGAGTCAGCCAAACTTTGGCAGAGCCCCCATCAAATCCAGCCCCGCAAGGATCATGGCAGCAATACCAAAGAGGAAGATCAGGGCCATTCTCAAGGTTCCACCCGGTACCTGATAGCCACCCTCTCCTCGCTGACGGCCAACCCAGGCCATGACCACCGGGGACAGAATGCAGAATACAACCAGTACCAGCCCGGCAAAGCCAATGGCAGTGATAAAGCCATTTGGCAGGAATACCCCCAACAGGGTTGGTGGAATAAAGGTAATCGCAGCTGTTTTTAAACGACCGACAAAGCTATTGTCGAAGCCAAACAGGTCAGCGATGTAATCGAACAGGCACAGCGCTACTCCCAGGAATGAGCTGGCCACCGCCATATTGGCAAACCACTGCAGCACATTCGAAATATTCATAGCAAGACCAGACTCGGAAAGTGCACCCAGCATATCGCCAATATTGCCTCCAGCAGCAATAATGGCAGGGAACGCTTCTCGTGGCAGGTTTCCGAAGAAGCTGAACTGCCACAGAGCATAAAACGCCAGAGCCAGCAGAGAGCCCGTCAAAAGAGCAAACCTTACCTGCTTTCCATCTTTATTGAGGTAACGGGTAATACTGGGTACCGCAGTCTGCATACCAAAGCTGACCGTCAGAAAGCCCAATGCCCCGAAAGAGAAAGGAAAGACTTCAGAAAAGGACAGACCCGGCATCAAATAGTCAGACGAAGCATTGCCCAGTAAGCCGCTGATACTCCATAGAAAGGTTATTACCATTCCGCCAATCAGCACCGTACTCACACGATCTACCGCACGGGTTCCGGTCATTACAATAGCCGATAGCACCAAGGCAAAAACAAAGCTGGCCATCGGAGGGGACAGAGAGATGCCATCTACAGCTTCCAGAGAATAAGTAATGATGGAGCTGCCACCCGAGATGTAGGCATAAGTCAGGATGTAGCAAAGAAAGGCAACAGAGGCCCCGTTAACAACACGACCAACAGAACCAATGGTGCCCTCGGCAATAGAATCGAAGCTCGCACCCAGCGGGAAACGCAGGTTGGCTTCCAGAAGGTAGAGTGAGGCACTGTACATGCAATACCAGGTAAAGACCATCAGCAGCATTGAGTAACCAAACCAGAGACCGCTGGTGGCTACCGGCAGTGAAAACATTCCGGCACCAATCGCGGTTCCGGCAACGATCACCGTTCCTCCAAGAACCGAACCCTGCTTCCTGGCAGAGTCCGAAGAACTTTCCGTTATAACTGCTTCAGACATTATTATTCCTACTGCTTTATGGAACTGTTTGTTTATTCAGCTCAAGTCTGTTTTCTAATAAGACACTGACTATTTAGATCTGTTCAATCATAGACATTTCAGCATCAGACAGCGTTTTGAGATAATTTGAACAGCGGGTCACCTTGGTGATGCTCACCCCTATCCGCCTGGCGATCTCCCGTTGAGACTCTTCTCCCGAAAGCAGGGCCCGCATAATGGCCAACCTTGAGCCAATTGCCTCCCGCTCTTCTCGAGTCAGTAACACCCCCATAACCTCATGGAGCGCGTCCACATCCTGCTGTCCCTTCAGCAGTTTGATTACCTGAAACCAGGACTCAGTCTTCATGCCGTGTTCAATTTATCTCAGCCACCTGTACTGATGTAACAGTACAAAAGTACACGCATTGTCGATATTACGGAAAATACTAACAAGCACAACTAAAATAATCAGAATTCCAGATTCAGGCTTAACCATGCTTTCGGTGTTCTCAAAAAATAGAATTATCCGCTCAAAAAAATGTCCAAGCGTTCAACATCTAAAACTAATTACCAGAAAGCGGCTTGTGACCGACAAATGAATCCAGGCCATTTTAACTGCAAAAAAATGTATTACCTTATTAACCAAGGCGATAATCCTGTGAATCAACTTATCAAAACCGTCATTCTTAAAATGGTATTTGCACTGGCAGCTTATCCACTCACAGCCATTGCAGAAGAAAACACTCAACCCGTGGAAACCGGTGAACATATCGACTCCTATTTGACGGCTACCGGGTACATCCTTGAAAAGCACTCCGACGCCCCACCAGTTATTACCGCTCACTTTGACCATTGCTCCGGCACCCTCCTTGCAAGAGAAAAAAGAATGGCAAAGGGTATTCTCATTGGAAACAATCGAGTGCTTGCCCCGGCCGATTACTTCATTGACCCATGCTCCCCACCAATCGTATTACCTGAAAGCACACCTCTAACCTCAAATAACTATTATTGCCATGATCAGCGGATCAAAAAAATCACCCACCTTTCTCTCATTCCGGAGAGCCCAGTAGAAACTGAAAGCGAAACCGGTGAAGCCAGGCAGCAAGCCAGAGTGGCCACACCGAAAATCATCAGAGTGTTAAATGAATTACATTTTGATGGAACTTCAACAGTCGACGCCCTTCTATGCCACAGGGTCGAAAATGGCATTATCAACAAGACACCAACAGTAGCCGTTCTTTCTTTAAGCAAAAGAGGCGTTGGTGAAATACCAGCAGAAATAGCAACAACAAAGCTATATGACAGGCATGACGACACCGGAAGCGAGCCTCCTGCAACATACAGCTCTTTACTCCTTAGAAACCAGATGCATTTCCTTAACAGTGAAACAGGCGGCAGACCTGAACTGCAAACAGTCAATCAACTCATAGAAGCAGCCAGGCAATTACAGCTTATTGAAGAAAGTAAAGGCAACATCAGGTTTGATGCTCAACCAGCAGCACTGATTACCTCCACCGGTGACAAGCATTATTTAAATGCTCTTGTTAATGACTGGGAAATAATTGAGGAATTCCCATCGCTATACGATCTCCCCGATTATGCCCAAAGACACCCTTACATCAGCAAACTCTGGAAAGGCACGAGCCCGTTTACAGGAACCATTGGTCATACTTTGGGCATGCAAAGCATTCCCGGTCTGACGGGTGCAGCAGGGGGTCTTTTGGCAACCGTAGAAATAGCAAGTACAGCCATGCTTTTTTATATTATTGCCAGCTACCTCTCATCTTCCCCCTACATCTATACCGTTATGAAAGCTGGACTTGGCATCATTCTGGCCACTGGATTTTATCGCTGGGCAACATCTGAATATTAAGGGGCATTCTCAATTAGCCATGGGGTCAGTTGATCACACAAGCACTCAGGCAATAAATGCTTGTGTGGTCACAATCAAAGGATCTTCCACGGCTTACGGCTTATGTAGAAAAGCTGTACGCCCCCCCCCTTTCCTGTACCAAAAGAACACCTCATGCGATAAAGCAATTAACAATATGCAGGACAACAAAAACAACTACATTTGATTAACTGTATTCTTAAGCTTATGGATCACTAGATGCCAGACAGAAGTATTACCGTGGGAATAATTTGTGGAGGCCCCTCCCCTGAAGCCGGTGTTTCCAGACTTTCAGCAGGTCGAATCAGCTCACCTCTGGAGAAAAACTTTCAGAAAGTAGTAACTCTTGAACTGGATGAGATGCTACCCACCAACCTGACCTTCCACCAGGTCGATGTTGTATTTCCTGTTGCCCACGGCCCAATGGGGGAAGATGGTTGCCTTCAGGGGCTTCTTGAGATCATGGGCATCCCTTATGTTGGCTCTGCGGTCTTAGGGAGTGCGTGCGCCCTTGACAAGGTCACAACCAAGCGTATTTTACAGGCTGCAGGCATTCCCATGGCAAAAGATTGCGTCGTTTCTCGTACAGCCCCGTTAAATCTGTCCGTCAATCAATGCCTTGAAGCTCTAGGGGAGAAGGTTATTATCAAGCCCTTCGCCCAGGGCTCCGGTATCGGCATTCAATTTGCCCAAGGCGAGAAAGAGCTGTCAGAACGGCTCAGAAGCGGCTTTGAAAAAGATGAGCAACTACTGGTGGAAACATTTATTCAGGGTAGAGAAGTCACCGCCGGGGTACTTGAGCTGGAGACCACACAGGTGCTTCCAACCACGGAAATCATTACGCCTGATAATGCCTGGTACGACTATACCCACCGCTATACACCAGGCTTGAGCGAACACATTATTCCCGCCCGCATTACTGATGATCAGAGAAAAAGGGTTCAGGAAATTGCTCTGCAGGCACACCAACTGGTTCGCTGCCGCGATATCAGTCGGTCAGATTTCATTGTCCCAGAGGACGGAGAGCCCATCTTTTCAGAAATTAACAATCTACCCGGAATGACACCGACCAGCCTGTTTCCTGATGGAGCAAGGCATGCCGGAATAGAGTTCGAAGAGCTGATATGTCGATTGGTCGACAACGCCATGCTTAGAAAGGAGAAACAGTTTAATAAAAATGATTACTGGCCAATCCCTGAGTTGAATGTATCAATTCAGTAGCAGGCACCAGAGAAAAAATCTCAGCCAGAGAAAGTGTGCAATTCCTGAACCGCTTTGGATCGTTTGCCATTCAAAGCTTCAGGCGTTACCCGGATAGATTCATCAATGACAGCATCAATCTTTTGCCGTTCTGCAATTGATGGTTTGGTCAACACATAGTTCACCACATCTTTACTGTTTCCGGGATGACCGATACCAAGACGAAGCCGCAAAAACTCACGACTGTTTCCAAGAGAAGAAATAATGTCTCTGAGACCGTTGTGACCACCATGGCCACCGCCTTGCTTCAAGCGACCAACGCCTGCTGGCAGGTCAAGCTCATCGTGAACCACAAGGATAGATTCAGGAGGGATTTTGAAGAAAGTCGCCATGGCACCAACAGCCTGACCACTTCGATTCATAAAAGTTGTAGGATTAAGCAGGCGAACTTCCTGTCCGCCTATCTGTACCCGGGCAGTCATGCCAAAAAACTTCTTTTCTGGCTGCAGGATTGCACCATGGCTTCTTGCTAACTGCTCAACGTACCAGAAGCCGGCATTATGGCGGGTGTCTTCATACTGTGCTCCAGGATTTCCCAGCCCCACAACCAGTCGAATCGACTGTTCCGAAGATTTTGCCATAATGCCACTGCCTCCTTATGCTTACTCTTCGCCAGCTTCTTCAGCAGACTCTTCGGATTCTTCTTCAGAACCACCACGAGTAGCCTGAACACTGGCAATGTCCAGATCCTGGCCGTGAGCGAGAACTTCAACGCCCGCAGGAATGGTCAGATCGCTCAGGTGAACGTGACCACCCAATTCAACCTTGGCCATGTCAACTTCGATGAACTCTGGCAGGTCACCTGGCAGACACTTGATTTCGAGATCCACACGGTTGTGTACGATCGCACCACCAGCCTTCACGCCTACACACTCTTCTTCATTGATGAAGTGCAGAGGAGCATTAGTAGTGATCTCATGGTCTGCATCAACACGCAGGAAGTCCATGTGCATGGCGAATTCTTTAGCAGGATGACGCTGCAGATCCTTCAGGATAGCCTGCTGCTTGGCGCCGTCAACAGTCAGGGTCAGAACCTGAGAGTAGAAAGCTTCAACTTCCAGGGCCTTACGAATAGCCTTACCTTCCAGAGTGATCTGTACAGGCTCAGCTTCACCACCGTAGATGATACCAGGAACCAGGTCAGCACGACGGAGGCGGCGGCTCGCACCTTTCCCGATATCCTTACGCGCTGTTGCGTTTAAAACGATTGCTTCAGACATGATTATCTCCAATATACCTGCCACCACCTTGCGACCAGGCAGAGTCAGGCTTTTCAAACAGAACCCCACAAAGGGATTCAAAGGTGCGATATCATACCGGCATGACGTAAAAAAGCAAAATATGTTTCCCGCATCAGACTGGGTATTTACTGAAAATCCACGCTTTCTGGACTATCTTTCCGGCGAAAGCATAACCGACCGGTTCAACAGCCCATAACCATCAAATGCGATACGGATACTCAACACAATATTCAATACTGCACAAATCACCATACTGCTGGCAATCCCAAGCATAATCATTATCTGGTAGATGACCGCCTCAACCGGCTCTGCCCCTCCCAGAATCTGCCCCGTCATCATCCCAGGCAAAGCGACTACCCCCAATGTGGTCAAGGTTGCAACAATCGGACTCAACGCCGCCTGCAATGCATTTCGTATAAATGGCTGCAATGCCTCATAAAGGCTGGCTCCCAACAACAGGTCCCCCATAAACTGCTCATAACGTTCACCAACAGCACTGTAAAAACGCTCAAGCACCAGAATATTACCTGTCAGACAGTTTCCAAGCAGCATACCCGCCAGCGGAATAAGGTACCGAGTCTGATACCAAGGCTCTGGCTGCACAACCAGAATCATCCCGAACAGCACAATACCCACCCCAGCCAGAAGGCTGAACTGGGACACCCAGAACAAATGCCTTTTTGATATACCCGCCCTGGTCAAAATGTGTAGATTAGCAACCGTAACCATGACCAGAAGCCAGAAAACATTAAGCCAGAGACTGTCCTGATCGAAGAGAAACTTAAGGTATATTCCGATCAGGCCCAGCTGCAGAGTCATTCTGGCCACACCAACGATAAGTCCGTGGACCAGCTGCCTGAGCCCAAGCCACCACAACAGAGCCAATGGCAGTATAAGAATGCCATAAAACAAGGACAGCTGAATCAGGCCTACTCCCCCCTCATTCATCACACACCTACCTTTTCATCACGACCGGCTTTGCAGTTATCTGCACCATTCTGACCTTCACCAACCTGGCCAGCAGCAACCAGCACCCGGCGGCTGCAGTGATTCATCCAACGAGGGTCATGGGACGCTGAAATAACGGTAAACTCTCCCGCCAAAAGCGTCGAGACCACTTTCTGGCACGCCTCATCATCCAGCGCAGAGGTCGGCTCATCAGCCAGCACAATCTTTCTACCGGTCATCAGCGCACGAACAATAGCCAGTCGCTGCCTCTGACCACCTGACAGTCGATCACAGGATGATGAAAGCAGTGCATTTTCCAGCCCAAACCGGTCAAACCAGTCAGCTGCCTCTCTCTGGTTAAAAGACTTGCCAGAAGATACCTTCCAGGAAAACGGCCGCTGCAGATAGTCAGTCACAGCCTCCTTACCGATCTCGGGCTGCTGAGGTATATAAGCCATGGCCTGCCGAATCTCTTTCAACATGCGAACATCCACAGACTGACCTCGAAAACGGTACTCTCCACGGAAGATATGAACCCCTCCCAAAAGAGACTTAAGTAACGAGCTTTTGCCACCGCCCGAAGGGCCATGAAAAACCAGACTTTCCCCCGTTGCTATGGTTAAATCCACACCAGAAAGCAAAGGTGTTGAGGCGCTGCCAATAAATGCCCCTTTCAATTGACAAAGCATGACCGGTTCACACATCGCGCTCACCCAAATATCAGAAGTTGATATTTGCAAACGTTATTTGAATCCTTTATGAAAGAAAAGATTTTAAGAAAACTTTTTCTGGGTTTTATCCAGATACACGTTCTCAGGCATGCAAACCAGGAACCCTTTTTTGGTGCCTGGCTGATCGACCATTTGAACGACCATGGTTATAGGATAAGCCCGGGAACCATCTATCCACTTCTGCACAAAATGGAAGAAGAAGGTCTGATCAAAAAAGAAGTCATGGTCAGCGAAGGAAGGCAACGTAAGTACTACTTCATCACCCAGCTCGGCAAAGAGGTGCTTTTCGAAGCGAATAACAAAATTCTGGAGCTGGCAGAAAAAACAAGAGATTGAATACTCAAAAAGCTGTTTGCCTTCTTACCAGCGAAAGCCGACAAACAGCAGGTTGACCTGCACTTACTCCATGACAGGCTGGCCTTGAGATCTACAAAGAAAGACTTTCCAGACAAACAGGACCAGCAGAAGATAAACTGCAGACGCCATTACCGCTTCCATATAAAAACCATGCACCATCGCCAGCGGCATCATCGAGATAATAAACACATCAGTAATACTGCCTGGCACATACGCAATGGCATAATCATCCAGAACGCCCCCATTCATCCTTGGATCAATGATTCGCAACAGTGCAATGCCCATGGCCACTGTTCCTGTAAGCCAGCCCCATGAAAAAATCCCTTTTTCAAACCACTCCTCACCAAGCATCCTCGGAGCAACCCAAAGCACCAGAAACAGGGTAAACAACGTTCCAGAAACAAGCAGAATCAGCATCGGCAGCAGATAGCTGGCCAGCACCATTACCTTGATCGAAGAGATACCAAAAACAATCAGAAAATCAGTCGTGGTAGCACCTGCATGATTAAACACATTGTCACAAAGGTAGCGTCTACAGCCAGTCTTTTGGGCCACCAGGCGAACCATCATTCCACCGATAAACGCCGTAACAAAATTAGGTATCTGGATCTGCTCTGAAAATGAAGAGAGATAATTCGCACTGTGATATGCAAATGCGGTGACGACAGCAATAAGTGCAATATGAATAGCAAACGAGTCTACTGACAAAGCAGACAGCGTTTCCTTTAACACAGCCTGCTGCTTGTCTGGTGCGATCAATCCTTTACGCTGGTAATCATCCATCCTGTTAAAACAGGTAAAATTTCGAATAACTCCCAACTTTACAGCAAGCTGCAAAATCAACATTCCAACAGAAATGGAGATAAAAATACCAGCGGTGGCAAATGTCAGCCCCAGCGTTAAGGCATCTGCCCACCCCAGATCACTGAATATATTTCCAACGACAACGGCAGTACCATGCCCCCCCATAAAGCCTGCTGAAAGTATCAGGCCAAACCCCGGATTCAGCCCAGGCCAGAAAAACGTTGCCAGAAACAACCCCAGCATCGCCGCAAACAGCCATTGAGAAACGGTAGCAACCTGGTTAAAAGCCCAAAGACTCCCCGCACGCTGGGCAACACACCTGGGAGAAGGGAGATCTGTTGCCAGGCCCAATGCTGCAAACAGCACTGCCGTCAACAGGCTGGCATTGGAAGCAAAATCCCTTCCCCAGGGAAGAATATCAACACTCGATGGCCCAAGTATCAGGCCAACCATCCCGGCAAGCACAGCAACAGGCATATAAATACGCTGCAATGGCCGACAATGAACCCTCAGTATTTTTCCAAGAAGCAGAAGAGCGCCAACAAGGGCAAAGTCAGTAAGCATGACCCATTTTGTCATTACACTGTCCTTATAGAATTGAATTTTTCGATTGCAGTGCGTGCAGGACACGCCTGAAGTGGTTGATGCCATCAGTTTGATGACGTGCATCTGGCCATGGGATGCCAGACAAAGCCTTAGAAGAATTAAGGCCGAACAGGTTTGAGCCTGAATAATAACAGGCTGGCAATTTTATAACCTAATGATTAATACCTAGTCTCCCCCTGTAATCCACAAAGTTATGCCCATAAAAATACAAGGCATACCCGCCACAACAAAACAAAAACCGAATCAACTGCAGTAGCTTTCTCTACACAGCCTCTATCTCAGCAACTCGAAACAATCACAATAAGCGACGAAATCGGCTGACAAGAAAAAACAGACACAAAAAAAGGATGCACATTTCTGGCATCCTTTTTTAACATCAGGCCTCGCTCAGGATTTACTGAAACATTGCGCTGATGGATTCTGCATTACTGATTCTGCGCACAGACTCAGCCAGCAGAGGAGACATATCCAGCTGACGAATCTTGTCCAGAGCCTGGGCTGCTGGGCTCAGAGGAATGGTGTTAGTTACCACCAGTTCATCCAGCTGAGAGTTAGCTACATTTTCCAAAGCACGACCAGAGAGGATTGGATGTGTGCAGTATGCATAAACGGCCTTTGCACCCTTCTCTTTCAGGGCTGCGGCAGCCTGACACAGAGTACCGGCCGTATCCACCATATCATCAACAAGAATACAGGTGCGTCCAGAAACATCACCAATGATATTCATTACTTCACTCTTGTTGGCCTCTGGACGACGCTTGTCGATAATAGCCAGGTCTGAGTTCAGACGCTTGGCCACGGCACGGGCACGAACCACACCACCATGATCTGGTGAAACCACCATGACATCGCTGTAATCACGACGCTCGATATCGTCCAGAAGGATTGGTGATCCATAGACGTTATCCACAGGAATATCAAAGAAGCCCTGAATCTGATCCGCATGCAGATCAACCGTCAAGACACGATCTATACCCACACCAGCAATCATATCCGCTACAACTTTGGCGCTGATCGGTACACGACTGGAACGAGGACGACGATCCTGACGGGCATAACCAAAATATGGAAGAACTGCAGTAACACGAACCGCAGAAGAGCGGCGCATGGCATCCGCCATCACCAGCAGTTCCATCAGGTTATCGTTTGTTGGTGCACAGGTTGACTGGATGATGAATACATCCCGGCCACGGACATTTTCCTGAATTTCTACGGCGCACTCGCCATCACTGAAACGGCCAACGTAAGCCTTGCCAAGTGGGATATGCAGGTGATTGACAACTTTGTGAACCAAATCCGGATTTGAGTTGCCGGCAAACACCATCATTTTCGACACGAGAAATTACCTTGCTTGGATACTGGGCGTAGGTGGAAAAATCGAGTAACTAGAGAGGGTTCAGACAGAGCGCTGCCTGAAAAATCAGCATAAATAGATGGCAGGAAACGACTTCCGGTACGATAGAGCACACGAACAAAATACTGGCTGGGGTGGAGGGATTCGAACCCCCGCATGTCAGGATCAAAACCTGATGCCTTACCGCTTGGCGACACCCCAGTAAATCTCTTTATCAATCCGTGCACAATCCAGGCCGATTTATCGTAGTTAACATCAAAGTTTTTGCAGAATTACGCTGTAAGCGTAAAGCCTGCCTGCTGCAAAGCTGTATGCAGGGGCGAACGATTAATGCCGTGCGCCACAAAGCTGTGTAGCTTTGATGTATCATCTGCAATCTCAGGACGAGTAACGCTGAGAGTCAGTTCAGCCTGAGCCGTTAACGCCTGTTCACGACTGGCAAACCGGGCAAACACTGATGCCCCGGAACCACTCATCATGGCCCGTCCGATGCTCGAATCTGCGAGATTATCCAACAGAGAGAGCGTTTTATCAACCTCGGGATATAACGAACGGACCAGAGGTTCGAAATCATTTCGCCTCTGTTGCCCCTGATGGTTATCGAGAGCCTGAGCAAGAGCGGCCCCCTCCCGTTCAAGAACGTCGCGCACTCTAATCGGCAATGAATCTCTTGTCAAATCACTGTGGCCATACATCGCGGCGGTATTCACCTGTGCATTCGGAACCGCAATAAGGAACCAATCCTCCCGAAGCTCAATAGGAGTAAGAATCTCACCAACCCCTTCGGCAAAAGCGCTGTGCCCACGCACAAAAACCGGAACATCAGCCCCCAGTTTTAAACCGAGTGCCGCCAGCTGATCAAGGGTAAGGCTCAACCCCCATAAGGCATTAAGCCCTAGCAAAGTGGTCGCTGCATTGGAACTGCCACCTCCAACCCCCCCCCCCATGGGCAGCTGTTTATCCAGGCGTATCTTTGCCCCCTGCCGGCAACCGGTCTCCTGCTGAAGAAGGCGGGCGGCCTTAACAATTAGGTTATCTTCTGGCTCCACTCCTTCCAAGTCAGAAACCAGCTCAATACCTGAATCACTGCTGGCGATAGTGAGCTGATCACCAAAATCCAGAAACTGAAAAAGTGTTTGCAGGTTATGATAGCCATCAGGTCTGCGACCTGTGATATGCAGGAAAAGGTTCAACTTGGCCGGGGCTGGCAACACCAATTCTGTCAGCATCCAGAAGACTCCAGAAAAATGTTTTTACGCTAAAAAAGCCTGTAATAATGATTCGCAATATTCTGTCAGAACAAAACATTTGCTCATGACGAGCTCTCTAAAATTCATTCCGAAATATCACCTGAAGAAAAAGCACTCAAGTCGGGGCTACCGGAAATAGCACCCAGATATGCCGAAGCCACAACAAAACATTAACGCCCTAGTATTTCCAGCTATTTACCATAAGGGTCAGGCGGACTTCGCCATGCGTTACCGTCAACCTAGCAGGCAAACGCGATGACTGGCTCAACCCATACTGTTGATAAGCAACCGTCCAGCCCTGCTGTTCAATTTTTTCAGGGTACCCCTGATTATTCAGCTGGATTCTGGCGTCATTACCAGGAGCCGGAAGCCCCCTGACCCAATACCTTAGATTACTGACTGGAAACTGCCACCCGGTCAGGGAATAAAGCAGCATTTCAGGTGACGGCCCATAACGGGTTTCATCGGACGTGGATACCGACACTCCCTGACGATTTCCAGAAACACGGGCAACCGTCACACCAAAAGGGCCATCCAGAAACAGCTTGTATTCATCCGCACGCTGTCGCCAATCAAGCGACATGGTGCCGGATCGCCCCGGAACCCTCATGTTAAGGCGCCCTGCTATCTCCCAGGACTTAATCTGCCCCAGCCGCTCCTGATGTCGCTGCCAGCGCTGTTCTTTCTCTTCATCACTAACCTGCCTGCCCGAGTCAATCGTTCGGGAAGCACAGCCGGAAAGGATGAAAAAGCATAGAACCAGTAAAACTCTTAAACCAGAAAAGTATTTATCAATACCCATTCCTATACACACCAAACTGTTTTATGCGTAGATCGCACAACCCTCGTCATGAATATAACCACTGAAGGCTCGACATTTACTTTTTGAAAAAAATCACTGTGCAGTACTGAGCGTTTCTGCCTGGCTCTTGGAGTCAGCTCCTGAAAGCCGACCCATTGTATCCTTTAAAATCTGACTATCAGGACTTTTCTTCAGCGCTTCCGCCCATAGAGATCTGGCAGCATCTTTCTCACCTTTTACCCAGAGCACCTCACCCAAGTGAGCAGCAATCTCAGCATCAGGAAACTGGCTGTACGCCATTCTTAAATATTTCTCTGCCTGATCGAGGTTTCCGAGGCGGAACTGCACCCATCCCATACTGTCCAGAATCGCCGGATCCTCGCTGTTCAAATCATAAGCCTGCAAAATAAGTGCTTCAGCTTCTTTAAAGCGGTCGGTTCGATCAGCAAGAGTGTACCCCAGAGCATTCAATGCAGCAGCATTATCAGGATCAAACTCCAGAATAGAACGCAAGTCTTTCTCCAAACCTTTCAGGTCATCCAGCTTTTCATAAACCATTGCTCTTGAATAAAGAAGGTTTACCGATTCGGGGTTTGTTTTAAGCGCCCGTTCAAACAATATCAACGCTTTGCCCAGCTGACGATCATTAACCAGAAGCTCCCCCTCCAGCAAGAAAAGCGATTCCATTCGTGCAGGGTGACGATTTCTTGCCTCCCCTATATGGGTCAGCGCCTCTTCCAGTTTATTCTGCTCAACCAGCATCTGGGTCAATGCCACCTGGGCCGCCATAAACTCCTTTCCAGGACCGACAGAAAGATAATGTTCTTTTGCTGAAGAGTACTTTTGCTGCTTCTCACTCAAACGTCCAAGATAGTAGTGAGCTGTATTGTTCCGCTCACCAAGGGCCAGCAGCTGCTCAAAGTACCGCCCGGCTTCCTGCTCCAAACCATTTTCCAATGTGATAAGCGCCAGAGACAATACAATATCACTCTCCCCGGGAGCCCTCTCAAGCAGAATTTCAAACTGCTTCTTTGCCAGGTCGAGCTTACCTGCATGAACGAGAACTCTGCCATATAACAATCGAAGGCGGTTTTTATCAGGGTGACGCTGAACCGCTTCAGCAAGCATAACTTCAGCTTCAGCATCCCGCTTCAATTTGTTTAAAGCCCGGCCCTTTACCATCATGGCAGGTACAAATCCGCGATCCTGCCTAAGGAGCTCATTTGCAAGAGCAAGCGCTGATTCAAACTCACCGCTCTGCTGAAGCAGAATAGCCTTACCCAGCTTCAGTACACGATAATCCGGGTAAGCCTGAGACAATTTGTCAAACTGACGAATAAGTTCAAGCTGGCTATCTTTAGCCACCTTCCCCTGGGCGTTGCCAGCTGCACTGGCAAGTACGTCAAAGGCAGGACTCCCCCCCAGGGAAAGCTGCTGGCTCATCTGGGCAAAGGCCCTGTCATACTGACCGGCATACACCAACTCAAGCGCAGACCCATGAAGTGCATCCAGGTTTTCCGGCTGAAGTTCAACCCAAAGTAATGAAGCATCCAGCGCGGCCTGTCGTGCCCCTACATAAACCGCAACCTGATAGGCTCTCTGAGCCACGCCGATATCTCTTGTTTTGTGCGCCTGCTTCAAATAATTACCCAGCGCCAGGTCGTAGCGCTGACGCTGGCCACCAACCTCTGCCACCAGCAAATCATAAAGCGTCTCCGCCTCAAAAGGGGTAACAAGCTCATCAGCCCGAGCCTGTGACTGGCCATCCGTTGAGCTTGCAGCATTACTATCAACCTGCTGAACATTCTGACTGGCACAACCCGCTAGAAAAGCAACAAAAACAAGAATCAACGGTTTACTGCATTTTCTGAAAACCTCAGCCCCATTGATGAAATATTCAGCCCTGGCAATCATTCTAATCATGGATGGTATGCCCTTTCCCCTAATTCTGGTTGATATACCCGTCACATTTAACGCTGTTACTTTGCCGGCTACATCTACTCACTGATAGCAGCGTAGCAACTTCAAGCCCTTCAGGTATAGAAGCAGTCGCCCTTTGGATTTATTCCTGTCGACAAGCAAACACAGCTCTCCGCACCAAGAACAGCCCTCTCATCAAAGACCAGCAAACTGTGCAAAATATCCATTAAAAAACGTGAAGAGAGTTTGCAGTTACACGCTTTCCATTGCAGAATTGATCGGCCGAAACACCCATCAATCCAGCAACCCCATAAAGATTCTCACTCCTGACTGCGGCCTGAGTCTGAATCTGATAGCTGCGATTGAGGTATCGGATATGGTCATAAGCCAGAAAAAACATAAGCAGGATTTGCAGAACGCTCCAGCAATCAAGAGCTTTCCTGAAAGAAAGCCTTAAGCGGAAAATGTCAGGCAGTACCCACGTTGAACCGGGCATACTCCTCTGAAAGCATTTTCAAATTAAAAATTGAGCTACATAACGCCCCGTCCATATAGCATCGAATGCTGCATAATACGGGTACTGATATGTCAGCCAATCTATAGTAGCAGTGAACCAGGACAGCAACAGAGGTCTGATGGGGTATATTACCGCCGGTATCAATCACAGGACAGCACCAATCACATTGAGGGAACAGGTTGCCTTTGCTGCTGACCAGCTGTCCGATGCACTTCAAAGCGCCAGGATCCACACTGGCATTGAAGAAATTGCCATTCTGTCTACCTGCAACCGTACCGAAATCTACTGTGCTATCCACAGTTCCGAGTCTGAAGCGGCCAGACTTTGCTATGAAAGACTGATTGACTGGCTGACCAGCTATCATCAGACCAACTGTAAATTACTGACAGAACACAGCTACCTTTTCCATGATGAAGCAGCAGTGCGCCATTTGATGCGTGTTGCCTGTGGGCTTGACTCGATGGTTCTCGGCGAACCCCAGATTTTGGGACAGTTAAAATCTGCTTACGCCAGCGCACAGGAAGCAGACACTGCCGGCCCAGGCCTGAATCGATTATTTCAGCACAGCTTTACCACGGCCAAACAGATTCGGACAGAAACCGCTATCAACGAGCAGCCAGTCTCCGTAGCCTATGCCGCTACCCGACTGGCAAAGCAGATTTTTTCCGATCTCAGCGAAAATACGGCATTATTAATCGGGGCTGGCGAAACCATTGAGCTGACCGCACGACACCTTTGCCAGCAAGGTGTTGCCAACATTATCGTGGCCAACCGTACCCTGGAGCGGGCCCAGCGCTTAACGGATATTTTTGGCGGAAAGCCTGTCCTACTCTCGGATTTACCCCAAATACTGCATGAAAGCGATATTGTTATCAGTTCCACCGCCAGCCCTGTACCGGTGCTCGGCAAAGGCGCTGTTGAAAAGGCACTGAAGCAGAGAAAACACAAACCAATGTTTATGGTGGATATTGCGGTTCCCCGGGACATTGAACCGGAAGTAAGTGAGCTGGCTGATGTTTTTCTCTACACTGTTGATGACTTGCAGGATGTGATTGAAGACAATCTGCAACAGCGAAAAGATGCTGCCCAACAGGCTGAACGCATGATTGAGGCTGACACCTTTGAATTCATGACTCGCCTGCGCGCTCTGGATGCCGTCAGTCTTTTGCGCAACTATCGCCAGAGCACAGAGGCGATAAGAGATCTGGAGCTTGAGAAAGCACTGCAATGGCTGGCCAGAGGAGCCAGACCGGAAGAAGTACTTCAGCAATTTGCTCGCTCTCTGACCAACAAACTGATGCACCACCCCAGTGTACAGCTGAAAAGCGCTGCCGCAAAAGGGCAGCAGGAAAAGCTGGAGTGGGCAGAGAAACTTCTGGGCCTGAACTCCAGTCGTAAAACTGATTCAACTCAGGATGCCTGATGGTATTCTGAATCCACCCCTTTATAGACACCTTTTGCAGACATCATGAAAGAGTCCATTCTCGTCAAACTGGAAAACCTCGGTGAGCGCTTCGAAGAGCTTTCAGCACTGTTGAGTGACCCAGGAGTTATTGGTAACCAGGATCAGTTTCGCAAGTTCTCCCAGGAATACGCTGAACTGGAACCGGTAGTTAAAGCCTACAAAGAGTATGACCAGCTACTCAGCGACAAAGCCGAAGCAGAAGCCATGATGGCAGAAGGTGACCCGGACATGGCGGAACTGGCTCGCGAGGAACTGGCCAGTTGTGAAGAGCAACTGCCAGAGATGGAAAAGAACCTCGAAGTTCTGCTGTTGCCCAAAGACCCACGGGACGGTCTGAACACCTTCCTGGAAATTCGTGCAGGAACCGGCGGTGATGAAGCGGCCATTTTCGCTGGTGACCTTTTCAGAATGTACTCCAGATACGCTGAAAAACGTGGCTGGCGAATTGAGGTTATCAGTGCAAGCGATGGAGAGCATGGTGGCTACAAAGAGATAATCACCCGTGTTATTGGCAGCGATGTCTACGGTCGAATGAAGTTTGAGTCCGGCGCTCATCGCGTACAGCGCGTGCCTGAGACTGAATCCCAGGGAAGAATCCATACCTCTGCCTGCACCGTTGCCGTGATGCCAGAACCTGATGAACAACAGGCTATTGAGATCCGCAAGGAAGACCTGAGAATCGATACCTACCGCTCATCTGGCGCTGGTGGCCAGCACGTCAACACGACCGATTCAGCCATTCGCATCACCCACCTGCCAACCGGCATTGTGGTTGAATGTCAGGACGAACGCTCACAACACAAGAATAAGGCCAAAGCAATGACCTGGCTGGCAGCCAAACTTCAGGATGCCCAGGATTCAGCTGCAGCAAAAGAAATCAGCGATACCCGTAAAAGTCTGGTCGGCAGTGGTGACCGCTCTGAACGGATTCGCACCTATAACTATCCACAGGGAAGGGTTACTGACCATCGTATTAACCTTACCCTCTATAAACTGCCAGAAATTGTTGAAGGCGAACTGGATCCGGTGATCGACCCTCTGCTTCAGGAACATCAGGCTGAGCTATTGGCCAGCCTGGCTGGTGAGTAAGTCATGAGCAGCTCCCGAATAGACACCTCTCTGGCAGAAGCATCCCGCATGCTTTCTGCCAGTCCTACCCCACGGCTTGATGCAGAGCTACTGCTGGCTCATATTCTGGACAAGCCACGAAGTTATTTTTTCACCTGGCCTGAAGCCCTTCTAACCAGTGAGCAGATGGACAGTTTTTTTAAGCTCATTGATCAACGAAAAGCAGGACACCCCGTAGCCTATCTGACCGGACAGCGCGAATTCTGGAGCCTTCAGCTAAAAGTGAGCAAAGCCACCCTGATCCCAAGGCCAGACACCGAGCTTCTGGTTGAACTGGCACTGGGTCTAGCACTCAATCTAGAGATTGCACCTCATCAAAACACCAAGCCAAAAACCAAAGTTGCTGACCTGGGAACCGGTACCGGTGCAATAGCCCTCGCCCTGGCAAAGGAAAGGCCTGACTGGGAAGTAACTGCGATCGATAAAAGCCCGGACGCCCTTGCTGTTGCCTCAGAAAACGCGGTTATCAATGGTATCGGCAACACGGTATTTATCGAGGGATCATGGTGCTCACCGCTGGCGAAAAGCTCAATGGACATGATCGTCAGCAACCCTCCCTACATTCGCAGCAATGACCCGCATCTGAAAGAAGGTGACGTCCGTTACGAACCCCTTTCAGCGCTGGTCTCCGGAGTTGATGGACTGGACGATATCCGTGATATTGCCGAGCAATCACTGCAAAGCCTGAAGCCTGGAGGGTGGGTTCTGCTAGAACACGGTTATGACCAGGGCAGCCCCGTCCAGACAATCCTTTCTCAGGCAGGCTTCACTCAAATTCGTACAGAAACTGATCTGGCCGGTCATGACCGCGTGACCCTTGCCCGCAAACCTGCTGCCTGAAATACCAATACCACTACAGGCTTACTCCACACTGCCGTCATAAGTAATAGCCCTAAATACCAAGCGGCATTCAGTGCATATAAACTGGATGCCATTTTTTGCCCACTATGCCAACGTATACTTTTTAATCAAAAACAGGCATAAAATTCTTACGGGCACACTAGTGTAATTGATGGGCTTCGGGCGGTTAGCTACGGGCACTTGGAGAAAACATGTTTGCCAGACGATTTCATAGCTTTTTGCAGCAGGACTACGCCATTGGTGTACTGCTTTTTATCGCCTCGGCACTGGCGATGCTTGCTGCCAATACTTTTTTTGCAGAGTATTACGACTTACTGCTATCAACCCCTATCCGTTTTACCGTAGGCCCCCTGGACATCCACAAACCACTGTTACTGTGGATCAATGATGGCCTGATGGCAGTATTCTTTCTTTTGATCGGCCTCGAAGTCAAACAGGAAGTTCTTGCAGGGGAACTCAGCACTCCGGCTCAGGTTATGCTGCCAGGCATTGGCGCCATCGGCGGAATGCTGGTACCAGCTCTATTCTATGTGGCTTTCAATTACTCAGACCCCACTGCTATTAAGGGCTGGGCAATACCCGCCGCGACAGACATTGCGTTTGCCGTAGGTATTCTTGCCCTACTAGGTAAACGTGCACCCGCATCACTGATGACATTCCTTCTGGCTCTGGCCATCATTGATGACCTTGGCGCTATTATTATCATTGCCATTTTCTACACTGAAGACCTGTCCCTGATGTCAATGGGCATTGCCTCTGTCTTACTCGCAATCCTGGCTTTCTTCAACTATCGAGGCATTACCAGGATCGGGCCTTATATGGTTGTGGGCACACTCCTCTGGATCTGCGTATTAAAGTCAGGTGTTCACGCTACGCTGGCTGGCGTACTTCTGGCGTTTACCATTCCACTGAAAGCGGTTGATCGTAGAGGCCGATCCCCACTGAAAGCCCTGCAGCATAACCTGCACAGCAGTGTTCATTATGTGATCTTGCCTATTTTTGCGTTTGCCAATGCAGGCCTTGAACTGAATGCTGAACAGATCAGAAGCCTGTTCACCCCAATCCCCCTGGGGATTGTAACCGGCCTCTTCCTGGGCAAACAGATTGGTGTGTTCAGCTTCTGCTGGCTGGCCGTTAAATCGGGACTGGCAAAACTACCCACCGGAGCCAACTGGATCCAGATGTACGGCCTCTCCATACTCTGTGGCATTGGTTTTACCATGAGCCTGTTTATCAGCTCACTGGCCTTTGAAGATGTGAATACCAGCTACCTGATCTCAGATCGTATCGGTGTACTGACCGGCTCCATACTCTCTGCCATCTTCGGCTTTGCCACTCTTTACTGGGCTGGACGCAAACAGGCCTGATTTTTTCCTGGCCTCTGTTTAGAGGCCGGTACCTCAACAAACAAGAAATGAAACCATTCTCACCAAAGTTTCTCCAAAGCTGTTAAACTCGCTTTCAATTTATCAATCCTGAAGTACTCCACCCATACAGCCCAGCCTGCACAATGAAAAGGAATTGGCGGTACTTCTGACAAATCTTACAGAGAGCTCATTAGCCTATGGAAAACAGAGGCGTTTTGCTGGTTAATCTGGGGTCACCGGACAGCACATCTGTTGAAGATGTTCGAAACTATCTCAATGAGTTTTTGATGGACAAGCATGTGATCGACCTGCCATGGGTTATTCGCAGACTGATCCTCAGCCTTTTTATCTTACCTTCCCGCCCGGCAAGATCCGCTGAAGCTTATCGCGCAATCTGGACTGAGCAGGGCTCCCCACTGATCGTAAACAGTGAGAAATTTACGGAAAAGCTCAGAGAACGAACCACCATCCCCGTCGAGCTGGCCATGCGTTATGGGAAGCCTGATATGGCAGAAGCTCTCAAAAAACTTTCACAACAGCCAGGCATTGAGGAAATCCTGCTATTTCCACTCTACCCACACTACGCCATGTCGTCAGTCAAAACCGTGATTGAGCGCACGAAAAGCCTGATGCAGGAGATGAACGTCAACATTCCGCTTCGTGTCCATCCGGTTTTCTATGATCACGATGGCTACATTGAAGCCCTGGTCGAAAGCGCAAAATCCTGGCTGGAAAAAGATTTCGACCACTTGGTCTTCAGCTACCATGGCGTACCAGAACGCCATATTATAAAAGATGACCCTACCAGCAATCATTGCCTGAAAGACAAAAGCTGCTGCCAGAAAACCTCGATTGCCCACAAAACCTGCTATCGCCATCAGGTATATCAGACAACAGAAGCCTTTGTTGAAAAAGCAGGCATACCGATTGATAAATACAGCGTTGGCTTCCAGTCCCGACTTGGAAAAGCCAAGTGGCTGGAACCCAACACGCTGGATGTCATAAAACAACTGGCTGATCAAGGCGCCAAAAAAATACTGGTCATCTGCCCTTCTTTTGTTTCCGACTGTCTGGAGACACTGGAAGAAATCGGCATTGGCGCCAAAGAAGAGTTCATTAAAGCCGGTGGCGAATCACTGGAGCTGATCCCGTGCCTGAATGACCATCCTGCCTGGATAAACCTGTTACAGCAATGGACAGAGCACCCTCTAACTTATTGATTACCAATGGACATGGGCATTAATTATGCCCATCTCTCCAAATCCGTCTTGTATCCGACAAAGTCTGCCCTTATAGTACAACTACCTAGCCGATTTACGTAAAAACAACTCCCCCTCAAGAGAAGGGCGCAATGAATAGCGTGATAAACTGGCACAGAAAGTACGTTGTCTTAAAAAACCATACAAAGGCTTCTCACGACGCAGGCTTTATTCACCTGCCCAAAACCTTTTTTGCCCCCGCTCGCCTGCTACTCCTACTACTGCCCTAGGGCATATTATTACTATCTCCCCCAATACATGGCTCTAATGGCCAGACAGCAAACCAGCTTGCTCAGCTTGAGTCTTTGCTGAACCAGAATGCTGCGCACTCAAAACCGATTACAGCAGCATAACCAATAAGAAATTAATCAGCCTTTCGAACGGCAAAGGCAAGGGATACATCATGAACAATAATCAGGTTGTGATTTTTGACACCACCCTGCGCGATGGAGAGCAAAGCCCTGGCGCAGCAATGACCCGTGATGAAAAGTTACGCATTGCCAGAACCCTGGAAAAACTGAGGGTAGATGTTATTGAAGCCGGTTTTGCCATGGCCAGCCCAGGCGACTTTGAAGCCGTTAAAGCCATTGCCTCCAACATCACAGAAAGCACCGTATGCAGCCTCTCAAGGGCTCTGGAGAAAGATATTGACCGTGCTGCCGAAGCTCTGAAACCAGCTAAACGAGGCCGAATTCATACGTTTATTGCAACCTCTCCCATCCACATGCAACACAAACTGTGCATGAGCCCGGACGATGTGATCAAACAGGCAGTGTTTGCCGTAAAGCGAGCCAGAAACCAGATTGATGATGTTGAGTTTTCCTGTGAAGATGCCGGCCGCTCAGAAATAGACTTTTTGTGCCGTATTATTGAAGCCGCCATTGATGCAGGCGCCAGAACTATCAACATTCCGGATACCGTTGGCTATGCTCTGCCACACCAGTTTGGAGAAACCATCAAAACCCTGATCGAGCGCATCCCAAACGCTGACAAAGCCATTTTCTCCGTACACTGCCACAATGATCTTGGTCTGGCAGTAGCGAACTCTCTGTCCGCAGTTGTGAATGGGGCACGTCAGGTCGAATGCACCATCAATGGATTAGGGGAAAGAGCTGGTAACGCTTCTCTTGAAGAAATTGTCATGGCCCTGAAAACCCGTTCGGATTGCCTGGGGGTAACCACCGGCATCAACACCACCCAGATCGTACCAGCCTCACGACTGGTTTCATCCATCACCGGCTTCCCGGTTCAACCCAATAAGGCCATTGTGGGTGCCAACGCCTTTGCCCACGAGTCCGGAATACATCAGGATGGTGTACTTAAGCACCGGGAAACCTATGAAATTATGTGTGCAGAAGAAGTGGGCTGGAATACCAACCGACTGGTACTCGGCAAACTGTCTGGCCGCAACGCCTTCAAAACCCGAATGGAAGAACTGGGCATTTCGTTTAACAGCCAGGAAGACCTGAACGATGCCTTCCAGAGGTTTAAAGTTCTGGCGGACAAAAAATCGGAAATCTACGACGATGACCTTCAGGCGCTGGTGAGCGATGCCCGAAGCAGCAGTGAGCTGGTTGAAAAATACAAATTGATTGACCTGAACGCTGGCTCAAGAATTGGCGAAACACCCGAAGCAACACTCACTCTTGAAATCAACGGAGAACAACGGATTGTTTCCAGCAGTGGTGATGGTCCTGTTGATGCCATTTTCAAAGCTATTGAAAAGTCAGCAAACTCTCAGGCTAAACTGGCACTGTATAACGTCAGCGCCATCACAACAGGTACTGACTCCCAGGGCAAGGTCTCTGTCCGGCTTGAGAAAAACGGGCAGATAGTCAATGGTTCCGGGGCTGACACCGACATCGTTATTGCTTCCGCCAAAGCCTATATCCACGCTCTTAACCTGCTGGAAGCAGATTTAACCAAAGCCAACCCACAGACGGGAGGTAACGTTTGATCATATTGGTTTGATTAAAATGCCAACAGAGTCTTTCAGTGATACTATTGGCATTTTAATCTTCCTCCTGCTCTTACTCTTGAGAAGAGCCACAACCATTGAGAGCAAACATGCAGGGCGAAACCGTTGACCAACCTTCACCATCCAGCTGTGATCAGGCTGTCGACATTTCTGCAGTAAAGATGCAGACCGCCCGCCGTGAGAAAATCAGGCAAAACTACCTGGGAGCGATGGGTATTCAGACCTGGTTTCCCAGATACCAGCTGACCAACGCTCAGCCAGCCAGACCATTTGACTGGATTGAAGAGGATGCGCGGGCACTTACTGAAACAGAGTCAGTTAACTCTGTTTCTGGCACTGAGAGCAGCTCAGCGTTCAACCAACACGAAGCAAGAAAGCATTCTCAAGCAGGATACTCACCGACAAAGCCAGCGGATATCCTTGGGCAGTTTATTACACCTTCAAAACCTGCAGAGGAAATCAAACAGAAAGCCCAACCTTCGCCAGAGCCCATAAAACAGCTGGCTGGTTCTGCCAGCAAGTTCCGCCTGGTAATAAAGCCAGTCAGCGATGACTGTCTTGTGGTTGCCGAAATGCCACACTCCGGGCTCAATCAATTCAGCCGCTATCATCAACGGCTATTAGATGACATCCTGAGAGCACTCAAGCTCAAACCTGAAGGCCCACAGGCTTTTCGTGAGTTTGTCTGGCCAATGGCAGAAAGCCGGGGTCTCTTAAGCCAACTAAGCCAAGATGACTACGCTGCCGCCGATGCTATCTGCGCTTATCTGAGCAACCAATACGGCTTATCCCGCAGAAAGGTTATTCTTTTATTTGGCCAGTCAGCCGCCAGGTTTGTCATGGATCCAGAGAAAAATTTTGAGCAACTCCGGGGTATCCAGCAGGGCACCCATACAGGCCAATGGTTTGCTGTAACTCATGGGCTGAATGAACTTATGAAGCAGTCCATACTCAAAAGAGAAGCATGGCAGGACCTGGCTCCCTTACTCGCTAAAATACCAAACACACTCGGAAGCGCCTGAGAATCATCCAGCCCCACAGATCAAACGATTCAGACAAATCATCAGCCATGACACAGCAATCACTTACTTTTCGCCACATGCTGGAGAAAGACCTGGAGCAGGTCTATACCGTAGAGCAGCAATCAGCAGAGCATCCTTGGCGAAAAGCGCACTTTTCTGACAGCCTGAAATCAGGCTACACCTGCGAACTGGCAGTACTGGACAGCGAAATTGTAGGGCACTGCATAATGATGATGGCTGCCGGTGAAGCCAGCATCCTAATTCTGACCATAGACAAAAAGTTTCAGAGACAAGGCATTGGTCGGCAACTGTTGCAACATATGATTCAAAAAGCATCACAGTCTGACTGCAACACCATACTATTAGAAGTTCGCCGCTCCAATATCAAAGCATTCAACCTTTATCTTGATGAAGGCTTTAGCGAGATCGGAGTCAGAAAAAACTACTACCCCATGGGCAAGGGCTGGGAAGACGCCATCGTCATGGCAATGGAGCCTGAAACATTTCTCATCTAGCTCCGCGCAAGCTGAAAATAACAGAAGCTCTGGGGGCGACTTACTCCTAAATGACAACCATTAAGCCAACACACTAAACGACAATTAAATCGTAATAGCGCAATGCGACTTCGCACGAACGACAAAGCAATCGGCCAAGTTTCAAAATCAAGCCAGACATGGTTAAAAAAAACTACAAAATACGAGCTTTCCACCCCTGCACACTGAGAAATTGACAGGTATAATCGCGCCCCTGTTTTAGTCATAGCAAGGTCTTAAGCGTTGATTATCTTCACCGTCACCAACAAAACCACCTCTCAAGTCTATGTAGGGTCAACCCGCAATGACCTGGTTGACCAATGGGAAAAAATGGTGGCTGCTGCCGAGCAGAATCTTGACTACCCGCTATATCAGGAGATTCGCGTCCACGGCAGGGATGGCTTTGTCGTTGAAGAGTGGGATTTCGTAGAAGACCGCAATGAGCTTAACACCCTTGAACAGGAAGCCATTGAAACGCTGGATGCTCGCAGCCTCCGGGGCTACAAAACCAGTACCGTAAAAATTCAGCCTAAAAAGAAAACACGAACCCGTAAATCCAATCTGGAGAAAGAGCTTGCCAATATCTTTGCCGAGTTCGATGGAGACATCGATGACTTTGATGAGATATCTCCAGAGCCGAAAAAGCAGGCTGAAGAGAAAACTGCAGAGCCACAACAGCCCAGCCCTGCGAAACCGCTGACAGCCGTTTCTATTGAACGCACCAGATCACCGGAAATCAAACTGGATGTTTCTACTGCACAGGAAAGCACGGCGGAAGCCCAGAAAGAGAAGCTGGCAGCAAAACAGGAGAACGGTTCGCAGGTGAATGCCGTTGTTCAAATGAACAACATCTGCCTCAGTGACGATATTTCGGCTCAGCTTGAAGCCATTCAGGCAGCAGCCAACGCTGTCCTTTCAGGAAGCAGCAATGCGGTTGAACTTCTCAACAGCAAACCAGCCGCTCTCACACCTGTTGAGATCGAAGTCGTTGAGCAACAGCCTGAACCAGTGAAAGCCGCTGAGCCAGAGATCATCATTGAACTTGACCCAAGGGAAAAGCGCATCCGTGAAGCTATTGAGCGACACCGAAAAGCCAGAGCTCAGAAGACTTCAGATAGCCAGGCATCCGATCGCCAGGAAATTGAACAACTGCTTGCAGAACTCAACACAAGAGCCATGGGCATAAATAGCCAGACCATGGCTGCAGTCGCCTGACTCTTCAGACCGGCATTTTCCCTGAAAGTGCCGCTCCCCCTCTCCCCCATCTATACTTGGGTCTATGGACAAGCCCAAAGACCCCTCTATTGAACACACACAGCGAGCACTTCCCCACAAGCTCCAACAAGTCTGCCATACCCTGCAGAGGTTAGAGCAGAAGATGATCCTGATCGGCCATCGTAGCGATCAAATCGCCTTAAAAATGCAGCAGATCCGGGAAAATATCCAGAACTAAATGCCTGGACGCCAACCCTCTCTAACACACAGTATCCAGTTAACCACAGCATCTGTGGATAACTCTGTTAATCCCTGCAGGAAAACATCTCACAGACTATAAAACATGGACACAACAACATCCTGATCATTTATTGACCAGCCACTCTATTCAAATCAAGCCCCAAAAAGAGAATAAATACGTATTAATAAATAATCTTAAGAAATATATATTCCACCGCTTTTCCGACCATCCGAACAGGCAAATATTTAGAACGCCTCTTCTGATTGAAAGAACACAATGCTGATGTAAACACTAAAGGTAACTTATGTCCGGCAGGGATTTTCTAGAGAATTATTTTGACCTGAAAGCTCATGGCACGAATGTCAAAACCGAGGTGATTGCAGGCTTCACCACATTCATGACCATGGCCTATATTCTCGTGGTCAACCCTCTGATTCTTAAAGATGCCGGCATGGATTTTGGTGCTGTGTTTACAGCCACCACCATCTCCGCAATTATCGGCACCCTGGTAATGGCGGTATGGGCAAAGCTGCCTTTTGCCCTGGCTCCAGGCATGGGCCTGAATGCCTTTTTTGCTTACGGTGTTGTGCTTGGCATGGGTTACTCCTGGCAAATGGCCCTGACTGCTGTTTTTCTCGAAGGCATCATCTTCCTGATTCTGACCGCTTTCAATATCCGTGAGGCCATTGTTAACAGCGTTCCACTTAGCCTGAAAAAAGCCGTTTCCTGCGGTATCGGCCTGTTCATTGCCTTTATCGGTCTTCAGAACGCCGGTATTGTCGCAGCTAACCCTGCAACGTTGGTAACGGTTGGCACTTTGACTGATCCAAAACCACTGCTGGCTCTGATCGGCATTCTGGTTACCGGTGTCCTGCTGGTTAAAAATGTCCGCGGCGCACTGCTGATTGGTATCGTAGCTACCACCCTGATCGGCTTCCCACTGGGCGTGACCTCCATGCCAGACTTCAGCAACGGCCTAACCCCTCCTGATATTTCACCGATCTTATTCCAGTTTCAGTGGGACCAGGTGTTCACCACGGACATGGCCATCATCCTGTTTACCTTCCTGTTTGTGGATATGTTCGACACAGTAGGTACTCTGGTGGGCGTATCCACCAAAGCCAACATGCTGAACGAAAAAGGCGAAGTACCTAACTGTAAGCAGGCTTTGTTTGCTGATGCTGTTGCGACTACCGCGGGTGCGTGCCTTGGTACCAGCACCGTAACCACCTTCGTGGAAAGCGCCACTGGTGTATCTGCAGGTGGTCGTTCTGGCCTGACCGCTCTGGTCGTAGCTGGCCTGTTCCTGGTTGCACTGTTCCTGTCGCCACTGTTCCTTATGGTCCCTGGTGCAGCAACCACTCCGGCCCTGGTGCTGGTTGGTCTGTTTATGATGTCACCTATCAAGGATATTGATCTTGATGACTTCAGTGAGTCCATCCCGGCATTCCTGACCCTGCTGTTCATGCCAATGACTTACAGCATTGCAGAAGGCATTATTATCGGTATGCTCTCTTACATCATACTGAAGCTATTGAGCGGTAACTATCGTCAGGTATCTGTTGCTTCCTACATTGTTGGCGCACTGTGTCTGGCCAAGATCGTTATGTAAACATAACGATTCAGTATCCAGCCATAAACCACGCTTCACCCGCATGCTATTACGGCCCATAATATGGGCCGTTTTTATTTGATCACTAGTGCTATGTCCCTACCTACAGTCCAACCCGAAAGGTATGAAGAGCAACTGGCAGAAAAAGCCAGCAGCATTTGCAACGAGTTTGCCGATTTTGGTATTCCTGAGCTGGAACTTTTCCGTTCCAGACCGGAACATTACCGGATGAGAGCAGAGTTTCATGTCTGGCATGAGGGAGATCACTGCTACTACCGGATGTTCGATCCACAAACCAAGCAGCCTTTTGAGGTAACCTCCTTTCCCAGCGGCTCCGAAACCATTAACCGGTTAATGATGCCCCTGATGGAAGCTATCATTGCCAGCAGCCATCTGAAGAAACGGCTCTTTCAGGTTGAATTTCTCACCACCCAGACAAAGGAAGCCCTGGTTTCACTGATCTACCACCGCCAGCTGGATGAACAGTGGAGACAGGAAGCAACAGCACTTCAGGAACAGTTTGGTATTCGTATTATTGGACGTGCCCGTAAGCAGAAACTGGTGCTGGACAAAGACTATGTCACTGAAACATTGACCGTGGATGGTAAACCATTCCATTACACTCAGGTAGAAAACAGCTTCACCCAGCCTAATGCCAGTGTTAATGAGCTTATGCTTGCCTGGGCCAGTCGAGCCTCACAGGAGATTACGTCCGCCAGTAACAGTGATCTTTTAGAACTCTATTGTGGGAATGGTAATTTTACCTGTGTATTAGCCAGATATTTTACCAATGTACTGGCGACTGAAATTGCCAAAATCTCAGTACACTCAGCCCGGGAAAACTTTAAGCTGAACGATGTGGACAATGTAGAAATCGCCCGGCTATCCAGTGAGGAGTTTACTCAAGCAATGAACAAGGAACGTGCATTTCGCCGCCTGAGCGAAATCGATCTGGACAGCTATCATTTCTCAACCATTCTGGTTGACCCACCCCGGGCGGGTCTTGATGAAGGAACAGAAAAGCTGGTGCAGAATTTCGACAATATTCTGTACATTTCCTGCAATCCTGAAACGCTCAAGAAAAATCTGTCAACTATTTGCCAGACTCATAGAGTTGAAAAAATCGCCCTTTTTGACCAGTTTCCATACACTCATCATGCTGAAATGGGCGTTCATCTGATTCGGAAATAGTCAGATTTACACTCCCCGGTGGGACTCCTACTTTGATTCTTAGGAAGAAAAAGTTTTAGGGAAGTTCACCGGGGTAGTCTCACGTGAAAAACTACAAGCTGAAATCTCTGCCAGCATTGATCATTTTTTCTGTTCTCTGGCTCTTTTTTGCACCTGCTTCTTACAGCAACGATGCAAACTACATAAAAACTGCGGTCCTGTTCGTCGCCTATGACCAGGGTGAAAGCAACGCCTTCCTGCGTATTCAGGAAAAGCTCAAAAGCTCAAATATACCCTACCGGATATTGGCAATGGGTCATGCTGCTGAAGTCTTCAAGGATGATCCAGCGTTGATTCAGATAGATAGGCTGACCCACAACGAGGCGCTGTTTGAAAATCGCGACCAGCCCTTGAATCAGAAGCTGGTTTACAACCTCGCCGAACGGATCTCGACCAAAATCGTCTATACCGGCATGGCAAGCCGGGCGCAGGCCCAGATTGCCAATATCTGGGATAGAAGAGGCGCCAAGGTCATCGCATTTTATGATAATTTTGAACCGGTTAATTCCATCAGTTATGTACAGCCCTTTTTAGAAGAGCTGAGATACATAGATGAGTTCCATGTCCCCAGCAAAACAACTGCTCTCAGCTTTCAGAGCATAGCAGTATCCTTAGGAGCAGAAGTAACCGTTACGGGACAGCCCACATTGGAGGACTGGGACAGAGTCTATGAAGAGACCGATATTTTCCTGTTACGCGACACCCTCAATATACATCCTGAGCAACCTGTAGTGTTATTTGCCGGTGACTACAGCAGCAGCTACCCCTGGGCTTTTCAAACCTTTATTGCAGCAACCAGAATGCTTCCAAACATTCTTTTCCTGGTTTCATACCACCCCAAGTTTGATGGAGGCCTTGAACGCAGAATCATTGAGGCTCAATCTGATGGAAATGTTCATCTGCTACATCACGGCACTTATTCCACCGCAACACTGAGCACAATTTCCTCTGCTGTTATTGTGCATAAATCATCTGTAGCTCAGCAGGCCATCTACAGAGGCAAACCGGTAATCTATGTTACTGATCAAAACTATCATAACCTGATGCTGACCGAGCAGCTTGCCATTCGTGCATCAAGTCCAGAGCCTCTGGCCATCATGATTAACGCCCACATCATGGGTTACAGAGCACCAGCAGTTGCCGAAAGTCTGGGCATACCTGATGCTCCCAGCAGGACAATATCAAAGCTGATAATTGACGAACTAAGACGAAAGTCTGATTAAAAATTGTGTTTTTTTGATTTATCAGCTTTATAGAAATTACACAATATGATCTACTCAGGGAATGATGTGACTCGCGTTGAAGGTTTATGATGGGTGTCCGAATACCCCATTTACTGATTTTTGTCAGACTGGCCATTCTCTCTACAGTTGCCTTGCTGGCATTTACTGTACTTTGCAACTTCATGGTGGCAAGAGCTACCAACGACGCCCTGTACTCTAACCTGAGCAAGCTCCCTTATAATCAAGTAGGTGTTTTGCTGGGTACCAGTAAATACTCTCGCCTGGGCGGATTTAATGACCACTACCGGCTACGGCTAGAGGCAGCCTTCCAACTCTACAAAGCGGGTAAAATTGATTACATTCTCATTAGCGGCGATAACAGTACTCGTTTTTACGATGAACCAAGCACCATCAGACGAGATCTCCTAAAAAAAGGAATCCCTGCAGAACGAATATATCGGGATTATGCCGGTTTCAGAACGCTTGATTCTGTCCTGAGGGCTCATCATGTTTTTGACCTGGACAGCTTTACTATTATTTCCCAGGCTCCACACAATAAGCGAGCTCTTTACATCGCAATGAATCATGATATTGATGCCATTGCTTATAATGCTGGTGAAGGCTATAACATTGATATTAGCAATAAGGCCAGGGAGATGCTCGCCAGAGTACTGGCTGTACTGGAGGTGCACTTTCTCAATACAGGCCCAAAATTCCTTGGCCCAACCATTGAGATTGGTGTTACGCCACCTACCTGACATACCATTTTCATATTCACAATGGAACTCTCATGGATAGAGATATAAGATCCTTCTGTACACTATTACTAAAAAAGACAATTGCCGTTTTATTATGCAATACCCTTTTTTCAGTAACATTCGTCCACGCCCATAAAACCAACGAAGAAATTATTCGAGTAGGCCTGTTGCCCGAAGACTACCCCCCACTTTTCTGGGTCAATGAAAACAAGGGCATTGTGAAAGATATCCTGAATGCAGTCAGTGAAAACAGCAGGTTCGAATTTGAGTACTTTTATTACCCTTTCAACCGTCTAATCAGCAAAGTCATCAGCAATGAACTTGATGTAGAAACATGGACATCAGCAGCCTGGCGTAAAAAGTATAAACAACACACCTACTTTACCAAGCCTATAGCTAAACATTGTGAAGTCACCGTTTTTCGCAAAGGTGAATCATTCAATACACCATCTCCTGGTTCGATGACAGGTAAACGACTTGGTGTTGTTCAAAACTATACCTTTCCAAGCTTTGAGCCTTTATTTGCCGACAGAAGTATTTACCGCGCTGATGCCAAGAATGAACGTGGCGTATTAAAAATGCTGGCCTATATGCGTACAGACCTAGCGCTTATGGACCGCACCATTGCCAGTTACCTGTTAAGACATCATTTTCAGAATCAGTTTGAAACAGGCTCTGTATTTGACTGTGTGCCCATCACGTTCATGTTCCATAAAAATAAAGAGCAGCAAGGAAAAGAAATAGACAAAGTATTGCAAAAATTAAAAAGAGATGGCGTTATAGAAAAAATAATAAATATGTATCAGTAAAATTGGGGCATTATTATCGGAGCCTTTTGATACTTCAGCCCGCAAATCCATTTGACCAACAAAAAAAATGCAGAAATACCCAAAGGGAATAAAATGTCTAAAGGTCGATATTAAAGAATGAAGATTTTCTGACGTAATTTCTGATTTTCTTCATGGTATTAGGAAACCAGTTGTCTAGCCGGCGAGTTTCCCGGCAAATTTCATCCGCCAGGCGAGGGTTTAGAAAATCATTAAACACAATACCAATCAATGACACATCATTTTGGGTCAGCCTATCAAGTGCCGTTTTGAACTGCGTTTGTCGTGTCACTCCAGCCATCACAATCATTATGGCGCCATCAACCATGGCACAAATGGACTCTGCGGGAATATTATTGCGATTCCTGGCATTTACCGGGGAAGTATCAAAAATCACAGCATCATAATTTTCCAGCCAATGTTCCATAAGCTTGCTCATGTTAGCAATACTGCGGAACCGAAGTACGTCGGTATCACATGGAGCCGGTAGAATATCGAGATTCACATCATCCGAACGCATAATACACCCGTCAGCAGACTGAGGGTTTGGCAGCCAGTCTGTATGAATATGACCGGAAATATCACCCAGTTCAGGATGTAGCATGTTTACTTCCACCAGCAATGTTCGCTTACCATCGACTTCGCTACGCTGACTTAAGGCATAAGCCAGAGTACTACAACCTTCTTCCGGGTTGGCGGAAGTAATAGCCACAGAACGCAACCCCTTACCAATACTGTTGCCATATATCTCTTCAATCTCCAGATAGTTAACCGGCAGCTTGATCATGGTGAAAACCACCCCAAATTAGTGAGGAATTGAATTACCGTCAAAACACTGGCCGCATCAGCAACCAGCCCCATGATCACATTCCAGTTCGATTGCGATAGTTCTGGCACAAAAACCGTATCACCAGCTCTTAACACCGGCAACCGTGAAGTATCTGGGTCTTTCATAAAATCCACCAGATCAAATGTCGTTGCCCTGTTTTCACAACAGGAGCTATTTACAATGAGTATTTTTTCAATATAAGCAGACTCTTTCGGTCCCCTCGCCTCTGCAAGTAGATCCAGAATGGTCATGTTATTGGTAAACTCATAACGGCCTGAGACAAACACAGCCCCCATAATCCTGACCGTATCTTCAGGGTCTTTCTCAACCCATTTCCGTTCTCTGGATGCGAAAAAGATAGTGTCACCGGGTTTTACTTTTGGCAGCAAAGTATCATCACCCGTTTCAAAGTAGCGAAGCAGATCCAGTTTACTGACCTTGGGAGCGCCCTCATTTCGATGAACCACTCGTATCTGTGACAGGTCAGCTTCTTCAGCAGGCCCCTCGGCTGCAGAAAGTATATCGAGGAACCCCATGTCCTCATTAAAAGCATATCGCCCGGGCTTAGATACAGCCCCCATCATATAAATGGCATTCTCTTTTGGTAATTTGATCCAGGTTGAAGTATTGGATGACGGACTTTCAGGTAGCTCAGGAATCACTATCGTTGTGCCACCTGTCAATTCAGGCATATCCGACCAAGCCCCACCAATCTCAATAAACTCCTGCATATTGAACTCAATGACATTCCGCTGATTATTGGGACCCGGCTTAATAATTTTTACATGGGAAAGGTCTGCTTTCTCTGTAGGCCCCCCGGCGTTACTGAGGTAATCCATAAAATCTACCGAAGGTGCCCACTCATAGCGCCCTGGTTTTTTTATGGCCCCGAGTATTTTCAGTGAGTCATCAGTTTCAAGCTTGAGCCAAGACTTGTCATCCTCAGGACCTTTCTCAGGAAAAAAGACTGCATCACCTGAATCTATTATCGGTATATCGGTTGTACGTCCCTCTGTAAAATCCTGAAAGTTAAATGGTGTAACAGTACCATCTCTTTTAAGAATCCTTACTGAGCGGATATCGGCATATTGGGTAGGCCCACCTGAATTAGCGATAACATCCAGAAAACCAACACCTTCGGACGTTTCAAATGCACCGGGCTTCTGAACCTGCCCCATCACATACACTTTACGCGCCCCACCAGAAACTGAATCAACCTGCTGGGCAACATAGATGGTTGCCCCTGGCTCTAACATCAGCAAGTCTTCATCTTTGCCACTGTCAAGAAACTGCTTCAGATTAAACAGCTTGGGCTCTACACCGGAAAGCACCCGAATCTGTTCAACATTGGCATACCGTGTAACCCCCCCACCTTTCAAAATGGCATCCACGACATTAATGCCTTCCTGATAAGGAAAACTTAACGGCTTAAGCACTTCACCAAATACCTTGATAACGGTTCTGTCAGAAACAGAATCAACCGCTTTATCATCTACGGCCCTTGGCTCACCGTGAACGCTGCTCAGGCCCGGCGAGGTAGGTACAAAAATTTCATCCAGAGACTTTATTTCAGGAAGTACTGAGGGGTCTCCCGTATCCAGATAACGTTTAAAATTAAAAACGTTTTTCTCACCATCCCTTCTCAGTTGAAGCTTATCCAACTGGGCACCATCAACGAAACCTCCAGCCTCGGTAATCGCCATCTGGATATTACCGGTGCTGGGCAGCTCTACCTCACCGGGATTGTTGACGAAGCCCAGCACAGTGATCAACAGCCGCTTTTCTTTCAAGTGAATGGTCAGTTTATCAAGTCCGAGAAAAACATCAGACAGCGCCGTATAAATTGCTTTATCTGCTGCCCTTATTGTAAGGCCGGCTACTTTCAACTGCCCGATTTCAGGAAGGTGAATAGTCCCATCTCTACCAATAAGAAAGTTCGTGTTAAACCCCTCTTCTCCCGGCAGCCCAATGACCAGAATATCCCCTGACTGCAACTGGTATTGCTCAGGATCCCTCATCCGGACTGATGACATATCAACCTCAACGTTTGATGCATCAGCTACTTCTGGATCAATTGCTTCCAAATCAACTGTTTCTGGAGCAGCAACTTCTGGGTCAACCATCCCAGTCTCAAGCTCATCTCCTTTTACCGGTGTAATAGAGGTTTGGGCTCCTGTGCCAGAACTTTGATTAATTTCCAAGTCAAGTTGGTGTGAAATACCCTTATCACTATCTTCATGCTCCTGGGAATCAACAGTTTTTTCAGGGACTTTCCCCCGTAAAGAAATCAGAACAGCATCACCAGCCTCCAGCTGCCATTCCGCTGACTTTGCAGCTGGCACCTTAATATGCTGACTGTTCCGAATCAGGGTAAAATCTGCTTCAACGTCAGTATCATCAAAAAGAGCGTGGTATGAATTAAGGCTGGGCAAAAATGAATCAATGGGAAGAGCATACTTCCCAGGATTTTGAATATCACCAAGAATGGCAATATTGATTATACCTTTCGGGCCAATATAGTTTATGGTTTCTACACTGTATGATTCGCTAGTCTTAGTCTCTCTAAGTATTTCAGCAGCAGCAGCCTCTTCATCCATCTCCATAAAATGGAGAACCATTCCGTCAGGAAAAGTGATTGCCAGCGTCTCATCAACCTGCAGAAGGGGGAGAGTCCCTTGACCATCACTCAGCTTTATAATGAACACCCCACCTTTTTCGATAGGAGTAGTTGATGATTCACCGACAAAAGAGTGCAACAGAAGGATGAGAATAATTAGAACATGGAACAGGCTTTTGCAACGCCCCCCTCTGCAATAAGCTATCATCACCGGGATTCCCTCATAAACGCTTTCAAGCTTATGGGTCGTGGCCAGTCCGACAATCCCAGGACAGAGTCTATAGATCTTAGTTGCTTGCGGTCCTTTTGAATGAGACCGGCAGCATACTGTAAAGGACACCCTCCATCCTCAGCTATCTCTTCCATCATTATACGAACCTTATCCAAGGCCTGAATTGATTCGCTTAGCGTGTAAATAGCATCTCCTAGGAGATCACCATCAACCTCATGAATAGCTAGTCTATGCTGCTCTTTGATGATTTCCATTTGCCCCGGAAGACAAAACTCACCACCAACCCCTTTTAGCTCAAGGTACCTTGATAGACTTAAATCCAATAGAGAAAGTACGTCAGAACGGTCAATATCCCTGACCTTGCGTCTTTCATCTTCGGTAAGGCTATAATCGCGATCGGCATGAAAGGGCCAGAGAATTACGCATGAGGAGAGTAAAGGAAAAAAAAGACAAATAAACAGATATCCGGCAGATTTCCTACCCGATATCACAAAACAAAAAAATAAAAATAATTTATTTTTTCGACAGATACTCTTCAATACTCTCATATTGCTTGATCGTCTGGTTAATCCTGAGCATTGTCAATAACTCGTCAGGCTTTCCATTAACACCAAGCAATCCAAGATTTCTACTCTCTGTCTTTAGTCGCTTATAAAGAAAAACCAGGGCACCAATACCTGAAGAATCAAGTTCATTAACAGAACTCATATCAACAAGTACATCTCCTGCACAATCTTTAATTAAATGATCAAAGTGACCTCTAACCTCATTTACTGTCTCTGCATTGAATTTATTATGCAATTCAATAACATCACAGCTACTGGCTTGATAAGTCGCGTAATCCATTACCTGTTACTCCCAACTTCAACCTTCTTATTATTTATCTAACAAAGTAAAACAGACTTTTAAACAACACACATTTAAATAGATTAGACAAAATAACAGAAAAGCATCTTATAAAAGTAATATTATCAAGAAACAACAAAGTTCATAAAATAGATACAGTAATTAAAATTAAATTAAAATTCCATTTTTTTATAAAACACAAGCCTGAGCAAACCCTATAGTTAATTCATAAGACTGTAAAAAAAACACCAATCAGACAATCTGCCTAAACGAATTCAGAATGAAGCTGTATCCAAATAACTCTGAATCAATGGCTAACATTTGACGTTATTTTTATGGATACCCAGAAGGGCATGCATTCTGCAGAACACCTGTCCATCAAACTGCTTAAGGCGGTTCTACTCTGTGCCTGTATATTAGGCATCTTATTAAGCCTTGTGCAGGTCTTTCTGGATGCTCACCTTTCAAACGCTGATATTGATCGAAAAGCCAGGGAAATGCTGGCAATGATTCATGAGCCTGCCAGCAGGGCGGCTTATCGTCTTGATACCGACATGGGTCAAGAAGTGCTGAATGGTCTGCTGGAAATGAAGTTTGTACAAGTGGCAGCAATACGCCTTGATGATACTTCAAAGCTGGTAATGGTTGAGAGACCCATTTTTGCATCCCGGTACCGCCTCCTCTCAGACTATATTTTTGACCCCATCCGTATATACCGCCAGCCGCTGTATAGTCATGAGCCTGAGAAAGAGTACTTTGGGGAGCTGATTCTCTCTATTGATACAGCCTACGAAGGCAAGGCATTTATTCAAAGATCTGTCGTTGTCGTGTTCGCTGGGATAATCCGCGCCATAGCGATGGCCCTGTTGCTATACCTGATCTACTCAACATTGCTAACTCGCCCCATGAATCGTTTGATACGCCATTTATCAAGCATTAACCCTGAAGAGCCTGGACAACAACAACTGCCTGTACCTGAAGGCAATGAAAATAATGAATTAGGCCTCTGGGTCAGAACTGCCAATAAACTGTTAACTTCCATTAACTACCATCAAACTCTTCGTCAAAAAGCAGAAGCCCGCATCATGCGGCTCTCCCAATATGACTATCTGACCCGGCTGCCAAACCGACGTACCATACAGAACCAGATCAATACATTTATCCAAAAGGCCTCTAAAAAGCATGAGAACATAGCCATTCTATGCCTTGGACTGGATGACTTTAAATCATTAAATGCTCAGGTAAACTTCAACGCCGCCGAGCATATTCTTGTAAAAGTCTCGGATCGTCTTAGAAATTTCATCGGTAATAAAGCCTATATTGGCCGATTAGGTGAAGATCAGTTTGCCATTATTCAATCAAAGATCGAGCAGCCCTATGAGGCAGCTGAAATGGCCCAGTCTCTGATCAAGCAGCTTGACAGACCTTTCGAGATTAACAGTGAGCAACTGACAATCAGCGCTACTGTGGGAATAACTCTATTTCCTGATGATGGTGAGGATGTCGACACGTTACTTCAACAGGCTGAATTTGCCATGATTATGGCAAAGTCCAGAAGCCACAATCGCTACCAGTTCTATGTAGCCACTATTGATACTGAAATCCGCCAGCGCAAACGGCTGGAGATGGATCTCCATCAAGCCCTTGAAAACCGAGAACTTAGTCTGGCCTTTCAACCACAGTTTAACTATCAAAAAGGTGAGCTGGTGGGAGCAGAGGCCTTACTGCGCTGGAATCACCCTGAAAAAGGATTGATCTCGCCTGATATGTTTATTCCCATGGCAGAACATAGTCTTGATATTATCCCTATTGGTGACTGGGTTCTGGAAAATGCATGCCAACAGTTAAGTAACTGGCATCATGTTGGTTATCAAAACCTGCGCATGGCAGTCAACCTCTCTGCCATTCAGCTGCAGGATCAGAATATTGTGGATCGTATCGCTTTTTTACTGAATAAGTATCAGATTCCTCCTGAGACTCTGGAACTTGAGGTCACTGAAACTTCCATTATTGATGATCTGGAAGCCTCAAAAGCCCAGCTACAGAATATTAAAAGCATAGGGGTAACACTGGCTCTTGATGACTTCGGAACGGGTTATTCTTCCCTGGGTTACCTTAAGCAGTTTCCATTCGATAAAATCAAAATTGATAAGTCCTTTGTCGACGACCTTCCCCATAACAGGGAAAACTGTGGCATCGTTGAAGCTATTGTTCAGATTGGCAAGAGCTTCGGCCTGAAAGTTCTGGCAGAGGGTGTAGAAACTGTTGAACAGGAAGCTTACCTGGCTAAAAAAGGTTGTCAGGAAGGACAGGGCTATTACTACGGAAAGCCACTGTCCGCCCATGACTTTATCAACCTCGTATCAAGCCAGAGTGTTTTATCGCGTAATACGCAAGAAAAGACTGGAAAGCCTGGTAGCCAGGGAGATAATAATGACTGATCACCCCATTGTCATACTGCTGGACTCCAGGCAGGCAGGGGGGATAGAAACCCATGTTTATCAACTTGGCAAAGCTCTGAAAAGCAGTGGCTGGCCTGCAGAAATCTGGTTTTACCAAAAATATCAGGCTGAGCACCCTCTTGAACAGGCCTTGAAAGACTCAGCAATCCGTTTCCGCTATCTCAGTGGCAAGTTACCTGAGCTGATTTCAGCGCTCAAATCTACACAACCTCTTTTACTTCATACCCATGGTTACAAAGCCGGCATTTTTGGCCGCCTGGCTGCAGTAATCACAAGAACGCCTATTGTTTCCACCTTTCATAATGGTGATCCGGGTGAAGGTATTGTCCGGCTATATTCACTGCTTGATCAGCTGAGCAGTCCCGTTTCTAAAAACATTGCCGTCAGTGATGAAATTGCCAGAAGATGGATCAGAGCACCCCATCGCATTGATAACTTTGTGGATGTTCCAGAACATCACCCGTCTTCGGGAAAAGCCATCGCCTTTGTTGGCCGGTTGAGCCACGAGAAAGGTCCTGACCTGTTTCTGCAGCTGGCCAAGCACCAGCCACTACTCCCCTTCAGGCTTTACGGCAGCGGCCCAATGGAAGACATACTAAAAAAACAGCAGATCAATAACGTCATGTTCATGGGGCAGGTTAAGTCCATGGAAGCCCATTGGCGTGAAATCGGCCTGTTGTGTATAACATCCCGTTTTGAAGGGTTACCCATGGTCGCACTTGAAGCCATGGCTCATGGCGTGCCAGTTCTCTGCTTTCCACTGGGAGGATTACCCGACCTCATTGTGCAGGGCTTCAATGGCTGGACATCTCCGGTTGGAGACCTTCATGGAATGAGTAATTTGCTACAATTCTGGTTTTCCCTGCCAGAGGCAGTGAAGTGGCAGCTCAGGGAAGCGTGTGTTGCAACAGTTATCAATAAATATTCAAGTCAGGCGATTCTTCCAAAGATTCTTGATGTTTACCAGCAAGCCGTGCAGGCAAAAGGGTATGACTGGCCCTGCACGCTCAATGAGACATTAGCCTCAGGATTAGCTAACAAGAAACAGGATCGCTCTCAAACGGTTGGATGAACTCAATGGAACTTGGCCAGAACGTTATCAAAGGATTGAAAGTTGGAGCGATGCTGCGCCTTGCTGCACAGATATTCACCTGGCTCAATACACTGATTCTGATCCGCCTCCTGACCCCTGATGACTATGGTCTGATGGCTATGACCATGGCTTTTATCGGTATATTTGCACTGATGGGAGACTTTGGTATTGGCAAAGCGATCATTCAGGCAGAAGAACTCACCACAGCCCGCCTCAGACAGGCATTCACAATTAATATTGTTTCCTGTCTGGTATTTTTCAGCTTTTTCTTTTCAATCGCCCCGGTTATTGCCAGCTTCTTTGATGAACCAAGGGTTACTATTCTTATCCAGGCAGTAGCCTGCCAGCATCTCATTATGGTGTTCCACACACTGCCTTATGCCATGGCCAGTCGCAAGATGCTGTTCAAAGAACGGGAAAAGGTTCAGTTTTATACGGCACTGATGACCAGTGTCGTCACTATTGCCATGGCTGCTTCCGGTCTCGGCGTCTGGTCACTGATTTTGGGGCATCTGTTCATGCGCCTGGCTCTGGCCATTGGTTATAACCTCATTGCCCCCTGCTGGGTCTTGCCAGCCTTGAACTTCAAGGGTTTTTCCAGAATGGCAGGATTCAGCGGCATAGCCACCGTGAATGATGTGTTGCGTTATTTTGTCAATGTCTTTGGCAACATCAGCATTGGCCGCCTGCTTACCAAAGCAGACCTGGGGGTGTTCTCTGTTGCCAGAAACCTGGCCAACCTTCCCAGCGATAAGATCGGCGAACTTCTCAATCACCTGGGGCTCTCATCATTTGCCAAACTTCAGAATGAGCGCGCTGTTGCCGGACAGTATCTGTATAAATCAGTTCAGCTTGCCAGTCTGGTACTCTTTCCCATGTATCTCGGTATGTGTGCGATATCACCTGAACTGATCACACTGGTACTTTCTGATAAATGGGCCGCTGCTATTGTTCCGTTTCAAATTCTCTGCCTGACCAGCCCATTCCGAATGCTGTCGGAAATGATGGCTACCGGTATAACCGCTATTGGAGAGCCTGGTAAAAACAGCAGAACCCTGCTGTTAACTATCTTGACTCTGCCTATTTTTTTCTATGGGATCCAATATGGTGTTGAAGGGGCATGCTGGGCCTGGTTAAGCATTAATCTGATCAGTTTCGCTTTCCACCTGAAACTCATTCTGCCAGCATTTGCGCTGAAGACATCATCATTCCTGGGCGCTCTGCTACCGCCCCTCTGCAGCTCCATTACTATGCTGGTGGGTTTACTGCTACTCCGAGAACAATTGACCGGTCAGGTGCATGAGGCAGCTCAACTGTTCCTGATGATCCTGGCAGGAGTGCTGGTGTTTTCAGTCACCCAGCTACTGCTTTTTCGTCGTCAGCTCTTTACAACACTCAAGTACCTGAGGCACTAAGGTGTTTTAAAGATGCAGCTACCCAACATCGAACGGCTGTTTATTAATCGCTACCAGACAGTAACCGTCGCCGTTTACTGCACACTTGCGGCACTGCCTAGTCTGATATTCCCACACCCTATAGCCTTGCTACCACTTGCAGTGATCCCTCTTGGGTTGATATTTATTCTTAAAAAACCCTTTGTGGTTTGTTTGATTTTTATCATGTTCTCATTTTTCCGGCTTCATGAAGTTTTTCCTCAGCTGGATCCCATCAAGATCCCGCTGTTAACCGCATTGGGTTCCTATTTTGTTCTGGCCTGGCATATCATCCTGACCAAGAAAGTTCAGGTCTACTGGCGGCATGAACATACCATTTTTGCCCGCTTTTTTGGTTGGGTCGTGATTGGCATAGCATTTTCCAGCTATCCCCCCTCAGCCTTCAGCAGCTTCACCAGTGTTTATATGAAAATCGGCATCATGGTATTGGCTATCTCATGGCTGATGACCGAGCACTGGCACTTCAAACTGGCTCACTTTCTGATCATATGCTCTGGTCTGGCTGTTGGCGGCGTCACCTTATATAACAATGCCAACGGTATTGGTATGGTGGAGGAAACCCGTGTCACGATTCCGGGCACCAGTCTGGGTGACCCCAACGACCTGTCTCTGGTTCTCAGCTTTCCCATGAGCTATGCCGTGGCATTCGCAACCACCAAAGGCACCGGCAAGATCAGAACGCTTCTTGGCCTGATTGGTATTGTCGTCTTTGTTTCATCAATCATTGCGACACAAAGCCGTGGCGGCTTACTGGCGACTGTTGCCGTGTTTGGTATCTTTGGTCTTCGCATCATCAAATCAAAATTACTGCTCATCAGTATCGGCAGCTTTGCTCTGATGATATTGGTAGCTGCCGCTGGTATCAGCGACCGAAAATCCGGTGGTGCTGCAGAGGATGGCGTTGATGAATCGGCCATGGGCCGTATCCATGCCTGGGAAGCAGCTTTTAACATGGCCCTCAGAAACCCAATGACCGGCGTTGGCCTGTCACTCTTTCTGGATAATTACTGGGATTATGCAACCCATAGTCGAGCAGAGGGTCAGGCACACGTAACCCACAGCACCTGGTTTCAGGTCATGTCAGAGTCAGGATTTGTTGGCTTTGGCCTTTTCGGTTTTATGATTTTCACCATTTTCATGTCGATACGCAGCTCCCTGATGCGGCTTGACAGAAATAAAGGGTCTCCAGAGTATGATCCCCATATGACAGCTATCGCGATAGGCACCTACGCCGGGCTAGTTGGCTTCTGTGTATCTGGAACCTTTCTAAGCCAGGGATTTCTCTGGCCAGTCTACATCATCACATCAATCAGTATTGCCATTGCCAACTTTATGGACAATCACTACCCAATCAAAGAAGACGCAGATATTTAAAAAGCGTCTATAGTTAAAAGATTAGCGGAAACCAGACACGGCAAGGGTTTGCCACATGCTAGACAGCCTAAAAGCCCGAATAAAAAATAGTGACTCTGTCGCAGGAAGGGCTCTTTTCTCCTTTTTGAAATCCATTCGAAGCATTGAAATGCCGGTAATCAGACCGTTTCATGGCTTACTGTATCAGCTGCATAAAATGATTACTGGGGCTTTTAGTAGTCTGATTCGTATTTTCTACTGGACACCGGTGTTCAAATCCCAACTCGCCAATACCCCCAGGAAACTCTACCTCTATTCAGGTATGCCTCTGCTACTGGGGCCATTAACAATCACCATGGGTGACCATTGCAGACTATCAGGCCATACCACCATCAGTGGAAGAGCCTCAGGCCACCAAAAGCCGGAACTAAAGATAGGCAATAATGTCGGTATCAGTTGGCAGAATGAAATCTTTGTCGGTGATCGCGTTGAGATTGGAGATAACGTTCGGCTGGCTGTTAAAGTCAGGTTGGTTGGATACCCGGGGCACCCTGTTGACCCGGTAGCCAGAGCCCGGGGAGAACCGGATAGTGATGATCAGGTTGGCAGTATTATTATCGAAGATGATGTATGGCTGGCAGCTGGGGTTACCGTTATGGGAGGTGTAACCATCGGAGCAGGAACGATTGTAGCCACTGGTAGCGTTGTCACCAGAGACTTGCCTCCAGGTGTTCTTGCTGGAGGTATTCCTGCCAAGGTCATCAAATCACTGGATTTGCCATCGGAGAACAACAATGGCTGATCTCATTGTATTTGGAGAAGACTGGGGAGGCTTGCCTTCCAGTACCCAGCACCTGATCAGTCATTTAATGAAAAGGCATCGGGTAATCTGGGTAAACTCCATTGGAATGAGGTCGCCACAGCTTTCGTTACGGGATATAAAAAGAGTCTTTCAAAAGATGATGGCCATGCTTAGGCGAACTGGCAAGCCTGCACAAACATCATCAGAGCAAATAACACCGGTTATCATCCACCCAAAAGTTCTTCCTTTTCACAGGCTAAAACTGGTTCGCCAGCTTAACAAACGACTTTTACTGAAAGACATTAACAGAGCAATAGATCAGGAAGGATTCGATAAGATTATTCTCTGGCTCTCATTGCCTACTGCCGTCGATCTGGTGGGTAGCTTGAATGAACAGGCTTCTATCTACTACTGTGGTGATGATTTTGAAGGCCTTGACGGTGTTGATCACAAAATGATTAAACCCTTGGAGCAGGAGCTGGCTGAAAAGGTTGACCTGATCCTTGTCGTCAGCAAAACACTGGCCAGGAAGTTTACTCACCCTAACACCATAATTCTGCCTCACGGTGTTGATTACCCGCTTTTTTCATCACCGGCAGCTAAACCCCATGATCTTCCGGATAGTGGTCCAATTGCCGGTTTCTACGGAAGTATTTCTGCCTGGCTGGAAACGGATTTACTGGTTCAATCTGCCATTGCCCTACCCAGCTGGCAGTTTGTTTTTATCGGCGATATTAAAACAGATATTTCATCCCTTCAGGCTCTGCCAAATGTACACTTTCTGGGAGCCAAACCCCATAATCAGCTGCCCTCCTATATTCAGCACTGGAATGTAGCCATGCTGCCTTTTCGAAATAACAAACAGATAGCGGCCTGTAATCCACTGAAGTTGAGAGAATATCTTGCATCGGGTACTCCCATCGCTTCCACCTCTTTTCCTGCTGCTAGAGAATATGAGAATCTCGTTGCAATTCAGTCACCTAAAGAGCCATTTTCCAGAGTAATTTTGAGAGCAAATGATCAAAGGGAAGAAAAAGCCAACCGGCAGGCCAGGGTCTCAACCGAATCATGGCAGCACAGAGCCACTCAGCTGGAAGCACTGATCAACCACTTATCACGGTAAAAACACTCTGCTCATTTAATTAATTTCTCCTCAAAAACAGAGGCTACAATTAATAGTAATGAAGCATAAACATCTGTGTTTATTGCAAAAAAGCGTCATAGAAGCTAACACTATTAGCTATCAGGGTAATCAACTGTTCGCTGAAGGACAAAAAACTGTCAATCAATGACAATCTACCACCGAGCTAGTTGACTGAAGAGTAATTTGAAGCTGATAACAGGGAAGTCACCGTGATTAAGCGATATGGATCCCGCATCTTTGTCCTACTGATCTTTTTCAGTCTGTCATTTCTTTACGGATGCAAATCACAACTTAATTTTCAGACCCTGATGGATAAGGAGCAAGCAAGATCAACACAGCAGATTGCCGATGCCATCACTCGAATAAATGAAACAGAAAACTCATTACCTATTTCAAAAAACATGTATCGCCGCCAGCTGTCTATCAACTTCACCCAAAAGGAATTAGAGGTTAATAGTCAGCATAAACAAGTCATCGAACTATTTTTTAATTCATTACCCGAGAGCCAGCACCTCAATATCATTATTTCTGTAGCTCCTTCTTCCGCTGGACAGCCCTTCAAAACACTGAATGACTCCTGGGCAAGGCTACAGAGCCTCAAGAATATACTGGAGCAATACAGCGAAAAAATAGAGCTGGTTTACCAACCTGAACTGGATCTTGATTCAGCCACCATTCATGCGGTGGGAAATAATATTTCAGGAGGTAAAGGTGTCCAGTGAAATCCTGAGAAACCTCTTCCGACTTCTCAGTGCAGCCTGGCGCCGTCGTTACACTATTTGTGTGCCTATTCTCATCATGCCGGTGGTTGGTTTTATTGCCAGCTTCATGGCCCCCAAATATTATGAAGCACATACCACCATACTTCTTCAGAATACCACTGAGTTAAACCCAATTCTGGAAGACTTCACCATATCAACCAACCTGGAAGAACGACAGTTAGCACTGAAAATTCTCCTTAAAAGCCGCAAGGTATTAAAAGGCGTTGCCAAGGCCGTCGAGCTTATCGACCATACCTCGTCAGAAGAGCAAATTGATGAAGCCATTGATGAGCTCTCACGCTCACTGTCCATCGTCTTCGGCGGTGATCTGGTCAAAATCTATTATCGAAGTCAGAACAAAACCGATATTAAAGAGCTGTTGACCAAAGTCACTAAACACTTCCTTACCCTGGTTCAGGCCCCCCAAAAATCATGGCAGGTTGCCTCAACCCAGTTTCTCAAGGATCAGGTAGACCGCCGTCACCAGGAGCTTTCTGATGCTGAGCTGAAACTGTCTGAATACAAGGCAAGATTCGCACTGGAACTTCCTGAACTCCATAAAGCGAACGTAACCAGGCTGGCTGAACTCCGCCAGTTGTTAATGGAAAAAGAGACCGAACTGGCCGGAGCCAAAGCCGCAATGGAAGAGTTCAATGGTAACCTGGCTCAAACCAACCCTGTTATCGGTAAGCTTGAAGAGCGAATTATTAACACTCGCACTACGCTGAGTATGCTTCGCTCCCGCTATACAGAGAGACACAGCAAGGTTCAGACGCTGGTAAGAGAACTCGATAGATTGCAAGCTGAGCGGCAGAGAATGATTGCCGAAAGCAGTCAGCTTAAAACAGAAGATATTCAGCGTCTCTGGAATCTGGCGTCATCAACTCCCTCTGTTTCAATGGATCACCCCCAGGGAACACAAACCACTATATTGGCCACTCAGCTTCAGGCGGTTCAGGAAGCCAAAGCCAAAGTGAACAGCCTTCAAAATGAAGTGAAAAATATTAAAGAACAAACCGACCAGCTCCAGAATAAAGTGCAGCAATTTGCTGAAGTAGAGCGGACTCTCGTTGAACTGCAACGTGACTTCGGTATTAAACAAAAACTTTATGATGATTTTCTTAACCGTTATGTCATGGCAAAAGTAACGGAAGACCTGAGCGCTTACCAGGAATCAGAACAGGTTAAAATCATCGACGAACCTTTCACACCCAGCAGCCCTAACAAGCTTCCCGCGTCATTATTTATTGTGGCAGGCCTCTTTGCCGGTCTGGGTATCGGTACCGGTCTGGCAGCGATTTCAGAGATATCCGATACCACCTTGCGACTTCAGGACAGTATTGAGCGAATTGCGGGCGTCCCCGTTCTGGCAAGGATACCTTCAATGCCCGCAGCACCAACCCTGGTTTACGATCCGGAAAAAGACTGGTTCGATGAGGGGGAGGTATCATCATGACAGCACCTCTCGTTGTAGCACAGATAGTACAGCACCTCGCTCCGGGCGGGATCGAGACAATGGCTTTAGACATACAGCGAAAAGCCAGAAAACCCGAGAATGTTCATATTATCAGCCTTGAGGGGACACTGCCTGGAGCTATTGAGCATTGGCCACGACTTCAGGGTATGGAAAGGGTTCACTTTCTTACCAAACCTCCCGGATTGAGTTTCTCAACCGTTACAAAGCTCGCTCAACTTTTACGACAGCTTAATGTTGATGTGGTTCATACCCATCATGTTGGTCCCCTTATCTATGGTGGAGTTGCAGCCAAACTGGCCCGATGTGGTCATATCCATACTGAGCATGATGCGTGGCATCTTAACAATCAAAAGCGACGCTGGCTGGTAGCTGCCTGCTTCCATCTGCTTAAACCTTCCGTCGCGGCAGATGCAGAGCTGGTTGCAACCAGTATTCGACAACATATCCCACTCTTTACGCCGTCAGTCGTTCTTAATGGCATTGATACGGATAAATTCCAACCATCAGATCAGGCGGCAGCCAGAAGTAAACTGAACCTCCCCCTGGATGCGGCCATTATTGGTTGTGCAGCACGTTTTACTGAGGTTAAAAGCCATAACTTGTTGATTCATGCTTTTTCCAGGTTACCAGACAATACACACCTTGCTCTTGCCGGTGGTGGAGAGCTTGAGCATAAACTTAGAAATCTGACCAGACGGCTTGATATAGAGCAACGGGTACACTTTCTGGGTGTCATTGATGATATGCCCAGCTTCTACCATGCTATTGATATTTTCTGTCTCGCATCAAAAAAAGAAGGTCTTCCACTCTCACCACTGGAAGCTCAGGCTTGCCAGAGAGTCGTTGTCATGACCGATGTTGGCGGCTGTCGTGAAGCGGTTGATCCAGAGAGTGGAATCCTGATAAAAGCCGGAAGTACACAGGAATTGGAAACAGCGCTCAAAGCACAGCTCTCTTCAGGCATCAATAAAGAAAATCAGGAGTCAGCACGCAATTTTGTGGTCAACCATTGCAACCTGGAGAGAATGATCAGTCAATACGATGACCTGTATTGCGGGAGGTCAATATGATCGAGTGGCTGGCCTTAGTTATCTTCTTCATGGCAGCCATGGTGATTGTATATCACCATATTGGTTATCCCCTTGTTCTGAAAATGCTGACACAGGGACTGGAAAACACACTACCCAACTTTTATCACCGACGCCATCAAATCACGCCTCTTGATCATATGCTGCCAAGTATCAGTCTGATCATGCCCGCCTATAATGAAGCTGGCACTATTCAGGAAAAAATTAGAAACCTTGCAGCCCTTGATTACCCAGACTATAAGCTAAAAGTAGTTCTGGTTTGCGATGGCTGTACCGATGGTACTGCTCAGCTGGCAAATGAGACACTGGCCGAATCTGAATGCAGCCACCTGAACTTATCGGTAGTTGAAAAGCCTGAAAATTGTGGAAAAGTAGCTATTTTGAATGAGGCCATCAGCCTCTCCCGTTGCAGTGTGGTTGCCCTCTCCGATGTGTCATCACTTTTATCAAACGACAGTCTGTTAGTCGTTGCGGCTCACTTAAGCAATGAAAACACCGGGGTAATTTGTGGTAGCTACCACTTTTTAAAATCACTCAGTGTTGGAGAGCAGGCCTACTGGCAGTATCAGCGAAGCATTAAAACAAGAGAGAGTGCTCTGGGGGCAACACTCGGTGTGCACGGTGCATTTTACGCCTTTCGCCGCGAGCTGTTTGACCTGATCCCCGCAGATACAATCAATGATGATTTCACCCTGCCTGTACAAATAATTTTGAAGGGATATCGATGTCTTTATGACCCGAGAATAATTGCCATGGAACTCGAGCAGGCATGTAATGAAATGGATTTCCAGCGAAGAAAGCGAATTGCTGCCGGAAATATTCAACAGGCCCTTCGCCACGCAGGTTTATTACATCCAAAGTTTGGAAAGATAGCATTCAACTTTTTTTCAGGAAAATTTCTACGCCCATTCATGCCACTGTTTCTGTTTATGGCACTGGCGTCTTCAGCATTACTGTCTCTGTCATACACTATTTTTCAGATTTTTCTTTTCGTTCAGCTGGGCATTTACGGCATCACGGTATTGTATATCTTCCGACGCTCACAACCCAATCATAAGAGGTTGAGAGTACTTTTTTACCTGGTATCCGGGCACATAGCCATGGCTATCGGCTTAATTAACTACCTTTCAGGCCAAACCAAAGGCCAATGGAAAAGAGTAAATACTGAAACCTAAGGATGTTAAACACGTACTTAAGGAGTGTACCCATGAAAGAGTCAACCTATGTCCATCCTCTCGCCTCAATGGGCAAACGATTAATGGATATTCTTATCGCTCTGGCCGGGCTGGCCATCACCCTGCCACTGTTTCCCTTTATCGCACTGGCCATTCGTCTTGATAGCCCTGGACCAATAATTTATCAGCAGATGCGTATTGGTTATCAGAAGGAAAACTATATTCGTTTATTCATGATGAAAAAATTCAGAACCATGCGGAATGATGCTGAGTCAGGAACCGGTCCGGTTTGGGCTCAGAAAAATGACCCAAGAATTACCAAAACTGGTAACTTTCTGAGAAAAACGCGCCTTGATGAGCTTCCACAACTCTGGAATGTGCTGGTTGGGGATATGGCCATTGTAGGCCCAAGACCTGAACGGCCAGGAATGTACAATAAACTGGAAGCGAACATTCCATTTTACAGTGAGCGAACATTTGATGTAGTTCCCGGCATTACCGGGCTTGCCCAGGTAAACATGGGTTATGATGAAACATTGAATGACGTGAGAAATAAAGTTGCCTATGACCATGCCTACGCTCTGTCTCTGAGCAGCCCTTGGGAATGGCTGAAAATGGATATTTACGTCATGTTTAAAACCATTTTTGTCATGGTAACAGGCAGGGGACAGTAGAACGGTAATCAAGTCTCATGCTGAAACAGAACGCCGGCAATCTCATCCAGACCTTGCCTTAAGGCCTCTCGGCTATGCACACCTGGCTGGAAGGTATCCGCCAGTGGCATAGTATGTATATCGCATTGAAGTTTCTCAGGTTGTTCATTCTCGGCAGGCCACAATAACACATCTGGATATACGCCCGTCATTTCACTCATCCACGACAATTTATCGCTAATGGACATTTTTCCGACAGCAGACATTTCCTGATTAATATTCCCCACAAATACCTTTAAAGCATTGCTGTTACGAACACTTTCTGCCACTTCTGGCATCAAGATCGCAGGTAAGATACTGGTCATGAAGCTACCCGGCCCTAAGATAATTATATCTGACTCTTTTATCCTGGTGACAGCTTCATCTGTCGCCTGGATAGCCGGCAGAATCATCAATTTCTCCGGGCATTTATCCAGAGAATCAATAGTTGTTTCACCAACCACTTCCTGCCCATCCACAATAGCGCCAAGGCGAGCAGGCTCTTCTGACATCGGTATCAACTCTGCGCCTACCTGTAACATCTGGCGAATCAGGTTTATGGCATCTAATGGGCGAACGCACATTTGATCCATTGCCAGTAAAATCAGGTTGCCCAGGTTGTGCCCGCTGATATCACCACTATTTTTAAAGCGATACTCAAACAGAATCCGCGCCAGGTTAGGGCTATCCGAACACAGCTGGTTAAGACAGTTCCTCAGGTCCCCCCATGCAATACAGCCACTGCCATCCCTGAGTCGACCAGTTGACCCTCCATCATCAGTTGTAGCAACAATGCCTGACAGGCGCTCTCCGAGAAACCCCAGGCTTGCCATGACCCGCCCAAGGCCATGCCCACCACCAATAGCAACGATCCGGCGACACTGATAAAGTGTTTTTACAGAATACATGGCAAGTTCTTTTATGAGTATAAAGTACGGTATATCGTGCCTTTCGCTATATGTTTCAACATGAGCCTAGAGCCTGTTTAACATTCCAGAGGACAAAGCACGCTGAACACTGCTTCGAATATAATCGACCAAAACACCAGATTCTTCGGCTCTCAGGAAAAGCCCAAGCTTACTTCTACGCCACAGTAGGTCATCCCCCTCCATCACCCACTCTTTATGGATCAAGTAATCAACCTCACATTGATATAAACCTGCGCCAAAATGAATTCCCAATTCTTGAACACTAAATACTTCACCCAAGAACTCATGAGCTAGAGAGCCATAACTGTGCGCAAAACGTGTAGCCACCTCATCAGGAAGCCATGGATAGTTCTTTCGTAGTTCAAGTAAACACTGATCAACTGGCTGAGCTCCTGGTAACAATCGATTTCCTGTCCAACAGCCAGCCTCAATCGGCAAATAGCGAGATAGTCTCCCCACAGCATGTTCAGCCAGCTTACGGTATGTTGTCAGCTTGCCTCCAAAAATTGACAGTAAGGGAGCCTTGCCATTTTTATCCTCTAATTCGAAAGCATAATCTCTGGTAACCGCACGGGCATCACTGGCTTCATCCTCAAACAGCGGACGGACACCAGAATACTCCCAGATGATGTCCTCTACGGAAATAGTTCTTCTGAAGTAATCATTCACTGCCTGACACAGGTATTCACGCTCTTCATCAGAGCAAGTGGCTTTTGATGGATCACCGCTATACTCAACTTCCGTCGTACCTATCAATGAGTACTTTCCAAGGAAGGGGATAACAAAAACAACTCTTTTGTCCTTATTCTGAAGTATATAGGCCTGATCTCCCAGGTGAATGGCAGGAACAATGATATGGCTACCTTTTACCAGACGTATTTTATTCGCTGACTTTTCTGATAATCCCGACAAAACCTCAGTAACCCATGGGCCAGCAGCATTAACCAGTGACCTTGCTGTTATCTCTCTGGTCTTACCAGTCAGCAGATCTTCAAGGCCGATGTGCCATAAATCATTCTTACGATAGCCAGATACAACTCGGGTTCTGGTATAGATGACGCCTCCATACTCACGAGCGCCCAAGGCATTCAATAACACAAGCCGAGCATCATCTACCCAGGCATCTGAGTATTCAAATACAGTCTGGAAAGAAGATTTTAACGGGCTGTCTTCATCAGGCCTGATTCTACGGCTACTTACCAGCGTATTCCGCCGCCCCAAATGATCATAAAGGAATAAACCAAGTTGAATCATCCAGGCAGGCCGCACCGTGGATTGATGAGGAAGGTGAAAGCTCATGGGCTGGGTGATATGAGGCGCTATTTTCAGTAGCGTCTCCCGCTCTGCGAGCGCTTCTCTGACCAGGCGAAATTCGTACTGCTCCAGATAACGAAGCCCGCCATGTATCAATTTACTGCTGGAGGAGGATGTAGCACCTGCCAAGTCCCCCATCTCACATAAACAAACATTCAGACCACGCCCGGCAGCATCATAAGCAATACCAGCTCCGTTAATACCGCCGCCAATCACCAGAAGATCATAATCCGCTGCCTGTTCAGCCACTGCCAAAATGATTTCCCTTAAGTGATATCAGGTGTCTGTTGAGCCAATGATACGTGGCGTTATCAGGAATAAGCGTACTTGTTTGATCTTTGACGTTGACTCTGCACGGAACAAATGACCAAGAACCGGAATATCACCCAATAATGGAACTTTGGTAAGCTTTTGTTCATCCTGCTCTTTATAAAAACCACCGATTAACAGGCTCTCTTGCTCACTGATAATAGCCTGAGTATTAATTGAGCTATTAGTCACTTCCGGCAGTTTATTCCCAATATCTTCTGTCCCCTGGCTTCCCGTACCATCCTGAATATTGACACTCATATGAATACGTCGCCCCTGATCTTCACGAACAATTCTTGGAGTTACCTGAACAACTGTCCCAGATGTTACCGGGAATAGTTCAGAATCTTCATTGCTGGCTACGGATACATAAAAAGTACTGCTGTTATCAAGAATGGCCTCTATGTTATCAAGTGTCAGGATAGACGGCCTTGAAACAATTTTGACCCTACCTTCATCAGCAAGCAGCTGTAAGTTCGCATTAAATGATCCAAGAGCACTGGAGACAATAGTTGTATAGTTTGGAGCCGGGGCATTTGGATAAGGTGTAAAAGAAAACTTGGTATCACTTGAGCTACCGGAATTATTCCAGTCGACTCCCAAGGCTTTCAGATCCTGTGTATTGATATCAATAATTGAAACACTGATCTCTATCTGAGAAGTCGGTTTATCAAGAGAAGCGACCAGTTCTTCATACATTGGCATCTTGGATTCAAGATCATGCACAATGATCGCATTCAGTCGTGGATCAGCATTGATATAAATTTCATCGGCTACCGCACCGGCATTCAACTGCTCTCCTGCGGATGACTCTGAGCTATCCGCAGGGGCTGGCTCACCGGATTTACTGACACTCTCTGCCGGAGTCACTGATGTGTTCGGCAATCCCTGCTTGGTAACCTGAGCGACACCACCACCCTTAATAATCCTCGTCAAAATAGTGGCTACTCCCGGAACGGTCAGTTGCTGACCTCTGAAAGTAAATGACTTATCAGTTGCCCAGGCATATTTGAGCGGAAAAGTGCGAACCGTCAATTTACTTTTCTGACGCTCTCCTTCTTTCGCATCAAGTATCAATGCTGTCTGAGAAACCAGTTCAATATAACGGGGAGGCCCGGAAATAAAGACCAGACCTTCTTTAGGCTGCTCTTTCCAGAAAAAGCGACCATCCCAGATACCAATCTTTTTCAGGGTTTTCTTGAGCTGTTTTATCGGTAAATAGTTTAAGCTGATAATCTGCTGGCTGGAGGCGCTTCCGTCATAAACAAACAGGGTATGCCCATCAAAATACCAGATAAAGCCATAGATATTGGCCAGATGATCCAAAAAATCAACAGGGGTCATAGGGCCAATCTTGCCATTAACTTCCCCAACGACCGTATCCGCTATGATGGCTGGCATATAATAGCTCGCCGCAAAATTCTGCAAAACTTCCTTCAAGCTGTCCCCATTCCCAAAATAGGCATACGGGCGAACACCGAATGCGGCCAGGGCAGGTGATTCATCATCACCAATAGTACCTTCAAAATCGTCAATCGCATCCCGGATAGCCTCCTCTGCAGAAATAACCATTCTGTTTCCTGATGGCGAGTTTGGTCGAATCATATAGAGGTTTTTTGAAGAGTACTGGGGCCTTTCATTTACATTTTGACGGTCATCTTTCTGAGCATAGTTATAATCAAAATCAGATGTTGCTGCATAATGAGTCTGATTGCCATACTGGGAGATATCAGCCTCTTTCCCGGACAGCTGCTCATCATTCAGAAATGGCATTAGTCGTGCTCTTTCTGCATCTACAGATGAATTATCTGGCTGGGGAAACGCTCTGGCATCCAGTCGCCTCCTATGATCAACAGGGGCGCTAATTATATTGGAAAAGTTTCTGGCATCCAGCGGAGCCCCATGATCAGAAGAGGGTCCAGTTGCATTGGTAAACTCTCTGACATCTAATGGCCTGCCTTGATCAACAGAGTCCCCAACTGAATTGGGAAATACTCTGGCATCCAGAGCCCTCCCCTGATCAACTGAAGGAAGGTCGGGCTGATCCGGCACGATGTCGGATGGAAAATAGATAACCTGTCCTACCCGTAATTCCTGAGCAGTATCCAGCTTGTTATAGCGGGCAAGCTCATTTACCTCAAACCCGTAACTGCCAGCAATAACTTCCAGACTTTCATTAGGACGCACTACATGCTTTCTGGTTTGCGGCTCTTCAGATGACCAGTTTGCCAGCGCCTGAAAGGTAACCGCCAGTAAAAGGGACAGGATTATCAGGGTATTTCTTATAAAGCCCATCAGACGCGTGCCTCCATGCTCATGTCTGCTCCAGCTTATTCAACAGCCCTTAATGAATAGATGCCTTGTAATTTCGAGAGTGTCAATAAAAGTTCGTTACATACCAGTTTATCGGAAAACAAACTGGATTCACCAGTATTTCGTCAAAAAAATAATTAACATGAGGAAATTCCGTTAATCACTCTATATGCCAGCCGATAGAACGAAAGGATTAAATTATCAGGCGGGCATTATCATGGCAGCATCAGTTTCTTTCGGTAGTGGTATTTCCGGTATTTCAAGGATCGACAGTGCATTAGTTCACTCTGACTTTCCAAAATCAAAATCAAATTTCAAACCCTCCGGTGACAAAGTTGTTGATTACACCTGGAAGGCACTGGATATGAGCCGTAATTTTGAGAACCGTGAGCTTAAGTTTGCCACCAATATTTCTGGCCAGAATATTTATTCAAGTCCCGAGGAACATTATCGTTTCACACAGGATGCAATCGACTCTCTTTCCGACTTTTTAAAACAACAGTCTGAAAACAGCCCTAATGCCAAAATAATGAAAGAAGCACTGTCAGTAATAGAGAAAGCCAAAGAAGACAGTGAATATTTAATGATGTGTCGCAATGTACTGATTGCCAGCTAAAGGATTATTGAAATGGATAAGTCATTAAAAACCTGGATGCTGTCACAGGCTTCGTATTATCTTGAATACCTTCAGCCCAGAAAATCCATCGCTCTATTAGAAGCACTGATGTCAATAGACAAGAAAAACCCCGATATTTATCGTATGCTCAGCTATGCCTACTTACAGGCAGAACGACCTGAAGAATCCATTCGCGCAGCCGATAATTTCCTAAAATACGCAAGGCCTGGCAGTGATGTCCGGGCTATTAAATGGATCAAGGGGCGAGCCCTGCTCAAGAAGAGAAAAGCTGCACTGAGCCGCTGATCTTCAAGACATTAGCCTGCCCCCCCATAAAGACGGCAGGTTCTTATGTCACAATTGTTACCCGGACTTAACATGGGGGGGAAAAACGACCTGGTATTGGCAGGTCTTTTGGTTTCCGTCATTGGGCTAATTATTCTGCCCATGCCCACCCCCTTGGTAGACTTCCTCATTGCTCTGAATATGGGGATATCTACTTTACTATTGATGACATCCATCTATCTGAAGTCACCTCTGGAATTCTCATCTTTTCCAGGAGTACTTCTCATAACGACCCTCTTCCGACTGGCATTGTCCATCACTACCACTCGTCTGATTCTTCTGCAGGCTGACGCCGGTGAGATTGTTTATACATTTGGTAATTTTGTAGTCGGTGGAAGCCTGGCTGTGGGTGTGGTTATCTTCCTTATCATCACCATTGTGCAATTTCTGGTCATCACCAAAGGTTCTGAGCGTGTAGCAGAAGTCAGTGCCCGTTTCTCTCTGGACGGTATGCCTGGCAAGCAGATGAGTATTGATGCTGACCTTCGTGCCGGGGCCATCGAAATGGAAGAGGCCCAACGCCGTCGAGAGCTGGTCACCAAAGAAAGTCAGCTGTTTGGCTCGATGGATGGAGCCATGAAGTTCGTAAAAGGTGATGCTATTGCCGGTTTGATTATCATCTTTGTTAACATAACCGCTGGAGTAGCTATCGGAACCAGCGAAGGTATGACCGGTGGAGAAGCACTGCAACTCTACGCTATTTTGACCATTGGTGACGGCCTTATCTCCCAAATTCCGGCTCTGCTGATTTCCATTACGGCTGGTATTATCGTTACCCGGGTATCCAATGAGGATGCCAAAGACCTGGGTAATGAAATAGGCACCCAACTTACTGATAAACCAAAAGCCCTGATGGTTGGTGGCGCACTGTTACTTGGCTTTGCCCTGATTCCCGGTTTTCCAACACTAACCTTTATGAGTCTCGCAGCAGCCATTGGTGGTGGTGGCTATTTTCTAATGAAGAAAGCGGAAAAAGCCCGTACAGCGGAGGAAGATGGAGGTATTCCTGCCATGGCCGCAGCGACAGAAACGCCCAGCGAGGCCAAATCCAGATTGGACCAGCAGGAAGAGTTTACACAAACTCTGCCATTGATTATTGACGTCCCTACCTCTGTACAGAAAAGCCTGAACACATCCTCCTTGAATGAAGAGCTGCTTAAAGTCCGGAAATCACTTTACATGGATCTTGGGGTACCTTTTCCCGGTATACACCTGCGATTTAATGACTCCATGGATGAGAACAGCTACAGCATACTGCTACAGGAGGTTCCGGTCGCATCTGGCTATTTCAAACCAGGCTCACTCTTCGTCAGGGAGAGTAATGAGCACCTGGACATGCTGAAGATACCTTATGAAGTTGGCGATGCATTTCTACCCAGTCTCGACTCTCTCTGGGTCAATGAAAGCCAGCAAGACAAACTTGAGCGTAACAATGTCAACTTTATGGATTCTCCAAAAATTCTGACTTACCACCTGGCACATGTTCTGAAGAAATATGCAGAAGATTTTGTTGGCATTCAGGAAACACGCTACCTTCTGGAAAAAATGGAAAGCAGTTTTGGTGAACTGATTAAGGAAGTCCAAAGATTGTTACCCGTTAACAAGATCACCGAGATATTCCAGCGCCTGGTATCTGAGGATATATCAATCAGGAACCTCCGCTCTATTCTGCAGTCCCTGGTTGTCTGGGGACATAAGGAGAAAGAGGTTGTTCAGTTAACCGAGTATGTACGCTCATCATTAAAGCGTTACATCAGTTACAAGTACTCAAACGGCAAGAACATGCTGCCAGTATACCTACTTGATCAGGATGTCGAAGATACCATCCGCTCAGGTATCCGTCAGACTTCAGCTGGCAGCTACCTTGCACTTGATCCATCGACTTCTGCTCAGTTTGTAGAAAACGTTAAGCACTCTGTCGGCAAAATTGGCCATCTTGAGCATAAGCCTGTCCTGATCACTTCAATGGATATACGCCGCTATGTCCGAAAACTTCTGGAGCTTGAAGTCTATGATCTGGCAGTGCTTTCACACCAGGAGTTAACGGAAGAGATTACCGTTCAACCACTGGGCCGTATATCTCTGTAAAAAGAAAGCATCTATTTAACGGATGCGCTTCTCAACCTGCTGGCAGATCGTTTCAGCCAGCAGATGAGAGCTGAGATTTCTGGCAATCACATCTTCGGCTAACTTCCCTTTCGAAACGACGTCCAACCAATGCTCAATCATTCCATAAAACCCTTTGGTTACAAGCATAGGAGTCCAATCCGAAAGACGAATTATCTGTTCCTGATTATTTTCCTGAAGCACTCCGGCTTGAAAACTATCAAACAGGTATGAGCGGTTTTCATAGTTCAAACTAACTCGTTCATTGGTAATGCCATTCAACCGGTTCATGGAAGTCTATATAAACGTACTTCCAGACTGCCACTGAACATCAATTCGGTTAACTACAGAGCCCGACATTTGCTCTGAAATCAGAAGATCTCCAGTATTAACATCTGCAGACCTATTGACACTATCCAGAGGGTGGATAAAGTCATCAAAGACAAAGGTACGAGCAAAATCGGGCAGATTATGTCGGTTTTTCTCCCATCGGATAGAAAGCAGTGGAGATACTTCTGACTCTTGGGACAGCGGCTCACGTAGAATGGGTAGGTAGCGTCGGTTAAAGCCAATAAAAAGCGGCTGACTAATTCGTTCGGCCAGATCATAAAGTTTCTCGCAGGCACTATAGTCAGTTGATAAAGGCTTATCCACAAAAACAGGGATTCTATTCTTAAGAAAGTAAGTCGCTATTTCCACATGAGATGATGTTGCGCTGTGGATCATGACAGCATCAAGATCAAATTGAATCATCTGTTTATAATCACTGCAAAAGTCGTTTACCCGATACTTCCTAGCAAGCTCATTGAGTAATTGACTGTTTCGAGTGCACAAAACCAGCGTAATGGATGGGTACTCAGAAAGAGTCGGCAGGTATGCTTTCTGAGCAATATCTCCAAGGCCAATCAAACCAATTCTCATTATTTTCTCTCTTGCCTTTAGCTACAACATTACTTCCCCCTTTAAAAAGGGGTAGAAGTAATGTTACTAAATGAGAGAAGAGGAGAAAATTATAATTAGCGCACTAATGCAAAAACCAGTTGGTCAACAAACTGCTCTTCTTTATAGACATGCTTTTTCATCACACCTTCAAGTTCAAAACCGCATTTCTCCAGCACACGACGGGAGCCATCATTTCGTGCCTGTACATCAGCGAAAATACGAACCAGCCCCATCTCATCAAATGCATACTGGCAGACATAAGAGAGCGCTGCGGTCATAATACCTTTACCCCAGTGATCTTCCGAGACCCAAAAGCCAATCTCTGCACCAAAACGATGAACATCCAGTTGAACTACAAACCCGATCTCACCAATAGCTTCACCGCCATAGTCAATAGCAAAGCGAGTTCTGGTCTCATGTTCCTTTACATGCTGAACCCAGGCTCTGGCATGCTCTATGGTATAGGGGTGTGGGAAAGTATCCCGAAGGTTTCTGGCTATCTTGAAGTTATTACCATGCTTGGCCAGAGAGATCGCATCACCATAGAGAAACCTTCTGAGGCAGTAACCATTACCCAAGTCTATATGCATATCATTATCCTGATAGTCAGCTATCAGGTAAAACATCGGCAAAAGTACCATGGGCTTTATTGATTTACATAGAACCCATAGATATGACTTAATACACCGAGAATTATCCAACCAAGCTGAAGTTTTAGTTTATCTAATCCATTTAGCAGGCTTGATTTTGTAAAAGGGAAATAAAGATGAAAGCCCCAAACATCTTTGGGACTGAATTATAATATCAAATATAACTTTTCCTTCAAAACTCAGGCGATTTTATTATTCTTATTTCTTATTAAAGATATCAATATGATTTCATATCAATAGAAATTAAACAATCCAATCAAATTAAATATTTAACACCTTTAAAAAAACAATAATTATTATCAGTCCCGAATAAATAGTTTAACAGTGACTACCGTCTTAAAATCGTTGTAGCCACTGCACTCAAAATCACATTGTCTTGCTGATGACTTCCTTACCCTGCACCCACACTCTCGTTATATTCTGCCTATGAGCTGTTGCGATAATCTTTTCCAGGATATCTGAAGGCTCATCCAGGGTTTTCCAGATTTTCAAGTCACAATCTTGAATATTTGTATCCACTAAAACAGCATCGAAACAAAAGCCCTTTTGAAACAACCCAGTGGATTTATCCAGTGCTTTCCCTCCGCCTGCAGTGGCCATCCAGAAAGCGTCAAGAAATGATATTCTTGTACCGGGCTCCCCCCTTACTTCAGATGTCAGCCTGGCTGAAGTACCTTCCTCCCGAACTCTGGAATGACTGACAGCATCAAAACATGAACGCAGCATGGAAGGGCTAACACTGGCAGCGACATCGCTGCCCAGACCACAATGCAGTCCCTTGTCGAGAATCTCTCTGGTTCCCATAGCTGCATTGGCAAAATACATGTTAGAAAGAGGGCAATGGGCAATACTTGCACCATATTCCTGAATTCTCAGAGTATCTCTCTCAGTCAGGAATATGGAATGTGCCAGAATTGTCTTTCTGCCTAACAACCCTGTTCTCTCATAGATACTGATATCGGTTTCACCATACTTCTGACAGCTGTACTCTCTTGCCCAGTCACTTTCAGAACAATGAGTCTGAACATAACAGTCATTATCTGTAGCAAACTGCCCGAGTTCCTTCAGAAGCCCTTCTGTGCAACTTGGTATAAACCGTGGTGTGACAACTGGTGAAACCAAACCATGATTGCCAAGCATACCGAAGACATACTGATGAAACGCTTCCGTTTCATAAAGACTCTTCTCAGCACTCTGTCGATAATAATCAGGACACTGCTCGGAGTTATCCATGCAGACTTTACCTATAAAAGCCCGCTGTCCCTTCTCCAGGCAAATATCTGCAAGCACTTTGGATGGCTCAAGATGGATGCTGGAGAAGTAAACCGCGCTGGTTGTCCCACTGCTTAATGTTGACTGTACCAGGTCTCTATAGACATGCCGGGCAAAATCCAGGTCCTGGTACCGAGCCTCAAGTGGAAATGTATAGTTTTCAAGCCAGTCATACAGTGGCAAATCCAGCCCTTTACCCATTTGAGGCCACTGTGGTGCATGACAGTGGAGGTCAACCAAACCTGGAATCAGGTATTGTTTGTCAGTCAACCGCTGTAAACGTCCCTGATTTTCCAGAAACTCAACAATTGGGCTATTGCTATACTCTGAAGGTTTTGCAACCCCGAGAATTTCACCTTCTGCATTCACTGTAATCAGGGCATTTTCAAGAAATTCAAACTCTCCGGGCACCGGGCAATGGAAAGCGTTGCCCAGAATGCCGAAAATAATATCATCGTGATTCATAACAAAGCCTATGGACTCACTGGATTCAAAGGAAGCTTTTATAAAAAATGAGCGTGATTTAACAAGAAACCACGCTCATTCAATTAATCAATAGTAAAGCCTGCTGCTACGCTGATATCAGCCTCTGGCATCCATCTGGTCAACGGTATCCAGTGCCAGGGTAATCATATCATCCAATGTCGTGCGGCGTTCATCTGCTCCAAGCGCTTCATGACGGAGAATATGGTCAGTAACAGTACAAATGGTCAGTGCCTTGGCTCCGAGTGCCGCAGCAACACCATAAAGTGCAGCCGCCTCCATCTCTACTCCAAGAATGCCATGACTGGCCATCAATGGGTACAGATCTTCATCAGGGCGATAGAACAGATCAGAAGAGAACAGGTTACCCACCTTGACTGAAAGACCTTTCTTTTCTGCCTGCTCAACAGCAGTCCGTAGGAGAGAGAAATCAGCCAGTGCAGCAAAATCATGATCTCTCAAACGGATTCGGTTCACTTTAGAGTCCGTACTGGCCCCCATACCAATCACCAGATCCATCAGTTTTACATCGTCGTGAATAGCGCCACAGCTACCAATACGAATCAGGTTCTTAACTGCGTAGACCGTAATCAACTCATGAAAATAAATGGACGCGGAAGGTATTCCCATACCATGCCCCATTACGGATACTGGCTTACCTTTATAGGTTCCGGTAAAGCCCAGCATTCCTCTGACGTTAGTCACTTCCCTTGCATCATCCAGATAGTTCTCAGCGATGAACTTGGCTCGAAGCGGATCACCTGGCATCAGAATCGTTTCAGCAAAATCGCCTGGCTTCGCATTTATATGTGCAGTACTCACTGACTTGAACTCCAACAATACGTCTTTCTGAAGAGTTATTTGATCAAAGCCTGCCAACTCCTTACGATAAACGACAAAGGGTGACAGGCTTGAAGATTTAGCTTCCAAGCCCAACCAGCAAACCGGCTATGGTTCCACTCATCAAGTTGGCTAGAACCGAGGCCAGAAGCGTTTTCATGGCCAGCGTATTCATTTCCTTTCTACGCCCGGGCACAAGGCCCCCAAGGCCACCAACCACCATGGCTACAGAGCCGATATTGGCAAAGCCACAGAGCGCAAATGTCACAATTGCCTGAGTTTTTGGGGAAAGTTCAGCGGCAACTTTCACGTAGTCGATGTAGGCCACGAACTCATTGATAACGATTTTCTGACCAATAAAAGAAGCTGCCTGTGTCGCTTCACTCCAGGGCACCCCCATCACAAAGGCCAGTGGTGCCAGAAGGTAACCAAGAATGCTCTGAACAGTAAGACCGTCAAAACCAATCAAGCCTCCAAGCCCACCGACAATGCCGTTAACAAGGGCGATCATGGCGACAAAAGAGATCAGCAGTGCGGTTACACAAGCCACCTGTTGTAAGCCAACCATGGAACCTTGAGTGATCGCATCCAGAATGGATTCCGGTTTCTCGTCTGACTGATCAATAACATCATTGACATTATTGGCCGGTGTCGACGTTTCAGGACAAATCAATTTGGCAAACAGCAAGCCTGCTGGCGCCGTCATAAAGCAGGCGGTCAGAATGTATTTGATATCAATACCGAGGTTGATGTAACCGATCATAGTGCCTCCAGCAACAGAGGCCAGGCCACCGGTCATCACCGCAAAAATTTCGGAGCGCGTCATTCCCTGAACAAATGGCCTGACCATGGAAGGCGCTTCAATTGGACCCACAAATATATTGGCTGTAGCAGAGAGTGATTCAGCACGACTGGTGCCAAGTAGTTTATGCAGTGCGCCACCAATCACATTAATGACTACCTGCATAATATTTAAATAATAGAGAACCGAAATTAATGCACTGATAAATACCACGACAAACAGAACATTAATGACAAAAACAAAACCAACCTCAAACCGGGCGAGATCACCAAATACAAAAGCGAGGCCATCATTGGCAAAATTGATAACGCTTTGCACACCATTCGATGCAATCTGCAAAACAGTTTGACCTGCTGGGACATACATAACAAATGCACCAAAGGCGACCTGAATAAGTAATGCACCTATTACAGTTCGTACATTTATCGCCTTTCGGTTTTCCGAAAAAAGTACAGCAATTCCAATCAGCATTGCCATACCAAACAGGCTCATGAACATTCCCATGAGTGCCCCCTAACAACAAACAAGAAAAACGGTTTAACAGTTTTCAATGAAAACAGCGCAAGAAATAAGGCTGGCCTTAATTGCCCCTATCTTGATTCAATAGAGGCACAACAAAAAAGGACAATTGTCCGCATGAAGAGCGTTTTTGTTAAAAGTTGAGCATTTTTTGACTTATATCTGTATTTCTGAAAAAACCCGATCAAGGTTAATAAACCTGAAAGCATTTCCTTCCTTTTCCAGGAGCTCCTCATCAATCAAGCTCTTCAGAATCCTCCGGTAAGCACGGGATGACGTACCCAGACTTTCAGCTTCAATATCCTGGGCGATCAGGAACTGCTCGTGACCAGCCGCTTCAGAAAGGTCAACAAGCCTCTTGAGCGCATTAAATCGAAGACCATAAAGAATATTCTCCATCGCTCTGGTTACCGTCGTATGATAACGGTTTGACATCAGGGCCAGAAAATCCAGGGCGAGATCAGGCATTTTGGTCAAAGCCCCCAGTATCTTCTCTCTGGTTAGCTGATAACCAACAACCGGGTTTACGGCAGTGACACTCAACATGTGAGTTCCCGAGCCACTGAACAACTCCATCTCACCCAGAACACCAAAGTAATTCTCTTCCTGCCCCAGAGTATACTTTCTTCCCGAGGCAGAGACATACTGCACTTTTATATCAGCCCCGGAAACAACTACAAGTGCATTGGCTTCTCCACCCTGAAAACAGATAACCTGCCCTGCAGCATATCTGACAGGCTTTCCCCCAGGGATGGTCAATAAACGATGGTAGATCTTTGTATCAAAATCCCGGAGCACAACTCCTCCCCAAGAGAAATAATCAACTCTTTGCAATAGACTCACGGCTTAGTTCGGTTATTAACTACGCAAAATCTGACTTTTATTAGTTTTCGATCTGATTTATTACCAGTTAAAATGACCTGAATTGCCGTGATTATGCCATTACACAAGCATGTATCCAGCGGTAATAAACGTAATCGGTCTGGGTAATATGAGATTATTTAAAAGGAGTTGATGAGTTTGATATACCACATTAAGTAGAAATCGAAATTCCTACTTAAAACAGAACAGTTCTATCTTATTTTCTGTGATAAAAAGCTGCTTTAAACCTGAATGCATTAAACTCTGAAAAATAAAAACATCAGACAATAGACTGCTTTTTCAAGCAGCCTATCTTTTGGAACATAGAAATCGTCACTATTTTCAGTTGGCTTCCAACTTTCTATAGAGCAGGCCAAGAATATCCCACTTATGCATTGTCCACTGCGGTGAAAGCAGATATTGCCTTTCTCCAGAACCTGTCAAACGATGAAACAGCAGTCCTTCTGGAGCCCGTATTATCATTTTTGCCAGCACATCCGTATAAGACTCCATGGATAATTCACGAACCAGTGTCATCACCGATGTAATAAGTCTTCAAAACACCAGTTTAATTTGACCTCCCGATTAACCCTTTTCTGGCCGATTGTTTTCCTGTTGGTATCAAGCAGGGAGCAGCGCCATGACCAATCGAGAGGACTTCTATATGATCCATCAGCTTCGACAAGAGGGCTGCTTCCTGGTTGACATTGCTGACAAGATGAACTGCTCTGTCAAAACCGTTCAGCGCCAACTCAAACGAAAACATCCGCCTTCGCTGAGCAAGCGAACGGTTCATAAACCCCGCAAGCTCGACCCTTTCAAGTCCACGGTGGACGAGATGTTGGCCAACAACATCTGGAATGCCATGGTCATTTTCGACCGGATTACATCCATGGGCTACACCGGCAAGATATCCCTTCTCCGTGAATACATTCATCCCAAACGGGCGCTGCGCCCAAGCCTGGCAACGGTTCGTTATGAGACCGATGCGGGATACCAGTTACAACATG
>NZ_LUKQ02000010.1 GCF_001647025.1 Endozoicomonas atrinae
TAGATACCCCTGAAGAGCCGTTAAAGACTATGACGTTGATAGGTTGGGTGTGTAAGCGCTGTGAGGCGTTGAGCTAACCAATACTAATGACTCGTGCGGCTTGACCATATAACGCCAAAGCGATTTAGCGTGTAGAAATACACAGCCATACGCAAATAGAGTGTTTAGCAAGAAAACAGCTTAAAGAGCACTGACAACGTTCCAGACGTTGTTCAGCACTTCCTCCATCCATGGAGGTCGGATTCCAGAACTGAGAGCCTGAAGGCTTTGAGTTCAACCAGTTAAGCCTGGCGACCATAGAAGGTTAGAACCACCTGATCCCATCCCGAACTCAGTAGTGAAATGACCGATCGCCGATGGTAGTGTGGGGCTTCCCCATGTGAGAGTAGGTCATCGCCAGGCACCAATTAGAGAACCCCGATAGAGCAATCTGTCGGGGTTTTTGCTGTGGGTGGTAAAAAATAAATCCACTTCAGACAGGTTAGCTAAATACACTTTCAGCAGGTGCCTTTCTGCTTGGCTCTCTTGGCTCTTCCTCTAATCAGAAAATCCATTCACTGTTCCTGTAGCTGCTAAACTCTTTCAACTTGTAATTACCGGTACTGAACTATTTCTATTTTTTGGCATTTTCAAGACAGGCTTAGCTTTACTTCAGTGCTGGTGATTCTGGCAGATACTCTAATAGTTGTTGGACAAAATATAATCAGGGTGTCACGGCGGAATCAATGGAATGAAACTGGTTCTAAGCTCAGAGAATTATTGAGGAAACCATGAAGCTTGTTGTAACTGGATTGCTCTGTTTGACACTCTCTACCTTGACGGTTGCAGATACAATGTCGAATGGAATCTTTGAGTTAATCAACCAGCGGCTTACTTATATGCAGGATGTGGCCTTATTTAAGGCCAGGAATCATAGTGCTGTTGAAGATCTGATCAGAGAGCAACAGGTGCTTGAGAAGGCATTGGTTGATGCTCAGCAGGTAGGTTTACAACCAGATTCCATCGCTGATTTCTTTCAGGCTCAGATGGATGCGGCCAAGGCTATTCAGTACCGATATATGGCGGAGTGGTTGTCTGCCAGTCCTGAAAATAAAAAGTACCGTGACCTGGCATCTGAGGTCAGACCCAAGCTTTTGGAGCTCGGTGATCAGATCGTGATACAAATCAGTGAATACCTTAAGGATGGGGGGACATTTGATAATAAAATGCAGAAAGACTTTGTCAGGACGGTTAATACAACCCACTTGTCCGAAAACGATAAAAAGAAAATGTTTGAAAGCCTTCAGATGATACGTCTGATCAAAAACTAGCACTTATCAATGACCATTTCGGTGTAGCCTGTGGATGAATCAAAAGTCCTTGAGAAGTTCAGCTGTGGATAACTGTGAATAATCACCTCTGCGGTGCTATCAACGATATTTCCTTCTAACAGGTGTCCACCCATAACATGCCCTTTTCTATCAGCCACAGCAATGTGGATATGCTGATGACTTGGTGTCAGCGTTCCCATGATAGAGACGATTTCAAAAGAGCCCTCAGTAACTAACGTCGTTTCAGCACCTGCAAGGCGCAGATTTATTTTGGACAGACAGCCAACACAGGAAACCAGTGAGCCTGCGGAAACTCGGTGCTTATTAACGAGTTCCTGTACTGCTATTTTCAGGTCGGTGCCTTGGGTCAGGCGGGTTGCTAATACTGAGATAATCATTGATTTATTAGACTCAGCTAATCAGCCTATCCTGCCATACGATTTATGGAGGGGGCTGAGAAAATGGAAATTACAATTTAAGACAATTGTGTCATTGTTTTGGGATACTTTGGAGTGAACGGATTGTTATATTGCTCCAAATGCTAGTCCACTAAAGTAGTACATAAGTCAGTATATCCAGAATTAAGAATAACAGACTGTACAGTCAGGGATGGATGAAATGGTAATACAGAAATGCTTTGCGTTGATTACATTAGCTACTTTACTGGGTGGCTGCGCCAGTTTCGGTGGTAGCTCTGCAGAAGAGTCTGCAACGTTCACTACCCGTATTACTGAAGATGGTACAAAGTTATTCGACTATATCGTTTATCCCTCGCCGAAGCTCACCAACGCATATCAATTGGAGGAAAAGGGCTGGAAGGCACCGTGGAATCACATTAATCATCTGATTTATACCATGCTCGATAATAAGGTTGCGATGACGGGCTATTGCCGGGATGGCTTTATCGAGCTGAGCAGCAACTTCTCTGAGGAATTATACCAGGTCAGAGGAGAGTGTTATGAGGCAGCGACCGCCGAAGACCGAACATACTTTACGGCCAGCTGATAAAGAAAAGCCCCGTTTAACGGGGCTTTTCTTTATGCGCAGGTCTTCATGCCGTTTGTTGAGAATTCATTTGAATGGGCACATTCAACTTGTTCACCAGGAAATTCAGCAATACACCATACATAGGGAGGAAGAACAGCATGCTGATGGCTAGCTTGTAGCCATAATCCACTAGGGCAATTTCCATCCAGTGTGCCGCCATGAACGGGTCTGATGAACCCGCAAAGGCAAGGCTAAAGAAGCTCAGGGTATCAATCAGGTTACCGACAATGGTCGAACAGGCTGGTGCTACCCACCACATTGCATTTTGACGCAAGCGGTTGAAAACGGTGATATCCATGATCTGGCCAATCAGGTATGCAGCAAAGCTGGCAACGGCAATTCTGGCCACAAAGACATTAAAGCTGGCAAGGCTCTCTAATCCTTGAAAAGTTCCATCTACGAACAGTACTGACACGAGATAGGAGATCAGTAGTGCCGGGAACATGGCAGAGAAGATAATTTTCCGGGCCTGCTCAGATCCATAGACCCTTACGGTTAGGTCTGTGGCCAGGAAAATAAACGGAAAAGTGAATGCTCCCCAAGTGGTATGCATACCAAAGAACTGGAAAGGTATTTGTACCAGGTAGTTACTGGCAGTAATGGTAACGATATGAAATATCGATAATAAAAACAGAATGTTCAGGCCGCGATTGCTGGTTTGCATGGCAAGTCCTTTTTAGCTGAGGTGAGGGAACTCAGGCGTAACATTTAGTGATTCATACGTTAGCGCCATTCAAAATGGGCAGTATTCTATCGGGATTTTCAGCTTTGGACAAAGTGATAATTTTTGAAAGAGTATGATGCTATTTTGATGAAGACTGAAAATTAGAGCACCAGAATATGACCAGAGTATTTTCAGTACTGGTTTTACGATGCAATGGGCAGCTTTGTAAAACTGTGTTATTTTCACTGCCTCATATAATAAGAATAATGGAGTAGCATCAATGCTGATCTGGTTAAGGAGAGGTTTTTTTCTCCTTGTATCAATATCTCTGCTTATCATTCTTACCGCTTTTGTTCTTCTTCGTCAGAGTCTTCCCGTCCTGGAAGGTGAAGTGAAGGCTCCTTCATTGAGTGCTTCGGTTACCATTGAACGGGATGCCCAGGGAATTCCCTTGATATCCGGCAGTGACCGTAAGGATGTGGCCTTTGCTACCGGATATCTTCATGCCCAGGAGCGATTTTTTCAGATGGATTTGAATCGTCGCAACTCGGCGGGTGAACTGTCTGAACTGGTGGGTGAACTGGCGCTTGATCATGATAAGCGTCAGAGAAAACATCGTTTCCGTCAGGTAGCTCAGCAGGCGGTTAAGATTATGACCGCTGAGCATCAGGCTCTTCTGAATGCCTATACGGATGGTGTGAACCAAGGGCTGGAAGATCTTGGGCAGAAGCCTTTTGAATACCTGCTCCTTGGAGTAGAGCCCCTGCCGTGGAGAAATGAGGATTCCTATCTGTCGATCTTCAGCATGTATATGGATCTGAATGATGATGAAGTCAAACTGGATAACCTGAAAGGTTTCCTCAGCCGGGTGACGGTGCCTGCTGTTATCGATTTTCTTTCCCCATTGAAAACACGCTGGGATTCACCAATGCAGCCAGGGGAGTTACCTGATGTGCCAACCCCTGGGTCAGAGCTGGTGGATCTACGCAGCAAAGATACTGGGCTCTATGCCAATCTGGGTGGAACAACTCTGGAAGACAGCCTTATTGGAAGTAACAACTGGGCGGTATCTGGGGAGTTAACGGAGCATGGTGGGGCTATTATTCAAGATGATATGCATTTGAGCCATCGGGTGCCCACAATCTGGTATCGAGCGTCTTTGAGTTATCCACACCCAGACAAGCCACAGGAAAAAGTCAGTATTACCGGAGTTACATTACCGGGAACCCCATTCATTGTAGTTGGCAGTAATACACATATTGCCTGGGGTTTTACAAATACCGCTGGTGACTGGGTGGATCTGGTGGAACTGGATATAAATGATGACCAGTACATGACCAATGATGGCCTGAGACCTCTTGAGCGCTGGACTGAAACCATCAATATCAAAGGTCAGGAACCGGTCAGCGTTGAGTATTCAGGAACTCACTGGGGGCCCGTTGTTGATTCGGCCTACGATGATACCCAATATGCCCTGCGTTGGACTGCGCACCGGCCGGAGGCGACCAACGTTAATCTGGTGTACCTGGAAGTTGCCCGCAATGTAGAACAGGGAATGGCCATTGCCAACCGTAGTGGAATTCCACCGCAGAACTTTACGACAGGTGATCGGGAAGGAAATATTGGCTGGACCGTTGCCGGGCAGATTCCAAACCGCTCAGGTATCGATTCCACTTATCCACTGCCTTGGCAGCAGGCTGATGATAACTGGGATGGCTGGCTTCCTGATGTACATTATCCCCGGGTTCATAACCCTGTGGATAAAAGAGTCTGGACCGCCAATGCCCGTATCGTAAGTGGGGATGACTACAAAAAGATGGGAAATGGAGGCTATGCACTCGGACCTCGTCAGATTCAGATCCGCGATGCGTTAATGACGCTTGAACGTGCTGATGAACAGGCTATGTTAGAAATTGCTTTGGATCACCGCGCTATTTATATGGATAACTGGCGTCGTTTGATTCTGAATACACTCACTGAAGAGGTGATAGACGGCAGCCTTTCGCGTCAGCAGTTTCATCATTATGTGAAAAACTGGTCTGGAAAGGCTGCGACTGATGACGTGGGTTATCGTCTGGTTCGTGAGTATAAAGATGCTCTTAAGCTAAAGATCATGTCTTCACTGGGACGCTACTTTCTTTCCCTTTCTCCTGAAGCCAGAGACGATGTTGAAGATGGCTTTATGCAGAAGCTGAATCATGAAAGCGAAATGATATGGCGTCTTCTGGAAGAGCGCCCAATGAACTGGCTGAGTCCTCAGTACGAACATTGGGATGAGTTGCTGGTCGAAACCGTGGATCAGGTAGTGAGTGAACTGGGAGGAGTAGATCAGCTGGCCACTGCCACCTGGGGACAAAGAAATACGGCTGACATTCGTCACCCATTGAGTGGTGCCATTCCTGTTTTTGGCAACTTGCTGGATATGCCCGCCGTACCTCTCTCAGGCGATATCTGGATGCCCAAGGCTCAGCGTTCAGATCAAGGCGTGTCTGAACGGATGGTGGTTTCTCCCGGGCGTGAAGATGAAGCAATCTTTCATATGCCGGGTGGTCAGAGTGGTCATCCTCTCTCTCCTTTCTTTACGGCAGGTTATATGGACTGGGTGGAAGGGAAAGCCAGTCCGTTCTTGCCGGGAGATGCAAAGTATACCCTCACACTGATGCCCTAAATCTCTGTAAGTTTGTCCTGGTAACGATCTTTCCAATGAAGTGAAAGACCCATCAGGACAAAGCTGACCATGGCCGGCCAAAGCCCTGGTGATAATAGCCAGCCGTGGTTGCATAGCCACTCCAGCAACATGGGAGTGGCTCCTCCGAAAATACAGAATGCCAGATTATGGCAGAATGCCACCCCGCTATAGCGTGCTCCGGTAGGAAACAGCTCTACCATAGAGGCTTCATAGACCCCATTAATCATGCCCTGTGCTATCAGTAAAGGAAGCATGGCCATCACTGGGTTGAGAATACCGTGCAGTAAAAAGAAGATCGAAGCAGGCACTGTGGCAATGATCATGATGGAGCCGTACCGGATCAGGGGCAGTCTGCCAATACGGTCTGACAAGACAGCAAAAATAAAACTCAGAGAGGCCAGTATGGTGAAGAACACAAAACTTCCCATAAACCGGGATGGTGGTTGATGAATGTACTCCTGTTGAAATCTGGGCATGAAAAAAAGGACAGATATTGTGACTGCTGGTGCTGCGGCAAGGCTAACTCCCCTTAGCAGTTGGCTTCTATAGTTTTTTAACAGGGATATAACAGGAATGGTTTCACGTCTGGAATGGTCAGAAGATTCGAAAACCGGCGTTTCCGCCAGAGAATGCCTAAGCCAGAGGCTGATCAACCCAATGACTGACCCTAAGGCAAAAGGGATGCGCCATGCCCATGCGTTCACCGCCTGTTCCCCAAACCAGGTATGAATGAACCAGACTGCACCACTGGCCAGTATATTCCCGAAAGTCAGGCCACTGACAATCAGCCCGGTTACCAGTCCTCTTTTGTTTTCCCTTGAATACTCCGATGCATAGACAACGGAACCAGGTACTTCTCCACCAAGAGAGGCTCCCTGAAGAAGCCGGAAGAAAAGCAGCAGTAACGGAGCTATGTAGCCAATGGTGTCGTGCCCGGGAATCAGAGCAATACCCAGGGTACTCAATGACATCAGAATCATTGAGTTCATGTAATAAGGTTTGCGTCCATGCTTATCACCTCCGTGGCTGTAGATAAGCCCACCGATAAATCGGGCGAGATAACCGGCAAAAAATACCATTAACACCGGCATGATATTTCCCATGCCGGATGCAACCGGGAAAAAGTTCAGTGAAATGGCATTTGCCAGAAAAATCAGCAGGGTAAAGTCATAAAACTCGAGGGTCGCACTGAGAGTGGTCACCACTCTCAGGCGAAGTGTTAAATTCATAGGACAACCTGTGTTTTTCTTATTTCATGAAGCTGGATGTGCATTGGCTGGGAAAACAAAAGCCCTGCCAGCTTTGAAATTAGATGGGTTGTCTACTTTGTCAATTTGGCTTTGGGAAAATGGTGTATCGATTCGGTTATCCAGAGCAGAATCGGATAACCGTTTGATACCACGTCTGGTAAACGGCAGGAATGTCGGCTGGCAGCATCCACTCATTGTCTGCATGAACATTCCCTGACTCAACACCAAAGGAGTTAATCACGGGAGCCTGATCAGCCAGAACACAGCCCACGCTGGTGGGTCCACTGGCTACCAGAGGTAGCTGTTTGCCGGAAGCTTGCTCTGCTTCCTCCTGTACGATCTGAACCAGCCTGGAGTCAGGAGGGGTTATAAATCCTGGGTAATGCTGAACTTCTTCCAGCTCATAATGACCATCATGAATATTATCAATAATGGCTGCTATTTGGGTAAGAACTAGCGCTTTATCCATGGATGGAAGAAGGCGTACATCGATAAAGGCTGAGCATTGATCCGGCACTTTGTTGAGTGCGTCCCCACCGTTGATCAAAGTAGGCTGTAGCTGACTGCCAAATGGAAAGTAGGGTTCGGTATGGCTAGCCAGTGAGGTTTCACTCAATGCGGATAACACCTGTGCCATCCGATTAATGGCATTCACCCCTTTACGGCTGCGGGAGCCAGGATGTGCAGATTTCCCTTGAATATGTATCCAGAGCCGCAAGATGCCACGGGCTCCAATGGATATTTCGCCAGCGCCCTGATACCCGAGGATAATACCATCAGGTTTAGGCGCTTTTTGGATGATTTGCTGAATACCGGTAAATCGGCCTGACTGTTCATCAGCATCAAATGCGAGAACGAGCGTTCCCTTGAAGGCACTGTCCTGAGATATTTCTCTGGTGAGAATCGAAAACATCGCAATGGCCAGTCTGGCATCAGCGACGCCACGACCAATCATTCGACCATCAACTATTTCGGTTTTAAATGGTGACGCTGTTTGCCAGTTGGATGGATCACCTGCGGGTACCGTATCCAAGGGGCTTTCCAGCCAGAGTACCGGCCCATCCCCTTTTTTAACAACACACAGTATTGAGGGGTGTTGTTTGGGACCAATGATTTGTGCAGGAAGGCCATGAGTGGTGAGCCATTTGTGGGTAAATTCAGCAATTTCCTTTTCTGAATCAATATCCGTCTGGGCAGGTATGCTCACTAACTGCGAGGTCAGATTGGTGATTTCACGCACTAAATGATCATTACCAGGCTGGGAGCTATCCATCTTTCACCAATAATTTTTTATGGGTTGGAAAATTAAGCTAGACAGAAAATATTGATACTGAAGCCGCCACTGGCCGGCGGCTTCGTCTTAATCAATGGCTGGCGATCAGCTTTTCCCGAGGAGCATACGTTTTCTGAACATACTCTTCGATCAGCTTTTTATAGTCTTCGGCGATATTCTCGCCTTTTAATGTGGTGTACTTCTCGCCATCAACAAATACCGGGGCAGAAGGTGCTTCGCCTGTGCCGGGCAGACTGATACCAATATTGGCATGCTTGCTTTCTCCTGGACCGTTCACGATACAGCCCATCACGGCAACTTTCATATTTTCCACGCCTACATACTGGTGACGCCAGTTCACCATTTTACTGCGCAGGAAACCATCCACTTCATCAGTCAGAACCCGGAAGAACGTGCTGGTGGTTCGACCACAGCCAGGGCAGGCAGTGACTTCCGGAGCAAAACTGCGCACCTCCAGAGCCTGCAGGATCTGCTGGGATACAATCACTTCCTTGTCACGGGATGCACCGGGCTCCGGGGTCAGAGAGGTCCGGATAGTGTTACCGATGCCCTGCTGCAGAAGAATGCCCATGGCGACACTGGATGCCACGATGCCTTTGCTGCCCATACCTGCTTCGGTCAGGCCAAGGTGAAGGGCGTATTCACAGCGATCTGCGAGCATCTGGTAGACGCTGATCAGATCCTGTACCCGGGAAACCTTGCAGGAGATAACGATCTTGTTGGCTGCCAGACCTCGCTCTACAGCAGCATCTGCGCTGGTCAGAGAAGAAAGTACCAGCGCTTCATGGAGTATTTCCTGGGACGGTCTCGGATTTGCGGATCTTGCATTTTCATCCATCAGCTGGGTAGAGAGCTCTTTGTCAAGGCTACCCCAGTTAACGCCGATGCGAACCGGTTTATCGTATTTAATGGCAACATCAATCATTGCATTAAAACGGTCATCCTTTTTATTGCCGAAGCCAACATTGCCTGGATTAATCCGGTATTTATGCAGCAGTCTTGCTGTTTCATCATATTTCGTCAGCAACAGGTGGCCGTTGTAATGGAAGTCCCCAACAATAGGTACATTACAGTTGTGTTTGGCCAGACCTTCATAGATTGCAGGAATAGCGGCCGCTGCTTCCTCAGTATTCACCGTTACACGAACGATTTCAGAGCCTGCATCCGCTAGCAGGCGAATCTGATCAATGGTTCTCTGGACATCAGCAGTATCAGTGTCTGTCATTGACTGAACTACTACGGGAGCATCACCGCCAATGGTGACGTGTCCAACCTGAACAGCATGGGTTTTATGACGCCTGTCCATAAACGTTGTTCTCCAGATAATAAGAATTCGAACCAATCAGTTTATCAGAACCTGATGATTTGTCCTGAGCGATAAACCGAAGGATTCTATCATGGTTTTCCATGCTCTCTCTGGGCAATTACAGTGGATTCCTGAAGGTTAAGGCTAAGGGAGGCCATCTCCTGAGATGAGAGCATACGTGCAGGCTGGTTTTCCAGCAGGCTGTATATGACACGATAAGACATGACGTTCTGAACGTATTTACGGGTTTCGTCGTAGGGGATGGTCTCAATCCAGATATCCAGTGGCAGATGCCCTCTCTGCTTCAGCCAGCGCTTTACTGGTGTACTCCCGGCATTGTAAGCCGCAGTTGCCAGAATTCGACTGTCTTCAAACCGTTTTGACAACCAGGCCAGATGGGTAGTTCCAAGGGCTATATTGATTTCTGGTTTAAGGAGTTCTGATTTATTTCTGTACGGTATTCCTGCCTGCTTGGCAGCCTGTTTCGCAGTTGCCGGCATCAACTGCATTAACCCCATTGCGCCGGCGTTGGAGCGTGCCATCGGGTGGAAGGCACTTTCCTGACGGGCAATGGCCAGAACCCATGGATAATCCAGCTCACGCTTTTCAGCCTGCTCACTGAAAATCTCTGCATCTGGTGCCGGGAATCGCAGGCTAAGGTCATCCCAGAGCGTTGCGCGGGCTGCTGCCATAATAGCCTGATGATGCCATTCCCATTGATGGGCGAGATAGGGGATTAACTGCTTCTGTGTTTTATCCAGGCTTGGGGTTATCCGGTTAATCTCCATTTGGGCGTTATAAAAGCGTTTATGGTGAATCCACTCACGAATACGCTTAAAGCCCGGGTAATATTGCTTAAGCTTCTGCAGGTCCTGCTGGCGAATGGCTTTCTGCTGATGGTTAAGTTGAAATGGTTGCCCTTTCAGGTCTGCCACCAGAAATGCGTAAAAGTTCCGTTCCTGACCAAGCGCTCTGAGCGTTGGAGTTTTCAGCAGGGAGGATCTCTTTGGAAAGGGCATGCCTACTATGTTATAGCTTTCCTCCTGAAACTTGAGGAGGGCAACTTCGTTCCAATAGCGCCAGCGGCTGTCGTTTCTGATAGCCCCTGGGAGATGTTCTATCAGTATCAGTACTCTTTCCCAGTCCTGATTGGCCAGTGCAAGTCTGATTCGCCACTCAGTGACCTTGTGGTAATGGAAGTCAGGATCAATACTGGCAATGATTTCTTCGGCGTTTTCAACAAAATTCTTGGCAGCCTTCATCGCAATCTTCTGGTCGACAGCTGAACGCTGCTCCAAAGAAAAAGGATGGTTGTTACGCATTTTTAACCAGGTACTGACGGCAAGGTTCAGGTCTTTGGAAATCAGCTTTTTGATGCCATGAATCATAATGATACGCTGATGTTCAAGGTCACCATTAAAGCGGGCTGTGTGAAGCAGCTCGGGATGTTTGTGTACTTCCCAGAACAGCTCTGTTGATACCTTGAACGACGTATCTTTAATTGACTTATCCAGGTAACGAGCCAGAGACAGGTTATGTTGTTCTGCAGCCATCCAGAAGCGCGCAAGGATAAGGCTTTGGGTTAGTTCTCCTGCTGCTTTCCAGCTTTCAAATAAAGGGTCGCAGGCCTTGTGCTGTGACTTTCCCGTCAACCAGAGGCCTTTTGCCTCCTGCCAGGCTTGCTCTGTATATCCCAGTTTTTGCAGGGCTATGCCTTTCAGGCACTGATAGCGGCCATCATCATCCTGTTGATAGGCATCCAGATAGGCTCTCCAGCTATTTTTACTGGCCAGGTAGCGAAGCCATCGTTGCTGGAGCTGGTCGGTCTGCGGTAAATCAGGGTATGTGCTGGCAAATTGGTCAATGTCGCTCTGGCTTATACGATTGAGGTAGTCTGCGAGGCTGAGATACTCAAGATAGGGAGCCAAAGGGTAATCACTGAGTTCGGATCGATAATTCTCGTAAAGCTGATAATTGCCTGTCTTCAGTGCTTTTTCGACATGTTTAAAGAGCATTTGCTGACGTTCTAACACATTACTCAGGCTGTATTGCGGGAGCAGAAGTGATATGGCAAATGAAGTAAAGATTAAGCAATGAGATAATTTGTTCGACATAACAAAAGCTTCAATCTCTATGGTCCCTGTTAGTGACTGCGTAAAACGTCCTGTCTTACTCTTAGTTTGATAAAAGCCCAGCCAATTAGCAGTAGATTGCTAATCATATATTGTTGACACATTGTTCAGGTACTTACTATGACGTCACTGATGTAAGTTTTATGAACTGCTCATGGCAACTCTTTATACACTGTTATATTTTGCGAGCTTATAACAGTCAATCGGCAGATTGATACCAGGGTGTAGCTTTGGGAGTGTTAAAAAGTTGCTGACCTTAGGGCTACATGTAAAGTACGGTTTTCCTGCTAGATTTTATGTTTTTAGAACTTTTTCGTATTTAAAAAAATATTCCAATAACTAGATGAATGAGGTGCAGTAAATATGGCAAAAGAAACAACTGTGCGGGCACGAATTGATGAGTCATTAAAGCTAGAGGCTGAAGATATTCTGCGCCAACTTGGGCTAACCACTTCCCAGGCAATTAACCTCTATTTCAGTCAGATTGTGTTGCAGCGGGGTATGCCTTTTGATGTTCGTCTGCCAGAAGAGTCTGTAAAAAAATAATGCTTACCAGTAGAGCAGATAAGTATCACCATGGCTAAGTACGGCGTGTCCCTGAAGAGTAATACGCCGGTCGTCAAAATGGTAATCCCTGAGAGGGGCAATCTGGTGCAAAAGTTCTCCAGAGTGAATAACCATCTGACCAGTATGGTAGTCAATAAATGTACATTCGCTGTTAATCTCCGTGTTGCCCAGTAGAGTGGACCATAAGGGCATTGCCATAAGGTCTTCATGACCCTCAGGCCAGGTATTAAGGCCTGCCCCACTTCTTGGTAATTCCAGCGACAGAGTAAAGGACAGAGTGTTTGCTTCGAGGTCAATGCGCTGGTCTTCTGGCCATTGTAATGTCTTGTGCTGAAGGTCGATGTGCATGCTGGCAACCGGGTTGAGAAATTGCTTGTGGGCCAGAAAAATGTGGAAACCAGGTAGAGCCTGACTATCACTGAGTTGGCAATTTTTGCCAGTGGCTTGTTTCAAGCCATCAACCACCAGATCGTAAAGCCATGCAAACTGGTTTAGCAGGATCGGGTTTAGTCGGGCTGCTTTATCATAATATCGGCTATTACTCACTCTGGAACTGTCCAGATAGCTGGCAGCTCCCAGGGTAAAAAATGGGAGTTGGATATTGCGCTGTTCCCAGTGATCAGCGAGTTCATCGATCTGATCGATAGCTTTCGCAATTTGTTTGTCGGACAGGATGTCGATGGTTTGCATCGGGTATTCTGGTTAGGGGTGGTATTATCTTTTATCGACCTTTCACGTAAGTCTGTAAGTGGCTGGCCATGGGGTTAGCGACTTAATTTCAGGGGAAGTAATGATTCGTTTGTGTTCTATCGATGAACTTCAGGATCCCGGTAGTAAAGGTTTCCATAATGAGCGTGGACACGTTTTTGCGGTACGCAAAGGCGATCAGGTGTATGTCTACGAAAACAGTTGCCCACATTACGGTATCAACCTTGAGTGGCAGCCGGATCAGTTTCTGGATGCTGATAAGCGACTGATCCAGTGCGCTACCCACGGTGCTCAGTTTCTGATTGAGACAGGGGAGTGTATCGCGGGGCCTTGTCCGGGAGATATGTTGACAGCTCTGGAGTGCGAAGTCAGAGAGGGAGTTGTCTACCTGAAATAAGTATCGAATATAACGAAGCGGAACTTCTTATTTAGTCTTTTGTCCTATAAGTGTGAGTGGAAACCAAGAACGCTAACTAAGGAGGATAAAATTATGGATCCGATGTCGGCCAATCAACACAGTAATCCAACAACTAATCACGATGCAAGTGATGCTCGGTCCGTAGAAAGTCAAACATCTCGTTCCTATAACGGAAGGGATATATCAATCTCGTATAACGCACCTAATACCATATGGCCTGAAGGCGATTCTTTGACCTGGTTGTACCCCACGTTTGCCCGTAGGCTGTGCATGGCAGGATCAGCTGAAAAGGCGAAACAAACTCCCTACGAAGTTATGTCCGATTTAAGTTCAGCTGCAAATAAGCTTGAGGGTAAAGGGGCCTGCTGGACTACCAGGGACTATACGGAAAGGCTAAGTCAAATTGTAAATGATGAAAGCCCTGAAGTCCGTGAGGCCCTTCTGAAACAAAATGTTCTTTATGGCGATGTAACTAGGTCAGCAATGGATATTTGGGATGAATTATCCGACATGACCAGATACACCAACATGATGCTCAAATCTCCCGAGCCAGGTAAAACAGGATACGATTATTTTACTGAGCAATTAAATAGAATAACGGGACGGACTTCGCGATCCGTCGAACCCGCAGTTAGGAATTAATGAAATAACTTCCCTGTTTTCATGTCCGGACTCTGTTCGGACTGAGCTTGTGGAAGACCGGTGGCACCACCCTTCGACGGGCCCAGGGTGAATGGAAATGGGGAACTTATTAAAGGACAATTCCTTGGTTAGCTTGAATAGTATTAAACGTCCACGATCAATGCTCCTGATCAATTATCTATCAATACCTCTGTGTCAAACTGATGGGAAATGATTAGAAGAGATGGACTATGAATTTAGACCAAAATCAGCTGGTTTCTGATGTCATGCGCAACAGTGTTGCCGGACAGATCGAAGCACTAAAGTCACTGGAAGCCAGAATCAATGGTAGCTTCAGTGCGGCTCTTGAACTGTTGGCCGAGTGTCGTGGGCGCGCCATCATGTTTGGTATGAAACAGTCTGGTCTGGTGGGTCAGAAAATCGCTGCAACGCTCTATGCCACAGGCTTGTCAACGCACATACTGAATGCTGCTGAAACCTGGGAAGACAATCTGAGCATGATTGGTCCTGGGGACGTTATTATCATGCTGTCTTACAGTGGCAGGACTGAAGAGCTGCTACGCCTTTATCCTGCAATCCGGCAAATGGGCAATAAAGTGATTGCCATCACCGGTGACCCAGTGGGACCTGTTGCTGAGCAGGCAGATATAGTGCTGGACGCCAGTGTGGTTGAGAGCCGTGAAGACAGAGAGCAGGCTCCCACGACCTATACTACAGTCCTGTTGGCTATTGGCGATCTACTGGCTGAAACCCTGATTCGTAGACGCATGTTCAGTTCTCCCGAAGCGCAGCAAAGTGACCAGAAAATGGTGTGGGTACGGGACGTGGTTCGCCGTGGTGACCTTGCTGTTGTAACGCCCGACTGCAGTCTCAGACAGGTCATGCAGACCATGACCAGCCATCGAACCAACCTCTGTCTTGTCATGGAAGGAGATTTGCTGTGCGGCATCATTACCGATGGTGACCTGCGCCGTAATCTGGCGGGTGCTGAGAGTCTTCAGGGTATCAAGGCAAGAAATATTATGAATGGTACACCGATCTGTGTTCAGGAAAATATCAGTGCTGAAGAAGCTCGGCTTTTAATGAAAGAGCAGGGCATTCATACGCTGGTGGTGAAGGATCGTGACCAGAATGTGGTTGGTCTTCTGACCATTGACAGCGTTTAGGTAGTACAGTCCCCACCACGAATGGTATGGAGCGGTATCTCCAAACCTGGTTTTACTAGGGGGCGTTCTCAATTAGACATGTGACCAGCCACCCACGGTTTATGCCAGACAAGGCGCGAACTGCGCAATGTGGTTATTCCACATAAGCCGTGAGCAACGATGAATGGCGCAAACCGTGGGCGGCCCTTCGGGTTGATCACACAAGCACTCATGCCGTGTTGAACGACTTGAACATGGAACCACCATTACCAGCGCCGTTCGCCTTGCCTGAGAGCTTGTGTGATCAACTGGTCTCATGACTAATTGAGAGCGCCCCCTAGCGATTAAATCTGTTAAGCTCATAACCCTGTTCGTACCTGCCGTTCAGTTCGATCAGTGTCGTTCACTTGTTCAATGAAGAAGCTGGCTTAATGGATAAAATTGACCGAAACATACTACGGGAGTTGCAGGAGGATACGACTCCCTCGTTGGCTGAGCTGGCCGAGAAAGTCAGTTTGTCACCAACTCCCTGCTGGAAGCGCATTAAGCGTCTTGAGGCTGAAGGATATATCACCAGGCGTGTCGCTCTGGTAAATCCTGAAAAGGTTGGGTTAGGGGTTTCTGTTTTTGTTCATATTAAAACCCGTCACCACAACAGCGAGTGGCTGGCGTCTTTTGGAAAGGTAGTGGCCAGCTATCCGGAAATTGCTGAATGCTATCGGATGAGTGGTGAATATGATTATTTACTCAGAGTTGTTGTGAAAGATATTCAGTCATTTGATCGTTTCTATAAGGAACTGGTCAATACGGTAGAGGGGTTGACCGATGTCACCTCCAGCTTTGCCATGGAACAGATGAAGTACACGACAGCACTTCCTTTGTGAATATTTTGAGATGATTGATAATTCTTTGGAAGGGGCGTTTAATGCAGTGCACCTTTCATTTCAGAAAAAGAAATTCGTTATGAAGCTCAAGATAACATCCATACTGTCCATTTTTCTCGTTCTGGCAATTGCATTCCCCATGATGAGTGCACACGCTGCTTCAAAAGAAGAGTTGAATGCTGAAGTCAGGGCAACCCTGAAAAAGCTGTATCAGGAGAGACCTGCTGCAAAAGAGCTGGGTGCAAAGGCTAAAGGTATTCTGGTATTCCCTACGGTGGTCAAAGGTGGAATCGGAATTGGCGGTGAGTTTGGTGATGGCGCACTTCTGGTTAACAATCGTATCAGCGCCTACTACCGTACCATTTCCGCCTCCATAGGATTTCAGCTTGGGGCTCAGGCTCGATCTCAGGTCATTATGTTTATGACCGGCAGTGCTCTGAAGAACTTTCAGAGTAGTGATGGCTGGGAGGCAGGGGTGGATGGCAGCGTGGCTATTGCTGAGTTTGGCGTAGGGGGGACAATCACTACTGAAACTGCAAAAGCACCCATTATCGGCTTTATTCTGGATAATAAGGGGCTAATGTATAACCTGACCCTTGAAGGCTCTAAAATCAGTAGAATCAATAAATAATAGAGTCTTTGTATCACTCTTTGATATAGGGAGTAATGATACTCCCTATATTTGCACTCCGCACAGACGTCAGAATCTACAGGCGCTCACAGAGACGAGTTTACCAATCGATAAGATGGCATCGTCATAACTTAGATTTGAATCATAAGTCATGCTGTCCAGTAGAACCCGGTAATAGCCATTATCCTGCTTAAAGAGACGGCAGTGTGGACGCTTCAAGTCGCTGGCAACATTGACTCTCAGGTTATAGAAACCTTGACCGAAAAGCTCAACGAGGCTGATGTATTTGCTGTCTCCAGGCTTGAGCTGAATGGTATACGTGGAATAGGCCATTGTATCTTCATAGCTGGGCGGTAACTCATTATTGAAAGCTGGCGCAGAGGGTTCAACCGCCTTCACTGGCAGCACAATAATAAATAGAGCCAGGGCGAATAGCCTGAAAAGTAAGCGGGGGTGTTTCATGGGATCAGTCCTTGTAAATTATTCAAATATCAAAAGTTAAACGTATTTCACTAACATCAGACTGATAATTTGGATAATGGTTCCATTTTCGAAAGCTGAAGAGAATGAGTGCGAGACAAGAACTGTTTTTATAGAAAGCTTGATGAGATTGTTAACGCTATTAAGCCCTATCGCCAATATATTCTGAATAATCAGGAACTAGTATTCAGTTTGAAAAGTCTGAAATAGCAAAATAATCAATGGGTTATAGTGTTTAATGCCCTGATTCAATCAATAAGAGCCAGGGCAGGATTTTTTTGAAGTCGTGCTCATAGACATCAGAATGTACAGGAGTTAACCGATACGAGTTTGCCAATCAGTAAAATGGCATCATCATAACTGAGATTGGACTCATAAATGGTGTTGTCCAGTAATACCCGATAATTATCATCATAGTCATGCTGCCTTAACAGGCGGCAATGAGGTATTCGTTCAGCTGTATAGTTATGGAAAACCGGGTGCAGTCTGGTTGGCTTTGTTCTATTTCCCCTGGTATTGGTACCAGCAACTTTGATTCTTATTGACGTATAACCTTCACTGGAAAGACGAAAGAACTCACTCATGTTGATTTCTTTGTCATCACCCGGTTTTAGATGAATCGTATAGGTAGTTGCATCTTCATAGCTTGGAGGCATGTCCAGATACGGAGCAGCTGTAGAGAACTGTGCAATTGAAAACAGTGATATTGGAAGTATGGATTTCAGCAAACGTTTCATGGGTATCAGACCATTCATTAAATGTGATTGAATTAGCGGCCATAACCACAGCTGGAAACAGAATCCCGTGTGTTACTTTTTTAAACCTAACTTTTCAGTTGATATTTTATGCTGCAGCAGGAACGCCGTATGGAAAAGTAGACCATAAGGGGAGGATTTGTTTTTTATTTGTTGTTTCTGTTTAAAGGGGTTATCAGTTCACCAGGCTGGTGAACTGACAGAATAAACGTCTACATCGGTAATCAGAAGTTGTACTTCAGCGTGTAGACCAGACCATTCTGGTAGCTGTTAGAGCCCAGTTTGTCATCAGCATAACGGTACTGAATACCAGCGGTGATCTTCTCATTGGCATTCCACCACAGGGCTGCAGCGCCGTTGTTACCATCCTTCTTGCCATCATGGTACTGCTTATCGCGGTCAAACTCGTACTCGTGCCAGTTGCTGAACATGAAGTCCTGTCCTGCCAGCTTGAAGCCATAGCCCATTACCCAGCCTGCAACCAGACCATTGTAGCCGCTAAACCCTGTAGCATTGGTGTTGTTGATCGCCAGAAAAGGTTTCCAGAAGAAGTTGGCATTTTGGTAATTGAAGCCCAAACCAACCAGACGGTTTTGCTCATCAAAGCCGGCAGAACTAAGATCGTAGATGTGACCATAGATGTTAAAGCCGGTGTTACCGAGATAGTAACGCATGGTGCCTTTCATAGCTGTGCGGCGGCCGTTTCCATCAGATTCTTCGTTGTTCTTGTGTGGGTTTTCCAGATCGAAAAAGCCGTAAACTTCTCCCCAGTTGAATCCTGCACCACCTTCCAGTTCCAGGAACATGAAGTCCTTCTTTTTGGCACGACTTTCAGTGCCGCTAGACCAGTCAAGATAGTTAATGCTGACATTACCAAAACCGTACTGGTAATCAGCGCTGGCGGTGGTTGAGAAACCCGCAGCAATGATCGCTGCAGCAAGGGTAGATTTACGCAGGAAGCCCATAGAACATCTCTGTATATAGGATTGGCATGAAAAATGTTGACTGACTGTACATATAATATGCACGTTGGGCAATACGTACTAAAACGAGCCTGTCAGGAGCAGGAGAGGGCTAGTGCTGTTAATTGTTAGTACCACTTTCGGGCTTGTCAGAGCAGCTTTATGAGGGAAGAGCTATATTGAGGCACTTTTGTTAATCGGATTTAGCTGTGGACTCCGCACTTTCTGTAAATACCCTGATCAAGTTATCGATGGATGGGGGGAAAAAGCGACCCTCGGAAGCTTCAGGTCATTCATTCATTAGAGCTACAGCTGCCAGCGAGTATGTATCTGGTTATGTTAATGAGCCTCAGAAAAAGAACATTGACCAAACTGGGTAAGAGGAAGGTTGATACTGCTATAAGGAGCCTGTCTAAAAAGTTGGGTGCCATTCCTGTTATCCGGGTGGGGCTTACCGAAGCACCTGGCCAGGGAGACCATACAGCCGCATTCAGTATTATCGAAAGTCTTGCTCGCCTTGGCTTTAAAGGCAGAGTGGAGCTGGTTCTGAAATCTGATGATGATAATGAATGGGTACAGATGAAGGAAAAGCTCCAGCTATTCATTCCAGAATTTAACCTTGATAATGATGGAGTTCAGGCTCTGCATTATTCTGGCCTTGACTGTGAATGCATTCCTCTTAAACATTTGGAAGATCATTGCAGGATTAACCACAGACCTTTGGAGCAACCGCTTGGTTTCTGGGCCATGAGGGGTAATCGCTCATGGTTGCAGTCGAAGATTGCCATAGTTATCCCTCCCTTCAAGTGGACAAATACGATGCCAAGGATTGAACGGAAAGATGGGGAATATCAAAGCTTGGAACTTCCATCATTGGCAAACTATCAGATTCTTTACACACCCAAAAAGCCGGATATTTCTGAACTTATGAAGGGTGACTCAAGAGGAGCCCGTCTGGAAAAAGTGTTGAGAGATACTGAAGAAGGCAGAATTCATTTACTTCCAGTTTATGGTATTCATCATCGGATACTGGAGCCTGCACATGATGTGATTATTAGAAGACTGCTTTCAGGTGCCATTAAAAGCCATACTTCAGAATTCGAGAAAACGGTTGTTTTAATATTGAGTCCGCTGGAAAGTCTTGAACGGCTTCAGGCGTTACAAGCGTCCTTGAAGGTGCCATTTTATGACTTGAACAACACTGATTGGGTGAGTTCTCCTAATGAGCCTGTTGAGCTTCTATACTGTGGCCCGGTACCCAAACCATTATTTGAATGGATCAGCTGTGTTGATCGCCCACTGGTTCAGGAAGGAGCAAACAGTGCAGCGTTTATGAGTTTGCAGGGAAAGACTTATCTCCCTTTGAGGCCTGATGGTGACACTCCACTTCCTGAGGTGATTACTTCGCCACCTACCAAAAAGAAGTCTGCCGTACCAACGCATAACCCTGTTGTCATTGCGGAAAGAGTAAAAATTGAGCAGCTTGGCAGAAGTCTAACCCATGATTTGCAGGCATATAGCTACTACTCTGTAGCCAGGGACTTATGTAAAAAACTACAGAGGGTTTTATCTCCAATGGCGCTGAAGGATGTAGTGCTCAAATATACAGAAATGGTTGGAACGAATCATTTTGATGAAGCAGACTTTCGCCCACTCCTTGTAGATTCTATCACCTATAGCAGAGAGAGGTTGAGTGAAGAACAGCAAGAATGGCTGAAATGCCTTGTGCTAGCCAACAGTTTTTCCCCTGGTATCATTCCTTTAGAGCTTAAAAGTCAATTAATTGAGGGCGGCAAAGCATTACGAAAAAAGAGAGTGAGTTTAGAAAAACTCATTGCTTATCGCACTTCAGGTTTGAATATGCCATATCTTAGGCTGCAGCTTTCAGCTCTGTCTCTCAGACGTTTTGAAGTATTGAAAGGCGTTACCTTAGAGCACCCAGTCATTTTTACTGATACTGCACATAACATGGATGTTAATGAGCTGGCAGGTGATATTTGTGACAATTTTACACTATTGATTCCTGCGTTATTTCAGATCCTTAGGCAGGATTTTTCTGATGATGCTCTAATGGCTTCATTTTTTGAGGCTGGGGAAGGTAAACAAAGTTTACTGGATAAAATTATTGGGCATTTGTTTCATGAGAACATGGCTCATGATTCAGAGATAAGATCCCTTCTTGAACCGAAAGAAAGTGATATCGATGAGCTCGCATTATTTTTGAGAGGCGAGTTTGGAGGGGCTTACTCCAAGCAAGTTTTTGAGCTTATGATGGAACCCAAAAATAATGCAGTTTACTGCGGCTTAACCAGGTTAACCAGAAGAGACTGGAATCAAATACTACCCAGATAAGGGAAACTCGTTATCTCTGGTTAAACATATAATTAGTAATGTTTAAATAGAACATGGTATTTTGGATTTGCTCCCTTTTTTTCTGCAACGTACACTCACCCCGTCGTTTTAAAACTGCATTACATCTGAAGCTTATGGCCTTTATGTTGAAAGAAGATAAGTATTCCGTGGTCAGTGTATTGCGTATCGTGGGGGAGTATTTGTGATCAAGTTATTTTATTGCCGAGGCGCTATGCCACCGTTCCTGATGGCTGCTTTTGCCTGGCTGATGATAACTCCTATTCCCTCTCAGGCTGTCGTTTGTTATGAGCCTTCTCCTTCTGTGATAGCGGGAGACAACATTTTTGATTACAAAACAGCGGAGCCATTATCTGCAACGGAGCAGAGAAACCTCCAGGCCTTCCTGAAAAAGGTTGATAGACGTTGGCAGGGAGATGCTCGTCGTGTGACCTGTGTTGGCAGTGAGAACAATGCCCGCCAGATTGAACGAAGGACTAGTCTGAATATGGATGTTGACGGCGACTACCGTAGAGATATGACGTTTCGCTCCGAGATTTATAACCCTGAAAGAAAGAGCCGCTACTCAGAAAAATTCAGCCTCTATCAGGTTGATGGCTTCCTCCGTATGGACAGTCGCGGGTCTGATGGTGATATTGAGGTTATGCATATTGGTGCCAACGAACTGATCTATCTGCAGCGTTATTTTGTCAGAAAGGTTGAGCCAGCCAAACCGGAAGAAGAGAAGCCGGAACCACCAGCCATTATTCAACCGTTACCAATACTGCCTATCCAGCCATTGCCATCGATTCAGCCAGTGGATGAAGTTATCACACAGCCTGTGCAGCGTATCCGTCCGGGGGATGATCGAAAGCGTATTTCGAGGTCGACAAAAGATATACCGGAAGAAGAGATCGAGTACAGCCCAGGCGGAATATTGAACGAAGTGGTTCGCCATCTGGTCATTAATGGACGAAACCTTCAGATAGAGACGACAGTCTATGCCAATGGCTTTCTGGCATCGTCAGAGAAGTGGCAGTTGAGATGATGTACTGACCAGAAAAGTGGTTGGTCTGGATGAAGCTATGAATATATTGTCAATACAGTCCCATGTTTCCCTGGGACACGCAGGTAATGCTTCAGCGGTATTTCCGCTTCAGCGTATGGGGGTAAATGTCTGGCCAGTCTATACGGTGCTTTTCTCTCACTCCGGGCCAAACCGGAAAGGTTCCACTGTGTCAGCAAAAACGGTGGAGGCCGTATTGGAGGGCATTGATGCACAAGGAGTAGTAGGGCAATGTGATGGAATACTGTCCGGTTACCTGGGAGAACCGGAAACAGCAGAAGTACTGGGTGATGCGGTAAAGCGCTTCAAACAGCAGAACCCGGAGCTGCTTTATTGCTGTGATCCCGTTATGGGTGATGATGGCAGAGTCTATGTTGATAAAGCGTTGACGTCATGGTTCCTTAACTCTCTGATACCCATGGCAGATATTGTCACTCCAAACCAGTTTGAGCTTGAGCTGCTGACTGGCCTCAGGGCTTCAACGCTGGATAGTGTAAAAATGGCTGGCAGGGCACTGACTGCCCTTGGTCCAGAGATTGTTCTGGTGACCAGTGTGATGCCTGACGATTCCGATAACAGTAAGGTTGGGATGATGGTGGTCACTGAGCGGGATGCCTGGTATGTGCAGACGCCATTTTTTGAAAAGCCTGGTGCCATTGGTGGCTCAGGTGATGTGGCAACCGCCGTTTTTCTGGCCAGATATCTGGCCGTTAAAGACCTGAAGCCTGCCCTTGAATATACGGCGGGAGTCATGTTTGGATTGTTTGAACATGCCTGCCAGACAGGGAGTAATGAGCTTCAGCTGATTGAAGCCCAGGATAAACTGGTTAATCCGCCATTGGTATTTACTGCCCAATGCCTTTAACCCGGATATTGCGATGAAACCGATAAAGCATAAGGTTAGGCAGTCTTTCCAGAGTGGGCAGGACAAAGCGGTGGATCTTGCCAGATCTGCGGCCAGTTCATTGGAAAATGGCGTCGACCGGCTGCTTAACCGACGTATTACACTCGGGGTCACTGGCTTCAGTGGCAGTGGCAAGACCACTCTGATCACCAGCCTTATTCATCAGTTACAGCATTATCCAGGTGCGCTTCTGGCTGCTTTTCCACCGGTTTTGCAGGATCGTTTGTTGGGAGTAAAGCTGTCTGCTCTGGATGGAGTTGAACTGTTTCCTTATCAGCGAGGCATTGAGGCGTTATCGAGAGGTCGTTGGCCGGAAGCGACAAGGGATCAATCGGGCTGCCTGCTGGAGATCAAGTTTCGTAATCAGCCTGGGTTATTTCGCCGGGGAAAACCGGGGATCAGTCGTCTTTATCTGGAGATTCGTGACTATCCTGGAGAGTGGTTACTGGATCTGCCGTTGCTGGATATGGATTACCGTGCCTGGTGTGCTCAATGTCATAGCCTTTTCAACAGTGCAATGCGCCTGTCTATCGGTCGGAGCTATTTAGAAAAGCTGAAGTCCATTGATCCTCTGGAAACCATTTCTGAGCTGGAACTGCAGGTGCTATGGCAGGAGCAACTGACCTTTCTCAAGGCTTGCCAGCAGGCTGGTCTGACCATGATTCAGCCCGGACGCTGGCTTCATGCCGAACCTTCAGGTGATGAGAGTAAACTTCCATTTATTCCTCTGCTTTCGATGACGGGTCTTCCAGAAGATAAGCTTGGAGAAGCTACAGAAAGCTCTTTATTCAAAGTGTGTGAAAGGCATTATCAGCACTATCTGGAAACTCGAGTCAAACCCTTTTATCGACATACCTTTCAGAAGGTCGACCGACAGCTGGTGCTGGTTGATGTTCTCAAGTCGTTGAACAGTGGCCAGGAAGCATTTGATGACCTTCGCTTCTCTTTGACCCAGGTACTTCAAAGTTTTGATTATGGGCGCAACAGTCTGCTCAGAAGATTAATTCAGCCACGAATCGACCGGGTTGTTTTCGCCGCCAGTAAAATTGACCAGGTACTGCCTGATCAGCATGAAGCGGTCAGAGGGCTGACGGCAAATCTGGTTCAGGATGCAAGGCGCAGAGCGGCGTTTAATGCTATTGATGTCCGCTGCGAAGCGGTTGCAGCCGTTCGCTCAACGACTTATGTAGACTATCAGGGGCGCCAGGCTCTGCAGGGGATGACAGAACAGGGCCCGGGAGTGCTGCTGCACCCGGATATTCCTGAACAGATTCCGGTGATGGATGACTGGCAGGCTTTGGGCCAGTGGCAGCTGCGCCGACTGATGCCGCCAGAGGGATTGCAGCTGACCGCTGGTGGACGATTACCCCACATCCGCCTGGATAGTATTCTTAATGATCTGCTGGGAGACCGTTTTTCATGAGCAGACATCACGACCCATACTTTATCCCTCTGGAACCAGAGCAACCCCTTGATACACCTGATTCCATCAGTGATGGTTTTCAGGATCGGGTGTTAACAGGACCTGAGCTGGTAGCCAAACCAGTACGCTTTCTGAAGTCAGCATTGTATGGGCTACTGGCTCTGCTGTTGATATTAGTGCTTTGGCAAACGGTCGAACTGGGCCTTTTTCTCTATCAACTGCACTGGTCATTAGCCTTGCTGTTTTCCGTGCTTTTTCTGGCCCTGGCGGTCATAGCCGTTAAAGCCGTTGTCGAGTTTTTCCTGTATCAACGGGACTTCAAACATATCACCGAACTGCAGGAGCAGGCTGTACAGTTTCGAGATCAGAGAACAGCAGTATTAAAAAAACATTGGCTTGGGCAGCTGAGTAAACTCTATCAGGGCAAGCCTCAGCAGGTGCTGCTGGAACAAGTGTTATCTGAGATGCCTGATTACGCTGATGACAGCGAGCTATTGTCTTACCTGGATAGCCATTTTTTCCAGAAACTGGATCAGCACGCACTTACCCTTATTTCACAACATAGCCAGCAAGTCGCTTTGATGGTGGCACTCAGCCCATTTGCTGCTGTCGATATGCTGCTGTCTGTCTGGCGCAGTATTCGGATGCTCGATGAGATCTGCCAGGTATATGGTGTTAGGCCTTCATTGCCTGCTCGTACCCACCTGTTAAAAATGGTTCTGGAGCAGATGGCGCTGGCGGGTACTACAGAGCTGCTGTCTGATCAGCTGGCGGATTTTACGTCCAACCAGTTGCTGAGTGTAGTGAGCTCCCAGGCTGCAAGCGGGGTTGGCGTAGGTATCTATTCGGCTCGCATTGGACTCAGGGCCATGGCGCTCTGTCGTCCAGTTCCTTTTGTTGATGATCAGAAGCCCGGCATTGGTCGTTTAGCCAGACGCATCCTTTCTTCCATGGAAGCCCGGTCCCGGAATACAGATGACCCCAAAAATAAAGCGGAATAAGCCTGTCCCTGTCTCTTTAAAGGAGCACCTGCAGCTGTAGGTTGCTCCTCTATCTCTATTTCTACTGACTCCTGCATTTTTACTGAGAAGCTGACTTTTTCAGGTGGGCTCTTCCGGTCTATTTAAGAATAAAAAGCAATCAAAGCTATGGATAAATACGGCTAAAGGGTATTATTTATTCAATATAACGATTTCGATAAACACATAAAGAGCTGATAGTTATTAATTGATAGGATGCTGCCTTTAACTGGCATTTTCGGGGGAATATCAAAAGGCATGGGTCGACCAGCAACAGCAACGATAAACCTTGATGCACTGCGTCATAACTATCGTATTGCCCAACAACTGTCTGGTAGTGGTCAGGTGATGGCTGTAGTAAAGGCGGACGCCTATAGCCACGGTGCAACTGCCTGTGCGACCGCGCTTGCCGATATTGCCAGCGGATTTGCAGTTGCCTGTATTGAGGAGGCCCTGGAGCTTCGTGCTGCTGGGATCAAACAGCCCATACTGCTGCTGGAGGGCTTTTTTGAACCTTCAGAGCTGGAGATGATTGACCAGTATCATCTGGATACCGTTATTCATCATCAGTATCAGATTGATGCATTAGTCGCCCATCCTCTGGACCATCCAGTAAGACTGTGGCTGAAGATGGATTCGGGTATGGGACGGGTTGGCTTTGCTCCTGATCAGTATCGCACGGCCTGGGAGCAACTCAATGATCTGACTTTTGTTAAAGACATTGTGTTGATGAGTCATTTTGCCTGTGCAGATGAGTCAGACAGTGATCATGCTCAACAGCAGCTGACAACCTTCAATACTTATACCCATGACCTGCCTGGCCAACGCAGTTTCTGTAATTCAGCAGGACTCGTTGCACTGAAAGAAGCTCGGGGGGAGTGGAATCGTCCTGGCCTGCTGCTTTATGGCGTGTCTCCATTTCCAGAAACTCATGGCATTGAGCAGAAAATAAAGCCTGTGATGGAACTGAGTTCTGCCATCATCAGCATTAAAGACATTCCGGCTGGAAGCTCTGTTGGCTATGGAAGTCATTGGATAGCCAAAAGACCAACCCGAATTGGTGTGGTTGCAATTGGTTACGCGGATGGTTACCCCCGTCATGCTGCCAACGGAACACCGGTATTTATTAATGGCTACCGTGTACCGCTGGTGGGCAGAGTATCCATGGATATGCTGACTGTGGATTTAACCGATGTGCCAGATGTAAAAATAGGAGATCGTGCAATCTTGTGGGGGGATGACTTGTCTATTAATGAAGTGGCACACGGCGCAGGTACTATACCTTACCAGCTGCTTTGTAATTTGAACCGTGTTCCTGTCCAGTATCAAGGTATCCTCATCCCTGATTATGCGGATTTTGATGAAGTGGGAATCTGAATCAATATGTAAATTGATCAAACCGAAAAACAAAAAATAAATTAATGTATTAAGCCAATTCACTTTCGAAAAATAAAAAATTCTAATATTGATGATCTTGTTTTATCAATCGATCAGAGATTCCTGGTTCCACAAGGCTTGCTAATTTCAGTCTAACGTGGTTGTTAGTATGAGTGACAGTTTTTAATCTAATTCCTAACGATTTGTTTTTCTTCCAGTTTTATAGGATGAAAAGTTCTACCTTATTGGAACTATATCTCCAAATTTCACTCCAACTATTAATGGCGTCGTTCTACGTAGCCTCTACTTTATTCCTTAATATAAAAAAACTTCTGTAATGCTACTCAAGGAGATGGAAATGGATCTTGCTGTTAAAATGGATATTGCTGTTAAAGACTTCTGTAATCTGGTGGAGGCTAAGGCGTCTCTTGATCTCGAAGAATGTGGGATTAGTACAGAGATAAAATTTTTCCATGGGCGATCAGTTACGGAAGCAGATAAAGCGCGCCTGCGTCATCAACTGTCATTACATCCAGCACTGAAACATTTATCTTCAACAAGACATGTCACAAAACGTGATCTGTCATCTTATCGTGCTTACCTTGCTAGTTTTGAAAGAAAACCATTGCCAGACCGTGTGACACTGGTTACCTGTAATAATGGGTTACTGGAATGTGTCGGACGTGAAAATGCCATCAAACCCTATGGAATAGTGAGTTCTGTCGACCAGGACATGCGATTAGATGCCGGTGTTGCGAAAGCTGTCAAAGATAAATTTGGGGGGGCTGCTGGTAATTACAATCGTGTATCACAGCAGCGTCAGAATCGAATAAATTATGGTGAATGCTTCACTTATGATTCTACCCGTGACTATAAAACCTATGATTTAAATAATTGCCAGACTATTCACAATGTGCTGGTTCCTTTAGCGGCTGACTGGAATTTTGAAGCAGGGCTTAAAAATATTTTCCTTGAGCTTTTTAAAGCGGCTGACCGCAATAGAATAAGTCGCGTTTTCTGTCCTCTACTCGGTTGTGGTCGTGCGGGTGGCACAGGAAAAGCCTTGGCAAAAGCTGTTTCAGAAGCCAAGGCTGATTTTAAAGCAACAGGTAAGCAGGCACCAGAACTGATTCTGGTGGGTATGTCTTCCATAACTAGCGACAAAGCAGCTTGCAGAGACTTTGAAAGTAAGTGGGATGAGTTAGGCCGACGAACCTCTTCAACGCGTCCACCAGTGCGTAGATTAAAAACTCCTTTTACAAGAACCAGCCCCATATCTGGAACTTCAGCCTCTTCTTCAGTTGCAGGTACAGGTAACGAAAAAACGTTACCTGGTCGTGTGAAAATGGTTACCTGTCATAATGGGTTATTGGCATGGGCTGGCCGTGAAAATGCTAGCAAGCCCTATGGAATAGTGAACTCTGTCGACCAGAGCATGCAGATGGATACTGGTGTCGCGAAGATTATCAAAGACAAGTTTGGAGGCTCTTGGGGTGATTATAACCGGGTGTCTCAGCAGCGTCAGAATCGAATAAATTACGGAGAATGTTTCACTTATGACTGTGAACGTGGAGGCAAAAAACCGTCTGATTTAAGCAATTGCCGAACTGTTCACAATGTGTCGGTTCCTTTAGCGGGTGACCGGAATTTTAAAACAGCGCTAAAAAATACTTTTCTTGAGGTTTTTAAATCGGCTGATCGTAATGGAGTAAAGCGCGTTTTCTGTCCTCTTCTCGGTTGTGGTCGTGCGGGTGGAACAGGAGAAGCCTTGGCACAAGCTGTTTCGGAAGCCAAGGCTGGTTTTGAAGCAACAGGTAAGCAGGCACCAGAACTGATTCTGGTGGGCATGTCTTCTATAGATAATGACAAAACAGTTTGTGCAGACTTTGAAAGTAAGTGGAATGAATTAGGCGGACGAATTCCTTCAACACGTTCACCGGGAAAAATGCCCTCTTCAATTACCAGTACCGGGGCTGCAACCGCTACCGCTACAACAGGTGCTGGCAGTGGTTACAATAAGCCAAGGGAGCTGATTAATGGCCAGCTGCAAGTAGTGATGAACGCTGATAAGGGAATGTTCGGTTATGCCAAAGAGCTCTCGAAACAAGGAGTACCATTTGATCTGGTCAATGCAGCAAATAGGGAAATGAAACATGGTGGAGGTATCGCAGAACAATTTTCAAAAGATCTTGGCAAGCAATTTGACCTGGATACTGGTCTTCAAGCGCCGGTTCCAACTGGCAGTTGTTATACAACTCAATCATATGGATATGGCTCGGACCCTAAGTTTGGTTTGAGCCATTGTCAGTATATTCATAACGTAGTAGCCCCAGATGTAAAGGACTATACCGTTCCAAGTCCTGGTGGACGGAAGAAACAGCGCTTTGATGAGCAAAGCTATCATCAGGACTTCACAAACACTTTTGTTTCACTTCTTCTTGAAGCTCATAAAAAAGGTAGCAATACCATTGTCAGTTGTTTTATAGGTTGTGCTGTTTTTGGTGGCAGTGGAATGGATATGGCTCATGCTCTTCATGCGGCTTATCAGCATCCGCGTATACAAGCATTACCAAAAGTACCCAAATTAATACTCGTGGGTTGGAAGGGTGATGACTGGAAGGTTCATGAGGAGTTTATTCAGATCTTTGATAGTCTGAATACTGCTTATCCATTACATTTACCCTCAGGTGGAGCTCCTGCCAGCCCATCATCTACAGGTATCTCAGGAACTGCATTCCCGGCAGGATCTGGTGCCATTCGAAAAAAACCTTCCCCTTATTCGCCATCTGGAGCAGGATTGTCACCCCGCTTAAGACCAGCATCTCCAGTTTCAATACCTGCCGATTCACTACTGCGAGTAGTCACTGCCAGGAAGGTTAGCCATCCTGAAGGAGTACTTGGCTATGCCCGAAAGCGCTCTGGAAACAAAAAGCCGTTCTCATTAGTTAATGCCGTACATGATGTGAGTAGTGTGCTAAATACTGAGGTGGCATCGAAAGGAGGTGTTAGGGGGGGGTATATCGAGCATATGATCATGGGCGGTGGCGAGGATGCCCTGAAAAGAAAGCAGTACTATCAATGTGAGGCATGGGATTATAAAAAAACTGACGGTTACAAAGCTTGTCAAAAAATTCATTCGGTTCTCTTTCCACAAATAGCGGATAGACATGGGTTTTCAGAGCGGCTGGTTACGCTATTAATGAATGCCTCCCCAGGAGAAAGGCTGTTATTCCCGATTTATGAGCTTGAAGGGGTCACTGAGAGCGCGCTCAACGATGTACTGAATCGGGCTTATTCAGACCCTAAGGTGCTATTGATGGCTGAAAAAGGCAGGCTTCCAAAGCTCTGTGTTGTCCGTAAAACCCCGGCGTCGCCAATGTCAGATGATGATTATGCACCAATGGCTGCTGGTCCTCGGTTAGATAGAAGCCACTCAAAGAGTATGCATTCCTTGTTTGATGATCATGACTCAACCAGGCGGAGTGCGAGTCCTGAGCCTGCTGCTCCCTTTGTGAGGTCATCCAGTAGATATGGAATGTGGGACAGTACTACTCCTGACTCTGGTCGTGATGGCAGCTCTTCATCGACAGCTTCTCATACTCCGCTGAAGGTGTCTGCTACTCGTGACCTGGGGAGCATGAGTTTGACGGCTGCTGATGGTTCAAAATATGGTACGTCAGCAAATTCTCGGGCAGATCGTAAAAAGGATGTGATACTTGATGGAGATGGGGTGCTCAAATGTGTCAACCCTAGCCATCCTCTGAAAAGTAATGTGGAAAGACTTATTAGCGATAGTCATAGATTTCAGATAGTACGTCGTATTCCAGCAATTGAAGCATATGAGAGAGGCCCTGAGGGTGATGAAAAAGTTAGAGAGCCCACTTTGCTTATGGAATACGAGGATTTTGAATATGGTCAGCTGCTTAGCTATAAAATTGGTGGCAAGAATTACTATATTTCAGTCGACGCTGTTCAAGACTCATACCTTAAGAAGCAGTGTTTTCAGTGTCCTGTAACCAAGAAGATCGTTTCTGGAACTTGGATAGGTAATCAGCCTATTGGTGGAAAAATGTCATGGAATTTCGATGCTTCATCCTCATTACCCGGTTATGAGGGGAAGGGAATAATTACCATTACTTACTCTTTTCCTGATGGAGTACAGGGAGCAGGTCATCCTAAGCCGGGCGCATCCTACAAAGGAATTAGCCGAACGACTTACCTGCCTGATGATAGTGAGGGAAGAGATGTCTTACGCTTATTACGGAAAGCATTCGATCAAAGGCAAACATTTACGATTGGAAGGTCAACAACTTCAGGGAAAGAAGGTGTTATAACATGGAATGATATTCATCATAAAACAAATACCCATGGCGGGCCCGCAAATTTTGGTTATCCTGACTCTGGGTACTTGGAGCGAGTAAAAGGAGAGGTGAATGACAGAGGTATTTATTAATAAAAAAGCTTGGATGGATTAAAACTCTCCAAGCGTTGCTACCTAATGTCGATTGCGAATGTGATACCCCAGACCTTAATTCGGGGTATCACGTTTATCATAGACTACTTAGCTGGTTCCAAACCTCTCCAAACTGGCTCTTCTTTCCCTTTCTGAACGGCGCATAAACCACCATCCAAACAGCGCAGCCAGAGACACGACCAGAATGATCAGAGTTGCCATGGCGTTAATTTTGGGCGAGATCCCCAGACGCACGGATGAGAATACCACCATTGGCAGAGTGGTTGAGCCCGGGCCGGAGACAAAGCTGGCAATAACCAGATCATCCAGAGACAGGGTGAATGCCAGTAACCAGCCTGCTGCCAATGATGGAGCAATGGTTGGGATTGTGATCAGAAAGAACGTTCTGAATGGGGTGGCTCCCAGGTCCATCGCAGCCTCTTCAATTGAGCGATCCACTTCCCGCAATCTTGCCCCAACTACAACGGCAACATAGGCGGTGGAGAAGGTGACGTGGGCGATCCAGATGGTCAACATGCCCCGCTCCATGGGCCAGCCGATCAGGTCTGCCATGGTGACAAACAGCAGCAGCAGCGACAGGCCAGTGATCACGTCCGGCATCACCAGTGGAGCTGTTAACATGCTGTTAAAGGCGGTTCTGCCACGGAATTTGCCAAAACGGTCAATGGCAAAGGCAGAGACCGTGCCCAGAATCACGGCCATGGAGGCGCTATAGAAAGCAATTCTCAAGCTGGTCCATACGGCGCCCATCAGTTGTTCATCCTGAAACAGCTCCACGTACCACTTGGTTGAGAAGCCTGCCCAGACGGTCACCAGCCGTGAAGCATTGAAGGAATAAATCACGAGGATGAACATGGGCAGATAGAGAAAAATCAGCCCAAGTATGAGCATGATGGTGGAATAGCCTGGTTTTTTGATTCGCCCAAAGCGGTTAGTGTGCTCAGTTGCAGTGGTCATTACAGGCTGGCCTCCAGTTGCTTCGCCTGCTGGCGATTAAAGAAGGCAATAGGCAGACAGAGGATCAGCAGCATGATCATGGCCAGGGCGCTGGCCAGTGGCCAGTCACGGTTGTTGAAGAACTCCTGCCAGAGCACTTTACCGATCATCAGGCTTTCAGGTCCTCCCAGCAGCTCAGGAATCACGTATTCTCCTACCGCAGGGATAAAGACCAGCATACAGCCTGCGATAATGCCACCCTTGGACAGAGGCAGGGTAACCCTGAAAAAGGTCTCCCATGGACGGCAGCCCAGGTCGTTGGCTGCTTCCAGCAGTGATTTATCCAGTTGGGTCAGGTTGGCATAAATAGGGAGCACCATAAATGGCAGATAGGCATAAACGATGCCTATGTAAACGGCGATATTGGTGTTCAGGATCTGCAGGGGCTGGTCAATAATGCCACACCACATCAACAGGTTGTTCAGTAACCCGTTATTTTTCAGTATTCCCATCCAGGCGTATATGCGGATCAGGAAAGAGGTCCATGATGGCAGCAGCACCAGCATGAGCAGGAAACTTTGTTTTCTTCCGGGTGCCTGAGCCATGGCGTAGGCCATAGGATAGCCCAGCAGAAGGCAGAAGAAGGTCGCAACCAGAGCCAGCCTGATCGAGGTCAGATAGGCCTGCAGGTACATCTCATCGTCGGCCAGGAACAGGTAATTGCCCAGATTTAAATTAAACGTCAGTACTTCATCGAAGTACTCAACGATGGCCGAATAGGGCGGAATGGCAATTTCTGCCGATGAAAAGCTGATCTTGACCACAATCAGAAAGGGGACAAGAAAGAATAACAGCAGCCAGAGATAGGGGACGCCAAGAACGAGGCGACGTCCCCAAAGTTCCCTTAAGGCGTTTACCCTCTCTGGTCCCCACGCTGTCGCGGAGGCGCCTTTTGTTAACAGGTTGGACATGACAGATTCCACAAAATATCCGTTACCAGTGGCTTACATTAAACGGTGGTAAGCCTGAATAGTTTACGAAATAGAAAGCCTTCAGCTCAGAAGTGCCTTCAGACTGTTCTCAAACACAAAATATACTGAATAAGATTAGCGGTGATCAGCTATTCAGGACGACACCACTGTCGTCATCCCAGCTGATATAGACTTCATCGCCCCAGGTCGGGTTATCAGCAGTACGGATCACGTTAGCCATGTTGGACTGCACCATCATGCCTGATGGAAGCCGGATATGATAAACCGAATGACCACCCAGATAGGCAATGTCGTGAACCACACCTTTGCTCCAGTTGTAGTTCCCTTCGGGCTGCTCTCGGGTCACCATGGTTTTCTCAGGGCGTACTGCAATCCAGACCTTACGATCTTCCAGTGGCGCCATTATACCGTGGCCGATGTAGATAGGCTGTTGAACCTGATGTGATTGAATGATGACGTAACCCGCTTCTTCTTCGGTGATTTCGCCTTCAAACATATTGACGGAGCCGATGAACTCGGCGGTCATACGGCTGTTCGGGTTTTCGTAGATATCGATAGGGGTGCCGACCTGGACAATCCAGCCGGCGTCCATGATGCCAATGCGCTCAGCCATGGTCATCGCTTCTTCCTGATCATGGGTCACCATAATGCAGGTTACCCCCACCTCTTCGATGATATCCACCACCTCAAGCTGCATGCGGCTGCGCAGCTTCTTATCCAGCGCACCCATGGGCTCGTCCAGTAGCAGCAGTTTAGGGCGTTTTGCCAGGCTTCGGGCCAGGGCTACACGCTGGCGCTGGCCACCTGAGAGCTGGTGTGGCTTGCGGCGGGCATACTTTTCCATATGCACCAGTTTCAGCATCTCTTCGACGCGCTGAGCAATGATGTCTTTTGGCAGGCGGTCCTGTTTTAATCCAAACGCAACATTCTGTTCCACCGTCATATGAGGGAAGAGAGCGTAAGACTGAAACATCATATTGATGGGGCGCAGATACGGTGGCAGGTGAGTAATATTCTGCCCATCCAGGTAAATATTGCCCTCAGACGGTGTTTCGAAGCCTGCCAGCATCCTTAGTAACGTGGATTTTCCAGATCCAGAGCCACCCAGCAGCGCAAAAATCTCACCCTTTTTAATATTCAGACTGACATTATCAACAGCGATAATGTCATCGAACTTTTTGGTGACCTGGTCGATTTTGACCAGTATCTCATTGCCTGAGCGACCCTTTGTCGGTGGTGTCGACGGCGTTGGGGAATGTTTCGGGGAGACAGATGCTGTACTCATCTAAAATTTTCTCCAGCCCGGAATATAAAGAACAGGGTAGAACCCGGTGAGTGTGCTTTAATAGGCTCTGCTGACATAAGTTTATCGTCAGAAACTCAGGATCGCTTGCTGCGATCATGCGTTTTTTGCTTATGAAAAGAGCCTTCAAACCCTCAAGGAAGTGAAAAGCCCGCGCATTGTCCATAAAAATGCAGGGATTGAAAATGGTTTTGCGATAAACCCTGATAGAAGATATTAGTAATGCTCACTTGCAGATTCATCATTCGTACCCTAACCTCCCTCAGCTGGAGGTGATTTGCCCATTGACATTAGAAGAACGGTTGTCTTAATCAGGGCCTGTCTTAAAAAAGATGAATACAAACCTCACTAATCCCTTATGCTATCGTGTTCCACTTTCGTTAGTGTCTGAACACGCATTGTCAAAAAACGACTGAAATCATGAGAAGCCGAAAAGAAGTTGTCCGCCAGTTGGATCGTATCGATCGCAATATTCTCCGTACCCTGCAGGAGCAGGGGCGTATATCGTATGTAGAGCTGGCGGATAAGGTCGGGTTGAGTACGACGCCCTGTATGGAACGAGTCAAACGCCTGGAAAGGGAAGGCATTATTCAGGGTTATTCTGCACGCTTGAACCCGAAGTATCTTCAGGCAGGGCTTCTTGTGTTTGTTGAAATCAGCCTCTATACCAAATCAGCTGATATTTTTGATGACTTCCGGAAAGCGGTCATCAAGCTGCCAAATGTACTGGAGTGCCATTTGGTATCTGGCCACTTCGACTATCTGGTCAAAGCCCGGATTTCAGAGATGGCCTCTTACCGCGAGCTGTTAGGGGATATTCTTCTGAAGTTGCCAGGTGTCAGGGAGTCCAAGAGCTATATCGTGATGGAAGAACTCAAGGAAACGCTCAGTCTGCCAATTGCAGACTAACCAGTATTTAACTTGTTAAAGGGTTGTAGTGAGTGCTTACTTCTTGTTTGAGGGCTTCAGGAAGGTATTTACCCTTCCTGGAGTTCGCCCGCTACCTGATAATCCCTTATGTAGTAGTTCAGTGCGACCTCATCCTGGTCTTTAATACTGCGTAACACAAAACCCGCAGCAAAATCAGCCTGTTCACTGATGGTTTGACACCAGACGCACTCTGCAGTCATGGATACTCGATAAGCACTTTCCTGTGGTCCGGGAAGGATCAGCGTGACATTTCGGGTTTCTGAGGGTCTTACACCCTGATCTGTCAGTATGCTGAACCCTCCTTTTGAGACATCTTCAAGAATGCCAAGAGACAGACCGGTGTCGTTATCGAGGACTTCTGCGGTTTTTTCCAGTGTTTTTCTAGGAAATCGACGCTTTTCTTGTTGTATTTGCGACATTTTGGCCTCCATGCATTAGAGGGAAGGAAGGACTAAGTTATCACCTTTTGTTTTCAAAATGCATCTTTTACATGATTTTGCGAAAACAGATTCTGATGAAAACGTGCTTTAAGAGTTGTGAGATTTTAAGTCAAATACTTGATTTAAATAGCGGCCAATAGCGGCAAGGGATGAAGTTTTTTATAACTTATTGACTGTTGACAATAGTACTTAACTTCCTCTGTAATCGAATAAGGCGTTATAAGAAAGCCTGGTAGTTGATAGAGCTTTAAGATCTGACCGTGATTAAAGTTCTAACGTATAGAATAAAAATAAATAGCCATTTTTGTCAGCTTGCCCTAACCCTGGGGATGCCGATAGATATGGCATTAAACCAGAGCCTGCTGCTCTGCAACATACGGAGGGATCCCGTCATGTTCAGACAGATTACCGAGGCGCGTATTAACGATCTTCATTGTAAATTTGATGAAGAATCCGGCCTCAAATCCGTCATCGCTATTCACAGTACCCGTAGAGGGCCTGCCCTCGGTGGCTGTCGAATCATTCCTTACTCTTCTTCTGACGAAGCCATCACTGATGCCATTCGCCTTGCCCGTGGTATGAGCTACAAATCAGCACTTGCTGGCCTGGATCTCGGGGGAGGAAAAGCGGTTATTATGGAACCGGAAGGTGACTATGACCGAAAAGCACTTTTCGAAGCTTTCGGGCGCTTTCTCAATGAACTTGGAGGTCGATATGCCACCGCTATGGACAGTGGCACAACGGTGGCAGATATGGACACCATCGCCACTCAGTCACCCCATGTGACCTGTACTTCCTCCTGCGGAAGCCCGGCACCGTTTACCGCGGAAGGGGTTTATTATGGTGTGCTTGCCTGCCTTAAAGCGCATCCTGCGCTGCCTGATCACCTGAAAGGCTTAAGCGTTGCCGTTCAGGGGCTGGGTAATGTTGGGTATTCCCTTTGTGAGCGCCTGTCTAACGATGGCGCACAATTGATTGTTGCAGATATCAATCAAGATCGTGTCGATCAGTGTGTCCGCGAGTTTGGTGCCAAAGCGGTTGCACCGGATGAAATATATTCTGTTCCCTGCGACCTGTTCAGCCCATGTGGCCTTGGAGGCATTCTTAATAGCGACACCATTGGTCAGTTACAGTGTGCTGCTGTTGCTGGCTCAGCGAACAATCAGCTGCTGACTGAGGAAGACGGTATTGCCCTCTTTGACCGTGAAATTCTCTTTGCCCCGGACTACCTGATTAATTCTGGTGGACTGATTTTTGTTGCCATGACTTACCTGCAAAGCAGTCAGAATGATATGCACCGGCGCCTTCGTGGCATTCATGACACCCTGCTGCAGATTTTCAGCCGACAGAATCAGGCTGGGTTACCCGCCAGTGTTATCGCTGATCAAATGGCAGAAGCCATTGTTTATGGTGATGACGCTTCACAGTTGACGGCATAGGGGGAGCAGGAATGGATTTAGCAGAAAACACGTCGCTCTCTATGGAGCAGTTTCTGGATGCTGAAGGCGAAGTCATAAAAAAACTGCCGTCTTGGGTCAGTAATGAAGAGACTCTCATTGATTATTATCGAACCATGGTGATAGCCCGTCAGGGGGACCATAAAGCGGTAGCGTTGCAGCGAACCGGTAAGATGGGTACTTACCCTTCCTGTCTTGGACAGGAAGCAATCAGTACGGTTTGTGCTGCCCTGTTGGAAAAAGAAGATGTTCTGATTCCTTATTATCGAGACCTTCCGGGATTGATGAGAAGAGGCATCCCTCTCAGTGATGTCATGCTCTACTGGGGCGGTGATGAGCGAGGGAGTGCCAGCCCGGCCTGGGGGCAGGATTTACCCAATTGTGTACCCATTGCTACTCAGGCTGGCCACGCAGCAGGTATAGCAACAGCCATTAAAATCCGGCACGAGGCCGGTGACCCTTTGAAGGTCGCATTATGTGCACTGGGCGATGGTGCTACGTCTAAAGGGGATTTTGGTGAAGCGTTGAATCTGGCAGGTGCCTGGCAGCTGCCAGTGGTTTATATCATTAATAACAATCAGTGGGCTATTTCGGTCCCCAGAAAAATTCAGTCAGGTGCGCCGACGCTGGCACAGAAAGGGCTGGCCGCTGGGTTACCTTCTTTTCAAGTCGATGGAAATGATGTCATAGCCCTTCATGAAGTGGTCAGCGCTGCTATTGATCGTGCCCGGCAGGGTAAGGGGGCTACCGTGATAGAAGCTGTCAGCTACCGGCTTTGCGATCACACCACTGCTGATGATGCCAGTCGTTACCGTGGTAGTGAAGAACTCAAGGATGCCTGGCATAAAGAGCCCATCAAACGTCTTCGTAACTTCCTGCATCACAGAGGTTTGTGGGATGAGAGGAAAGAGCAGGCTTTAAAAGAAGAAGCTGATCGTATTATTGAGCAGGCGGTGGAAACCTACCTGAACACGCCGCTTCCTGCTATTGAAGACCTGTTTGATTATCACTACGCGAATATGCCAGCTCAGCTGGAACAGCAGAAAAACGATGCACTTGCCAGAGAAAAGCAGCGTCAGGGAAGCATGAATTCAGCCGGAGGTCATCTAAATGGATAATAAACTGACCATGGTTGAGGCCGTCAATCTGGCGCTTGATCATGCTATGGACATTGATCCGGATGTTGTGTTGCTTGGTGAAGATATTGGGGTCAATGGTGGTGTCTTTCGGGCAACTCAGGGATTGCGGGATAAGTATGGTCTGAAGCGGGTTATGGATACACCACTGGCTGAAACCCTTATTGCGGGTATCAGTGTGGGTATGGCTGCCCAGGGGATGAAACCAGTGGCGGAAATACAGTTCATGGGGTTCATCTTTCCTGCAATGGAACAGTTAATCTGCCATGCGGCACGCATGAGAAACAGAACCCGGGGACGGTTGGCGTGTCCTCTGGTGCTGCGGGCCCCTTTCGGTGGTGGTATCCATGCCCCGGAACATCATTCGGAAAGCACTGAAGCGCTGTTTGCCCATATTCCGGGGTTAAGAGTGGTAATCCCATCATCACCCGTCAGAGCCTACGGTTTGCTTCGTTCTGCTATTAATGAACCTGATCCGGTGATCTTCCTGGAGCCAAAGCGTATATACCGGGCAAGTAAGCAGGTGATTGACGCTTCCAGTGATCCTCTGCCACTGGATACCTGTTTCACTTTAAAAGTGGGTCAGGATGTGACTTTGGTCAGCTGGGGAGCATCAGTTCGTGAAACCATGGAGGCAGCCGACGTTCTGGAGGGTCATGGCATTGCTGCAGAAGTGATTGACGTCGCTACCATCAAGCCCCTCGACATGGAGACTATTCTGACTTCAGTCAGGAAGACTGGGCGCTGTGTAATTGTTCATGAAGCTTGCCGGAGTTTTGGTGTGGGAGCTGAGATTTCTGCCGGTCTCATGGAAAGGGCGTTTGATGATCTAAGGGCCCCCGTTGAGCGTGTCACTGGTTTTGATACGACGATGCCCTACTACCGAATGGAGGATCATTATCTGCCACAGGTAGATGATATTGTCAGAGCATCAATCAAGAGCCTTGCCAGACACTAGTCATGCAGATTATTACTAATACCTGCATCATTATTTTAATAGCCCTGAGCGGCAAATACTGTCAGAACTGTAGAACTGTAGAACTGTAGAACTGTAGAACTGTAGAACTGTAGAACTGTAGAACTGTAGAACTGTAGAACTGTAGAACTGTAGAACTGTAGAACTGAAAACAGACAGTATTTTTATAATAAAAGGGTACAGTCATGCGCTTTTTCAATTTACCAGATTTAGGGGAAGGTATTCCTGAAGCAGACATTGTCGAATGGCATGTGGGAGAAGGGGATAGCATCAAGGAAGATCAGCCCATGGTCTCTGTCGAGACAGCCAAAGCCATTGTTGAAGTTCCTGCACCCTGCACAGGAGTGATTGCCCGTCTCTGTGGTCAGCCTGGAGACACTATTCTCACAGGAGCTCCTCTGGTTGAATTTGTAACCGATGAAGAAGATAGCGGTACTGTAGTTGGTAAACTGGCCAGTGATGATTTCAGCACCAATAGAGATGATTCTTTTATTATTGGCTCACCAGCAGATGGACAGGCTCAGCAATCGTCTTCATCTCATATTGCACAAAGTGGACTTAAATCACTGGCTGAGCAGTTTCAGGTAGATCTTGGCGCTGTAACAAACCGTAGAAACGCTGTACAAAATACAATTTCCTACCCCCTGGAAAATCCGGAGCCATTGAAAGGTGTCCGTAAGCATATGGCCCGCACCATGGCAGAGTCTCATGCTTCAGTCGTCCAGGTCACGTTGTTTGATGATGTGGATATTGATCACTGGGAAGATCAGGAAGACATCACTGTTCGCCTGATTCAGGCGATTGCCAGTGCCAGTGAAGTCGAGCCTGCGCTTAATGCCTGGTTTGATGGCGCTTCAATGAGCAGGGAGCTTCATGATTCTGTTAACCTGGGACTGGCGGTTGACAGTGAAGAAGGGTTGTTTGTTCCAGTTTTGCGTGACGTCGCAAGAATGAAGAAAGAGGATGTACGTGAAAGTATTAATAAGCTTAGAGAAGGAGTGAAAGACAGAAGTCTGCCAAGCTCAGAGCTTCAGGGTGCAACTATCACGTTGAGTAATTTTGGTGTCTTTGCCGGGAAATATGCTACGCCGGTAGTTGTGCCTCCAACCGTTTGTATTATCGGTGTTGGCAGGTTGAGAGAAGAAATAGTCAGCGTTGATGGTAAGCCTGAGAGTCACCGTACTTTACCTTTGTCACTGTCGTTTGATCACCGTGCAGCAACGGGTGGTGAAGCAACACGTTTCCTCCATGCAATGATTCAACAGTTGCAGAAGTAGTCAAAAATCCACATTATAAAATCTGGGGCAAGAAAAAATGCGCTATCAAACAGGGGATGTTTTGATAGTGCAATGTTTGTCGGGCAGCTTTTCCAGGACGAGAAGGCTAAGTGCGAGACCATCAGAAGTTGCGAGCGATGAAGGATAATATCTCTGCCAGCATGCTGCAAGGAAGTCAGTTGTTATAAATAGTGCATCAATGTAGGCCAGATTTTTTAGACTGAATTTTCGTATCCCGCTTTTGCCGGTCATGACACAGAGTTCTCTGGTTTGTCTGACGGGCGTTATATGTCACCTTTTTCTATAGCATTTTTGATCAGTATGAACTGCTTTCTGGCATTCAGAGCTGCTCGATAAAAGTTATAAAAAAATGTGGTCAAAGTTCTGACTCTGCCGATAGCGTACTTGAGAAGGGTGGGCTTCCAGATTAGCTATCGGTCAAACGTTCCTGGTAACTATTCCAGGAAATCAAGCAGACAAAGGCGGGTGAAGGCATGGACATCTTCAATAATTATCAGCAGAGATTTCAATCAACCCAGCAGGAAGAGCTGACCATCGAAGAGTATCTGGCACTGTGCAGGAAAGATCCTTCTGCTTATGCTAATGCGGCTGAGCGTATGCTTATGGCCATTGGTGAGCCTGAGATGGTTGATACCTCTAGGGACCCAAGGCTCAGTCGTATATTTTCCAATAAATTGATCAAGCGTTATCCAGCGTTCCGTGAATTTTATGGGATGGAAGAGGCGATTGAACAGATCGTTTCCTACTTCATGCACGCTGCTCAGGGGTTAGAAGAGAAGAAGCAAATACTTTACCTTCTTGGGCCCGTCGGTGGTGGTAAGTCTTCTCTGGCTGAAAGGCTGAAGGCGTTGATGGAGAAAGTTCCGTTCTACGCAATAAAAGGTTCACCTGTTTTTGAGTCCCCTCTAAATCTTTTTAATCCTGGTGAAGATGCCGACATTCTTGAGAAAGAGTATGGTATCCCCAATCGCTACCTTGGTGGCATCATGTCACCCTGGGCGGTTAAGCGGTTAAATGAATTTGGCGGTGATATCACCAAATTTAAGGTGGTGAAGCTGCATCCGAGTATTCTCAACCAGATTGCTATTGCCAAGACTGAACCTGGCGATGAGAACAATCAGGATATATCCAGTCTTGTGGGTAAGGTTGATATACGCCAGCTTGAAGAATATTCCCAGGACGACCCTGATGCCTATAGCTTCTCCGGTGCACTCTGCCGTGCTAACCAGGGCATGATGGAATTTGTGGAAATGTTCAAGGCGCCCATCAAGGTACTGCACCCGCTGCTGACAGCAACTCAGGAAGGTAACTACAACAGTACCGAAGGTATGGGGGCCATTCCTTATAATGGGATTATTCTGGCTCACTCCAATGAATCAGAGTGGCAAACGTTCAGAAACAATAAGACCAATGAGGCTTTTATTGACCGGGTGAATATCGTCAAGGTGCCCTACTGTACCCGGGTGACCGAAGAAATTCATATCTATGAGAAGCTTCTTGCTCACAGCTCTCTGAAAGATTCCCCTTGTGCGCCAGATACGCTGAAAATGTTGGCAAAGTTTACGGTCTTGTCGCGAATCAAGGAGCCGGAAAATTCCAATGTTTATTCAAAGATGCGGATTTATGATGGCGAGAACCTGAAAGATACGGACCCCAATGCCAAGCCACTGCAGGAGTACAAGGATTCAGCCGGTGTTGATGAGGGCATGGAAGGCTTGTCTACCCGTTTTGCTTTCAAGATTCTCTCAAAGGTCTTTAACTTTGACCCCACGGAAATTGCAGCTAACCCAGTACACATGCTGTATGTCCTGGAACAGCAGATTGAGCAGCAGCAGTATCCAAAAGAGGTGCACGAGCGTTATTTGCGCTATGTGAAGGAGTTCCTGGCTCCCAAATATATTGAGTCACTGGGCAAAGAGATACAGACTGCCTACCTTGAGTCATATTCAGAGTATGGTCAGAATATTTTTGACCGATACATTACTTATGCTGACTTCTGGATTCAGGATCAGGAGTATCGTGACCCTGAAACCGGCGATATTCTGGATCGTTCGGCTATAAATGACGAACTGGAAAAAATTGAGAAGGCTGCCAGTATCGCAAATCCAAAAGATTTCCGTAACGAGGTAGTCAATTTCGTGCTCAGGGCCAGGGCTAATTACAATGGGAAAAACCCAAGCTGGCTTAGCTACGAAAAGATGCGCACAGTGATTGAGAAAAAAATGTTCTCAAATACTGAAGATCTTCTGCCGGTTATCTCTTTTAATGCCAAAGGCAGCCAGGATGATCAGCGTAAACACAATGAGTTTGTAAAACGCATGGTAGAGCGAGGGTATACCGAGAAGCAGGTTCGACTGCTGGCTGAATGGTATATTCGCGTCCGCAAGTCGCAGTAACTGCAGTCCAGGCAGAGTACTAGCTTAACAGGGTGAAAGGATTATCACCCTGTCTGCTCTCTGCCCTGTTCTTCATAAAGAGCACACAAGGAGCGTGTTCATGAGTATTATTATCGATCGACGGTTGAATGGAAAAAACAAAAGTACCGTCAATCGCCAGCGGTTTCTTGAAAGATACAAGAAGCATATCAAGAAAGCAGTGTCCGATGCTGTGAATAAACGCTCCATTACTGATGTCGTTTCTGGCAGTGAAGTCACCATTCCCACCAAAGATCTCTCTGAACCAACATTTCACCATGGTCAGGGTGGACGTTATAAGCAGGTCCATCCAGGCAATAAGGAATTTGTCAGTGGTGACCGCATAAAGCGACCATCCGGTGGTAGTGGCTCGGGTAGTGGTAAGGGGAAAGCTGGCAACAGCGGCGAAGGTATGGATGAGTTCAGTTTCCAGATTAATCATGATGAGTTTCTGGAGCATATGTTTGACAACCTGGAGCTGCCAAACCTGGTTCGAAAGCAGCTTGAGGATATGACGGAGTTCAAGATCCGTCAGGCTGGTTATACAACCGCAGGTTCACCTGATCGGTTAAATGTTGTGCGTTCATTACGCTCTGCCCATGCCCGCCGAATTGCATTATCCGGTGGTGATCGCCGGGAAATAAGGGCTCTTAAAAAAGAACTCAGGGAGATGGAAGTTAGCCCGGATGAAACGGATCAGCAACGGGTTATTGAGTTAAGGGAACGAATCAAAGAGCTCAATGCCAAGCTGAAAAAGTTACCGTTTATTGATGATTTTGACCTGAAATACAACAACATGGTCAAAGTACCTTCTCCCAGTAATAAGGCCGTTATGTTTTGTGTGATGGATGTGTCTGGATCCATGACTCAGGACATCAAAGATATGGCCAAACGGTTTTTCATTCTGCTCTATCTGTTTTTACAGCGTAATTACAAAGAGATTGAGGTGGTCTTTATCCGACATCATACGGCGGCCAAAGAGGTGGATGAAGATGACTTTTTCTATTCAAGAGAAACCGGTGGAACCATTGTTTCCAGCGCATTGGAAATGACTCGGGATGTTATCAATAAACGTTACAGCCCCGCTGACTGGAATATCTATGTTGCTCAGGCTTCGGATGGAGATAACTGGGAAGGAGACTCCAGTGTCTGTACCAAGATTCTGACTGAACAGATTATGCAGAAGGTTCAGTATTACTGTTATGTAGAAATCACTGATCGTGCTCATCAGAATTTATGGCGTGAGTACCAGAGTGTCGCCGAGAAGTTTAAAGATCACTTTGCCATGCAGCAGATTAAATCTCCCAGTGATATTTACCCGGTTTTCCGCAAACTGTTTGAAAAAAAGGAAAATGCATGAGCAGCAAGTTGATCTCAAGTGACCCGGAGTGGACTTTTGAGCTGATTCAACAATACGATAAGGAGCTTTCCCGTCTTGCTGACCGTTTCCGTCTTGACACCTACCCGAATCAAATTGAGATTATCAGCTCCGAGCAGATGATGGATGCCTATGCCTCAACAGGTATGCCATTAATGTATAACCATTGGAGTTTTGGTAAACACTTTCTTCATACCCAGCAAAACTATCAACGGGGAAGAATGGGGCTGGCGTATGAAATTGTGATCAACTCGAATCCATGCATTGCGTATTTGATGGAAGAGAACACGATGACCATGCAGGCTTTGGTATTAGCCCATGCCAGCTATGGGCATAATTCCTTCTTTAAAGGGAATTATCTGTTTCAAACCTGGACTGATGCAGAGTCCATTATTGACTACCTGTTATTTGCTAAAAAGTATATTGCTGAATGTGAAGAGAAATATGGCATTGAGGCGGTTGAGGAGATACTGGATGCCTGTCACGCATTAATGAATCAGGGGGTAAATAGATATAAAAGACCCAGGCCCTTATCGGCTGAGCAGGAACAGGCCAGACAGGAAGAGAGGGCGGAATATATCCAGAGAACATTAAACGATATCTGGACAACAATTCCAAAGGTTGAGAAAGAAGAGCAGGAAAAGGAAGAGCGATTTCCAAAAGACCCGGAAGAAAACCTGCTCTATTTCCTGGAAAAGAATGCGCCTTTGCTGGAAACGTGGCAGAGAGAGCTGTTGCGAATTGCCAGAAAAATTGCTCAGTACTACTATCCTCAGAAGCAGACTCAGGTGATGAATGAGGGGTGGGCGTGTTTCTGGCATTACCATCTTCTTCATGAGCTATACAACGAGGGAAAGGTTTCTGATGGCTTTATGCTGGAGTTTCTTCACTCTCATTCCAGTGTTATCTATCAGCCTTCTTTTGATAGCCCACATTACAGTGGCATCAACCCATATACTCTTGGTTTCAATATGTTTATGGATATTCGCCGTATTTGTGAAAATCCTACGGATGAAGATCGAGAGTGGTTTCCAGACATTGCCGGAAGTGACTGGCTGGATACCGTTCACTTTGCCATGAAAAACTTTAAGGATGAAAGCTTTATCCTGCAGTTTCTTTCCCCCAAAGTAATGAGAGACTTAAGGCTTTTTTCTATTCTGGATGATGAGTCCCGATCTTATCTCGAAGTGGATAGTATTCATGATGAAGCAGGGTATAAAGCGATACGTGAGTCACTGGCAGCTCAGTACAATCTGGGTAATCGAGAACCAAATATTCAGGTTTATAATGTCAATGTCCGAGGAGATCGAATGCTGACGCTCCGTCACTATCAGCATCAAGGTCGACCATTGGGAAAAGAAACAGATGAACTGTTGAAACATATACACCGGATCTGGCAGTTTGATGTAGAGATTGAGTCGTTCGAAAATGATGCAGTGACTCAAAGCTGGCAGTGCAGTGAGAATAAGAAGAGAAAATAAAAGTCTATCGATTGCAGATATTTTTTGGTGCAGACAAACCACTTTTTCCTGATAGATATTCATCAGTAAAATGACTTTTGTCGCTCAAAGGTGCTTTTCTTGATGTTTCTGCCTGGTGCATTTTAAAGGCATGAACCATGTCAAAATTGCCAGAGAAACTCTTCTATCCTGAGTCAAATACTTCATTTGAACTATCTGTCTGATTTATACAACTTATTCCTATTAGAGTTGTTAGTAATTTGATCAAAAAAATAACCTGATTGATGTAGATTGCCGTTTGATTATGGATTAATAACTGGCAAATTTTTACTATCAGCGATTCACTTTATTTTTAAAATTTATATAATGGTACTTCCATCTAAAAAATTCTTGCTGTATAAAGTTCATCGAATTGAACATCTTTATTCCTAAGTAGGAAGTTCTATCAAGACCAAGGAGTCGTAGAGTAAATGAATATTTTTGAAGAAGTTCTGCATCGTCTCAGCAGCAAAACCCGTATTCGCTCACTGTTTAAAGATGTACACGCTGAAGACCTGGAACGTATCATCTCCCGTCTGAACGATGTTCTGACTGAGAAGCAGGAAGCTCGTGCTAAAGACGAAGAAAAGCGTCAGAAGAAGCAGGAAAGCATTGAAGCCATCAAGCAGATTATGGCTGACCGTGGTGTTTCCATGAATGACCTGGGGCTGGGAAACCTGGATCTGGACGAAGCTGCGCCAAAGCGTCGCAGAAATATTCAAAAGTATACTTTTGAATATGAGAATGAATCTGGTGAGCGCATCAAGTGGGAAGGTGCTACTACCGGCCGTTTGCCACGTGATTTCCAGGCTTACCTGGAACGTACTGGTAAGAAGCGTCTGGACTGCGCTTTGGAACAGATCGAAGAGTAAGCTCTATTTGATCTTTCGTAAAAAAGGGCCAGAAAGGGGAATGTAATTTAAATTGTGTAAACGCTTGTCGTTAATACTCCAAAATGGAGAATAACAATGAGCGTTGAAATCAACGAAAAACTGGTAGATCAAATAGCCAGTCAGATTAAAACTCAGGATGATC
>NZ_LUKQ02000100.1 GCF_001647025.1 Endozoicomonas atrinae
TACTGTCCAGAGCAGACTTAACTATGATTTCCATGAGAGGAGGTATCAACAGATAGATTATTAGGATTCTCTACTCTGGTTGATTCCTCTCATGGTTGCCTATTTCGGAAAACTGTCCGGACTATTGTATTAAAATCAATAAAATAAAGTTACCAACACCCCGTAGAAGTTGCCCCGTTTGAGTTTGTACTACCTCGTCTACCAACATTATCTAATGTTAATGTTCTGCAATTCGTATCCAGAAACTGAGTACTTGTATTTCTTGCTGTTGCCGTCAACGTAAATGTACTGTCTGTCGCCGCCAGTGTAATTGCATAATGTCCCTCTGGAGATGCACGTCCTCCCAAATCATTAATATCGGTACTATACCTATTATCGTATATATAAAACCTTTCCTGTTCGGCTGCCGCGGCGGTAAGCGCTACATAAGCATCTGACCGTCTGCTATCTTGCACATATGATTGGTATGCAGGCACTGCAATTGCTGATAGGACAGCAATAATTGCAACAACAATAATAAGCTCAATCAAGGTAAAACCCTTATCTATTTTCCCCATGTCATCACCGTGGAATATTATGAATTTGTCTCCAAGATTGACGGCCTGGATCAGAAATACTGTACTCTAAACTCGTATTAGAGATGTTACCGGCTTCCCCCTGAATAATAACACTGGTTTGTCCATCACCAGATTGATGAATTATAGGGGCTGGAGCCTTACCAGCACCTAAAGCAACTCTTTTCACTGATATACTTGAATCTGTAATAGTTCCTACTGTTAACACCCTCTGAATATTTGCAGGAATAGCAGTTCCTGTCTGATAATGCTGGGCTCTTAGAAAGCTACTTCCATCAACCTGACATTGATCGGCAGGAGGTTGATATTCCGTAAAGAGCAGTAGGGCGAATGTACTGACTGGAGAACTAAGGCTTTTATTACTTGGATTACTTCCATCATGTTCAAATAAATTAATCCAACCAGCTTCATTCTTAATTCCATTCCTTAAGGCAGTAAAGTTATCTACGGTTACACCAGGGCGTATGGTAAATATTGATGAAAAGTCTCCATTTGCAAGGACCTCAATATCCGAGGTATCAATCAAGTCACTTTTCAACACTTGCCCAAAAGTAAACCCAGATGAATTTTGGGGTTCTTTAACGCCAAAGAAATACTCCTGGGATGCATCCAGACTATCACTTCTTATCAGCTCACGCCCTGTTCCAGAAAAAACCCAACGCTCATTATCATTATTTGTGATTGCCAGGGGCTTTGAAGTAATTGGCCTGCCAATATCAAGAAAGGTATTAACCGTCCAATTATTCGGTGATGGATCTTCAATGTTAATTCTCATCAACTGTCCACTGAGCGTCGACGTTTGTACACTGCCAAAATAGACTGCATCATCATAATTGTTATTATCCCAGTCAACTACAGACATGTCACCAGAATAAGAGTTTGCCAAGCCAGTATCATAAGGATTAAAGCCGCTTAAAAACTGATTAGTCTTCAGGTTATAAACAAACACTTTCAGGCTCTGATCACTGGTGGCATTATCGAGAGCATTTCTAATTCCAGTTGAACCACTTCCTCTAGGCCCAGAACCAAACACCAAATACCATTCATTGGTTTGTGGGCGGCTGTAATCTCCAGAGCTATCAGGAAGCCTCCTCTGGATAAGCTCTGGTCTCATGGTGGTAAAGCCCATATCAGGATGGGTAATTTCGGCTAAAACTTTGGGTGGTTTTTCAGGGTTGGTAATATCCATCACAACATACGCAGAACGTCGGGTTACCGTACTTCCCCCGATGGATACGTCTATTGGCCCACCACCAAGCCCCATACCCATTACCAATACCGTTCCCCACCCCTTAGGATGATCCGCATCGTCTGGAAAAATATTCGCATCAAAAATAAGTGGCTGACCATCCATATAATAAACATGGGGGTAAGACGGGTCAGTTAACCATTGCAAGTGAGGCAGAAGGTTCATTGGAGCATAAGCCCATATCTCTCCACCTAAACGATGACTGGTCTCTGAGCTTTTACTTAAAGCAAAAAGCTGATTGGTTTCATCCCAGAACCCAGCATTAAACGCATGAATAAGGCCATCATTACCTCCAACATAAATAACCTGTCTCCGATTTTTGTAGTGCTCAATGAACTCTAAAAAGGTTGCGTCATTAGGATTGAAGGATCGTCCATCTCCATAAAAGCCTGACGGCTTTGAAACCGATAATGGGTTTGAATGAATGATATCGCCTAACCGCCATACATCCAGACTCCCATCATTGTCATAATCAACAGAGCGTGAGCGATATCCGGGTTGATCCTCACCACGGATATATTTTATTAATGGATCAACGGTACCTGAAGAAACTCCCAGAAAACCCTCATTACCACCACCAAATGTCGAGGTAATCAGCGGCTGTTCTTCACTCGCTCCAACAACACCATCATTATTGCTATCGATCCATGTAAACATGTACCTGCCCATATTTGATGGATCTGAATATGTTCTCTGCCCTAGTACATTTGTCAAATCCATCAGCTCTTCATGAGCGCTCCATACTGGCTTTAAATCATCCAGACTGACCGTACTTCCCTGAGGCACCAGCGTTTTTCCACCATCTGTTGATGAGTACCTTTGCACAAGAGTCTGGTTGACTGAGGCGTCAAAGAAGAGATTAACGGCAAAGTCAGTACTGAAATCATCAAGCGCATCATTGCCATTCGTGTCTTCACGAAGGTTTCCTGATGCGTCAATAAACAAGCTGTTTAAAAGCCCTACCCACCCAATTTCTTTCACCTTGGGTCTGAACAGCGCCTGGACAGCAGTACCCACACCACTTGCGCTGTTGGAGACCAAGGCAACATTTGAGGCTGCAGAGATCCTGCTGACAATGTCCTTTAAAATCCTTGAAAGCTGTTCCTCAAGCAGAGCTGGGTTATTTGAAAAAAAGTAATTGTCCGGAATACCATCGGCACCGAGGGAGCCCGTGAGATTATTTTTGTTATCCCACTCCCTTGAGTCATCTGGCGTACCGTCCCTGTCAGCATCATGGTTAGGTGTACCATCGCTGTCTAAGTCAGTAAAGCCTCCATATTTAGCCATTAATTGTAAAGGAGATGGTAAAAACGCTGATGTGCTGCCAGAACTTACAGTATATATTTTAGAGATGGGTGTTCCCTGGCCTTGCTTTAACCCTCCACCAGGACCTTTAGCATATATCCCATAGATACCATCTTCAGTGGTTCCACTAATTGTATAGGAGAACCCTGGACTAGATGTGGTAAATTTTGCCTCAAACCGTGATGTGATCTTGATTTCAGAACTAGAGATTGCAGGGGTGCAACCATCTAAAATGCAAAACTCAATACTGGATGAAGCATCAAAATCATTATCACAACCAATTTCTTCGCAATCTTCCCAGACAAAATAAAACTTTCCGCTTTTACCATCTGAAGAAAGGCTTTCCACTGTCATAGACTTGTAGTGCACCACATCTGAAACAGGTGAAAAACTTACAACATTACCATTGACGGTGACAGAAAGTTCTGGCGTGGGGTTTTCAATCTGAACGATATAAGTTCTGATTTTTTGATCTCCGTCAATAATACTATTAACATCATTATTGACTGCATAATATGAAAGCCCTGCACCCTTATATCCCCCTTGCTGCCGGGGAGCTGATGGACAAATACCGATAGCAGAAGACAAATTTGTCAAGTTTTTACTATCGCAAATACTATTACTTCCTCCATAGAAATATTTTCCAGGAAATCTAAGCCCTTCCAGTGTCCCAATTGTATCTGTCAGACTATTAATACTTGAAATACTCGTACCACCTGGAAGATCCGAAATAAGAGTTAGATCGTCAGTATCAAAACTCGGTAGAGTACTGCTAATAATGATAATTGAGCAGCTTGCACATTTATTTGAACTATTTATAGGAGAAGACCATGATTCTTTGTAGAGTCCATATGAACTGTCATCAGAGTTATAATTGGTGTTTTGTGCTGATTCCCCGGAAAAATACCTTAAAGCATCCAAATACATCTCCGCTATTGGATTACCAAATCCTTTTTGGCCAGGTTGAAGATAAAATTCACTCATATGGTAAATAATACCTCTAACAGAAGGATTATAAATACCTGAATTTAAATCAACCTCGTCATTGGCTGAATTTTTATTACCTGACAATTTTCCTATATTTCGCCTAACTACCCCCCCTTTTTTTCTATTATTTATGGTACCACTCATTAGCCCAAATAATACTTCCCCACCTTCACCATATTGCTGCAAGAGCCCTATTGGTTTGTAATTCCCATTAGGGTACTTTTTACATCTTCCTGAATCACTTGTATCCTTCCCATTAACACATACTTTAACTCTCAAATTTAGCTCTTCCAGCTTATCAGATATTGATGGAGAAAAATCACTATCCCACTGACATTGAATCCCCTCTGTCAGAGCCCATCGAAAGTAAGAGCCTCTTGCAACACGAATGGCGGGTGAACTACCATAACTGCATATCGTGATTGAGCCGCTGTATGGCGTGTAATTATTTGTGTCTGTGCCATTATAAACTTTAGCAAATGCATCTAACTGAGTTGAGAGTGAGGCTCTTTCAAGTATTGTATCTGTTGATGTATCTGTGGAACGTTTACCTCCAAAGAAAACTCTTCTAACTAAATCAATCCTTGTCATTGTTGCCCAATTTAGAAAATTTCCGCTCCATGGAGAAGCACTGGTCGTACAGTGATGTGAATTCAAGCCTGTTGCAGGAGCACTTGGCTCAAACTTTGAATCAAAATATTTATAACACCAGCCACTATCAAAATACCCTAAGTAATTTATATCATCATTATACTGTCTATCAAGTACACCATCACCATCAATATCACTATTATCCGAATAAGACTTTTTAAACATCTCATGATCATTTGACATCAAAAGCATAACCAAGGGAGGAGAGTTTGTAGTCCCCTGACTGGGGCTTGAAGAATATATTGATACATTCCCAAATACCGGCTGCTGACTCATCAGTAACAACATCAGTAGGAACTGTTTCTTAAAACAATTAACCTCTCTGAATCTGAATAACGCTAAAATACTTGCAACAACACACTTAAACATTGGTGAATTTATCCCAAGATAAGTGCATACCTTAATTAAGGTGACATCTCTAAACCGATCCATAGTTATACTCACCATTTATAAGTTGATTGTAACATTACTCTTGCACCATCATTTGCCATAACAGACAGTGCAGTTATCCGATAAATTCTTGACCAATCCTCTGGATTCGCCGGACTTGGTGTTACACCTGTAGGATTTCTTGGCACGTAACACAAAAACTCAATTATATAGCGACCTGCCAGAGCCCCACTTACACTCGTAGCAGTTATATGTCTTGTATTATCAGTCCAAATAGCGGCTAGTTCCCATGGACGCTGATTTCCTGACCTACAACTGACAGTACTGGTTCTATCACTGCCATTAAAACAAAGGCCATTGGTGCAGTTATTATCAAATAGAGAGACATCTGAACAGGCCATATTCTCACGAATGCACTGCTCTGCCTCAAGTAAGATGGTTTCAGCAGCAAAAAAAGTAGCTTGCTTTGTTCTGAAATTAGAAGAAGTACGCTGCTCCAGACTTGAAAACTGTACAGATGCTAACCCAGCCATAATCATCAATGTCATAAATATCATTGTATAGACAAGTGCGGTTCCTTGTTCGTACTTCAAATTCATTCTTCGCACCTTTAGTTCCGTACATCAATCGTCATCACATACTCTCTTCTTAAAAAACGATCGGTTGGTGTTACCGTCGAACCATCAAAAAAATAGTCTCTTGGAGATGGCGCCAATGCACTATTGCTTCTGGTTAGAAGATGAACTCTGATTGCCGTAACTTGCTGCCAGTCATCGTGTCGAAAGGTTCTGTCGCCAGCACGAATAAATCGATTAACAGAGCCATTTCCATTGGTATCCATACCGTAATAAATTGTCATACTTTCAATCCCGCCAACAACAGGAAGAGCATTGGCATCTACCAGAGATTTTCTATATAAAGTACTCACTCCATTCGCGGGATCAGGCTTGATAAAATAAACAACTGAATCGAGAGGCCTCATTGAACCAGGATTAAAAGAGATTGTTCCTCCAGAAACAGAGCCATCATAACATTTAAAGTTGCCCCTTAAAGCCACTGAACAATTACTGAACTGTGCTGAACCACCTGTTGTATAAGAAAGAGTATTACCAGTAGTAGCGGTTGTATAAACCAAGCTGACTTGTTGACAGTCCTGCCTGATAAAACCAACAGGAAAGTTTGCTGCGGCCGCAGTCCCCCAACCTACATCAAAAGTTACTTTTCCAGTAGTAACATCGTGATTGGATACATTGAATACAACATCAGGAGACAACTTAAATATAATGATTCCTTCTGATGCCGAATTTGCATCAACCATACTGACAACATCAGCTTGACTGATACCCTGAATTTTTTCTTCAGTGATAATCCAACGATCTAACGCATCCCTGTTATTCATTACATTCGATGTATCAAAATCATCACTACATCCTGTGTATCCAGCCTGGCGAATGTCATTTGAAATCGAATATAGCGCGATCCTTCCAGATTCCTGCATAAGACCGAACTGGTAATTTAACTGATCGGACAAGCTTGATGACGTAAAGAGTCGTATAGCCACCGTAATTATAAACAAACTAATGAGCATTGAAATTATCAATTCAATCAAAGTGAACCCATTACGATAATTACTATTCACACTCCCCCCTGCAAAACAATAGATCTCCTAGAAGAGGTAGCTCCCTTAATATCATCAAAAAATATGGTAATAGTATATGATCTTCCTTCAGGAGTATCAGTAAATGTTATTGAACCATCGCCATTTGGTAACTGACGATTAACAATGAACTTCCACTGATTAACATCATAACTTGCCAACTCAGCAGGAGTGCAAGTTCCAACGACACAGTCGTTAGGATAAGCAGTAGGTATAGACCCTATAGCTACCGTGTAACCTGCCCCATCCACAGAAACAACTCGGTTAGCTTTAATTCGATCCAGCATATCATAACCTAAGGCATTGGCTGTATTATTAAAGTAAGCAATTTGTCCGTAAGACAAACTCCTTGATTGAATGGCTGAAATACCAAGCATGCCAGACGCCAGAATCAATACTGCAATTAAGACTTCAATTAATGTAAAACCATGATCCTTGCTAATCTTTAAAAAAGTCATGGACAAGTTACCGCATTATTTTCAGCCACCCGTCCTGAAATATTTACAGCAATACCTCTGACAATGCTTACATCTCCATTAATATCACAAATTCTCAGATTTCCCTGAGCACCTGCCAAAACATCACCCTCTCCCCGAAACGTAATACTTCTTGTACCAGTCCATGTCAAATTGGCCACTCTTGGAATTGTTACCACTTTAATCAGCTGATCAGCTCCTGCATCTAAAACACCATTAGCATCAACATCCAAAAAAATTATCCATCCGTCATTCCATGAGTTAGAAGTGGCCAAACATGTTGCACTGTCATTAGATGGACAAACTGTTACATTACCACCCTGCTTCATCGCTTCAGCCCTGGCAAAAAACAAACTGGAAATCAAGGAACGCTGAATTGAGTCAAAATTTATTGAATTCGATACCCCTTGCAATCTTGGAAGCGCTATAGACATAACAATCGAAATGATGAATATTACAATCATCACTTCAATTAATGTAAATCCCTTGTAGACCTGAAGTGGCATCACTAACACCCTTATCAATCCCTTAGATAAATTCTAGCAATAGTTTTTTATATTTATTAACTATCAATAAGTATTTAACAAACATCTCCTACTGACAGAAAACCATCTTTTTTTTAAAAAAAATATTTTTCCACAATAGAAACATTCATTTATTGGCGAACCAATAAAAAAATTAAAAAAAAACAACTTAGATCAAAGTATTATTTCCAACACGACTCAGGTGCCTGGATTCCAAAATGATCCAGAGTCAGTGCTGTACAACCTGAATCACTTGCTTGAACTTCTGTAGTGATGGCTGTCGCCGTCAGGGTAAATGCAGAACCATTAGCTTCAACGCTGATCGAGTAATACCCTTCTGGAGAGCCACTCCCACCCAGGTTATCAATAGAGTCGGTATAGGTATGATTTATGGAGTACCAGCGCTCCTGAGCCGCAGCGGCAGCCGTCAGGCCTGACCAGGCATCGCTGCGTCGAACTTCATACATATACTGGCTATATGATGGGTAAACAATTCCCGCCAGAATGCCAATAATGGCAACAACAATAATCAGCTCCGGTAATGAAAAGCCCTTTGCATGACTCTTTGCCATTGGTTTGCCTCTATTCATATTAATCAATCCATGGAATTCTGAAAATCTGCCACCAGCTCTGCCGTCCTTCCGAGCTGAAACTGTACTCAAGATTCGTTGAGGTAATACTGCCTCCCGCTCCCTGGGTCACAGCAGTCAGCTTTCCATTTTCTCCCTGGTGCGCCACCGGAGAAGACGCATAACCAATGCCCAAGCTCACCTTATCCAGTGAACGCTCAACTTCCAGATTATCCACTGGCACACTGCCCAAAACGGCATCGGGCGACGCAGTACCGGTTAAGTAATGCACAGAATAAAGAGAGCTAGTACCATCAATGGAGCAACTGTCTGCTGGTGGGCTGTATTCAGTAAAGAGAATCTGAGAAAAAAGCCGCGCAGGCTTATTCACACTTCGTCCCGAAGGGTCAGAGCCATCAAAATTGAGAGGCCGCTTCCATCCCCCCTGTTCAGCCACCACCGTCTGCAAGGTTCCAAAACTGTTGATGGTTTGAGAGCCCACTGTAAATGGCTCATAAGTGGATCCCGACTTCTGCAGGACATCGCCATTGGTAAAGACAGCCACATCGCCCACATTGACCAGGTCACTCTGACTTACAGATGCATAGGTAAACTCTCTGGTACTGTTTAATGGCTCCTTAACACCATAAAAATAGTTGGCTGCTGTATCACGATTATCGCTATTAGTGAGCAACCGCCCTGTACCAGAATATACCCAAAAGCTGTTTTCATCGGTCACCGTCATGGGGGGCGCCATAATCGGCTGCCCGGCATCCATAAACACATTCAGGCTGGAGCTGCCCAGCGTCGATGTCAGCCTGAGCCTCATCAGCTTCCCGCTCAAACTGACTCCCCCGGTCTCAACCGTGCCAAAGTAAACGGCATCATCCTTGTAATCCCTGTCCCAGTCTTCCGCAACCATGTCTCCTGCATAAGCCGAAGAATAAGAGGTTGCCAGGGGGGCAAAGCCAGGCACAAATCCCTTATTACTCAGGTCATAAACAAAAACCTGTAAGTTCTGATCCGACGTTCCCTGCTCCAAGGCTGATCTCAAGGCAGCACTACTGCTGCCTGCTGGTCCGGAGCCAAATACCAGATACCATTCATTTTGTGATGGATTGCTCCAGTCCGTCTCTCCATTGGCATTAACACCAGCCTCACGTCTTTTAACCAAGGCGGGTCGTGAAGTTGTGAACCCCAAATCGGCATGCGTAATTTCAGCCAGCAACTCGGGTGGCTGCTCCGGATCAGTGATATCCAGTACGACCCAGGCAGAACGCATGGTGCGAGTTTCGCTATCTATGGTGACATCAATATCACCTCCACCCAGCCTCATACCCACCACCAGGACCGTTCCCCAGCCACCAGGGTGGGTACTGTCATCAGAGAAGATATTGGCATCAAAAACCAGCGGTTCTGAATCCATGTAATAGACATGGGGATAATCCGTTTCAGTGAGCCAGCGAAGATGGGGTAACAGGTTCATGGGTGCATAGCTCCAGAGCTCAGCACCCAGCGGATGCTGCACCTCACCATTACTGGTTGTACGCTGGTAACTGTAGGAGCTCTCTTCCCAGAATCCGCCATTAAAGGCATGAATCAAGCCATCATTGGCCCCAACGTAGAGAACATGCCGACGGTTGAGGTATTGATTGTGGAAGGTTCGATAGCTGCTGTCGTTGTAATAAGAGTCATAACGACTGTCCGGTGCGGCCACCAGTCTGGGTGTTGAGTGAACGATATCGCCAAGACGCCAGACATCATCAATACCGTCTTCATCAAAATCGATGGTGCGGGAACGGGTTCCGACCACTTCCTCTCCCCGAACATAATTAACGACAGTAGCGACTTCACTCGCGGAGATACCCAAATACTCCTCATTTCCAGTAAAGGTTGAGGGCATAAAGGGGAGTTGCTCTCCATCGTCCACCTGCTGATTGTTATTAATATCCAGCCAGGTCAGCATATGTCTACCACCTGAGGCTAGAGCGCTGTAGGTCCGCTGACTGGTCAGATTGGAGAGTAAAGACAACTGTTCTCTGGCATCCCAGATGGTTTCCAGTGACGAAAGCGGTTTAAGAGCACCGTCTGCGGATAGCGTTACACCAAAGTCATTGGAGGTATATCGCTGAACCATTGTCTGTCCAGCATTAGGATCAAAAAACAGCTCAACGACCTTATCCGAGCTATAGTCATCAAGCTGTGCATTACCATTACCGTCTTCACGAATATAACCTTTGCTGTCAATAAATAATGAATGAAGCAACCCACCCCAGCTAATGGATTTGCCATCTACCTCCAGGCTGGGTTGAAACAGCGCCTGATACACGGCGCCGGTTCCCGTAGAACTGTTCGCAAACAGTGCAGCATTGGTTGCTGAAGAGACCCGGCTCGAAATATCGGATAGCACCTGTTCAAGCTGCTCTGCCAGAAGCGATGGGTTGCGGGAGAAAAAGAAGTTATCAGGAAGACCATCAGAGCCAACAGCCCCTGTTTCATTATCCCTGTTATCCCACTCCCTGTAGTCATTCGCCTCTGGAATACCATCACCATCAAGGTCAAAGCCGGGAGTCTCATCACCGTCCAGATCAATAAAACCTCCATATTTGGCGGCAAACCATATGGGCTTGGGTAATATGATCGCTGCACTACCAACCACGGCATCAAAGATCCGTGTAACAGCCGTGCCTTGCCCCTGAGTGGTTGCAGAGCCGGTATCTTCGGCAAAAGGAATCTGGATACCATCCTGTGAAGTGCCTGTAACCGTGTAGGAATACCAGGTTTCAGCTCCAGCATTCTTGGCCTCCTGTCGGACTGAAATCTGAACCTGAGATTCGCCAATGGCTGGCGAACAGGCATCTCCTATGCAGTACTCAATACTTGAGCTGGCGTCGTAGTCATAGTCGTTTCCCCAAAGAGAATCTTCCCAGGTGAAGAGAAAGCGCCCACTTTTAGAGTCCGCTGACAGGAAGTCCACCACGACATCCGTCAGCGAACATTCACTTCTATTGCTGTGAGCCTGACAGACAGGCTGAAAAGCGACTGTTTTTCCGCCAACATCCAGAGAAAATGAAGGGACATTTTCACTCACCTGAATAACATAGCTCTTAACCGACTGAACACCATCCAGATCTTCCCTAAGATCCGTTTTTCGACCATGCCAGGCTAAACCGGCAATCTGGTATCCGCCCTCAAGCTGAGGGAGCTCAGGGCAAATCCCACGAATATCTGAAAGTCTGGATATTTCCGCTTCCTCACACTGTCGGTCGCCACCATTTTTATCGACGAGATAGGTTCCCGGAAAGCTGACCGCTGGATTCGTAGCAGCCTCAATAACCCCGACAGCATCAGTCAGACTATCAACTCCAGCAGAACCATTAATTCCGGTCACATCGTTGGCAGCGCCAAATTGGTCAGCATCAAAGGAATTCAAACCAGTAGAAAGTAAAATAATCGAGCAGTTAGCGCAGGGGTTATCAGAAGTCTGAGGTGAAACCCAGCTTGCAGCAGTAATACCCGGAACAAAGTAGTCATCATCCTCCGTGTAATACTGATTCGAAGGTGATACTTCGCCGGAAAAATAGCGCAGTGCCTCCAAATACATCTCTGCAAGCGGGTTACCCCAGTTGCTGCAGTGTCGGCTGGATTTCAGGGATCTGGCAAGTCCTCCCTTGAATGTATCCACTTTAATCCCATAGGTACTGCAATCCAGGTATTTACTACTGCTGAAACTGTATTTGGCAATTCGGAACGTATTAATGTGCTGAATAATACCGTTCACACTACTGTTGAACTGACCAGTAGCGAGAATGACTTCATCGTTACTGGCATCTTCATTACCCGCCAATAGGGTAATATTCTGACGAAGGACACCACCGGCAATATTGTTATCATAACCACCACTGATCAGACCAAAACGAATACCCCCACTTTCCCCATACTTCTGTAACAAACCTGTTGGTTTACTCACACCAGATGGGTACAACTTGCAGCGGCTTTCATTACTATCATCTTTCCCGCTGACACAGCTCTCAACGTAAACGCTGTTTTCAGCCAGAACCTGACTATATGGCGGGCTGTTAGGATCACTGGAGCTCCACTGACACTGCCTGACTTCCGTTGATGCCCAGCGCGGCCAGGTATCTGAAGCCACTCTCACGACCGGAGTACCATTCTCACTGGCTGCAACACTGCAGAGGCTGATATCACTATTGTTATAAGGGGTAAAATTTTCTGTTGGAATGCCAGAAACGCTGCTTCGGTAAACCTTAACAAACGCATGAACATCCCTTGGAATATAGGCTCTTTCCAGAATGGTCTGACTGGTAGTGTCGGTGGAGCGCTTGCCTCCAAACAGGACGGTACGAATAACATCCATACGCGTCATGGAAGCCCAGTTTAAAAAGTTACCGCTCCAGGGAGCTTGAGACGTTGTGCAGTAATGTCGGTTATCTCCAGTGGCTTCAGCTACCGGCGAATAACGCCCGGAAGCGTATTGATAGCACCAGTTACTGTCGAAGTAACCCAGATAATCAAAACTGTCCACATAGCTGGTATCCAGCCGTCCATCTGAATCCAGGTCGGTATAATCGCTGTATGCTTTTTTGAAGAGTTCATGATCAACGGACATCACCAGCATGACCAGTGGTTCCGAGGTGTTACTGACTAAAGGTGGCGTTGCTGCATAATCACTGGAAACAGCTTCAGCACTGGCCCTCAAAGAAAACAGTAACAGCAGCCCTAGCAACATGCCTTGCTTGAGAGTAAATCGTTGTGAGGTACATCGATCCATGATCACCTCCACTTCCCTGTTAATATTTCACAGCTGACTCAACAATCAGCTGCTCTTCTTATACGACGATTGAAGCATGACCCGCGAATCACCTGAGCCGCCAGTAGCCAGAGCAGTAATCCGATAGAACTGAGCCCAATCCCCACGATTAGCTGGATCAGGCAAAGGCCCGGGAGCTTCTTTGGCAATATAGCAGCGAAACTCAATAATATATTTGGCCTGAGCCGATATACCGCTGATTGAGACTGTTGTTACTCTGTGTCGTCCGTTATCACTCCACACGGTGCCAGTTAACCATGGCTCAGAAATACCAGGAGCACAGCTACCAATATCGTTAATATCGCTTCCGGCAAAACAGTATCCATTGTCACAATTCACGTTAAAACTGGATAAGGCCAGCTCATTATCCGCAATGAAATTTTCAGCCTCTTTTAACGCAGCCTCTGCGGCATAAAATGCCATCTGCTGATCCTGATAATTACCGCTCATTTTTTCTTCAAGCGTTGCCATTTTTACAGCGGTTAAACCAGAAACCGTAATTACCAGTAATATCACCAGACTAACCAGCAATACACTCCCTCTCTTGTATGTGTCAGGGTTCAGCCCACCTCTTCTTTGCAAAGAAGAGGCATGTTGTCTGGTTCTTGATGTGTTTAAGAAAATCTCCATCACAACCCCCGGTTCCTCAGCTTAATCGTTTTCATAAAGCTTCGGCGAACGTAGAGATCATTCGGCAGCACTCGCTGGCCCGCAAAGAAATAGGCCTGGGCTTCCGGAGCCACTTCAGTGAAACTGCGAACCAGCAGTTCAAGCTTGACGGTAATAATGTTCCGCCACTCATCGCTGTAGGGTGTTATTTCAACAGCCGTCATATAGCGGTTGGCAACACCGTCATTATCACTGTCCACCCCATAGCGAATGTTCAATCCTTCAATACCTTCAACCAGCGCTTCTGCATTGATGCTATTACCACTGGTGTATTCACCCGCAAGCTTCCGGTACAGTGTCGGTACGTTATTACTTTCCCTTAGATAGAAAGCATAAGACTGTAAGGGTGCCAGCCTTGACCCCTGGTGGTTGATATTACTCGAGTCAACCGTACTGCCATGACAGCTGAAGTTACCCTGTAACTGACTGATACAGTTGTAAAGGCTGCCACTGGCTGCAGCTGGATGGGTTACAACACTATTGGTTGTTGCAGCACCTGCCCGGAAAATGGAGACCTGTCCACAATCCGATGAAATCAGTGCCAGAAGATCACCTTCATCATGGCCATGGCTTTCGCCCAGTGTGACTGTAGCCGTACCCGTATTATGCCCACTGACCAGAGCGGCCTGATTGCTATCAACACTGTGAATAATGATTGCTTCAGAGATCGCATTGCTGTCCAGTTGTTGCTCAACACTGTTGCCAGAGGGAATTCCCAGAACCCCTTTATCAAAATGCATCATCCATTGACGGTTATCGGTTTCGGTATAGAGTAAATTGGCCAGGTTCGCCTGAGCCGGACAGCCAGAATAGGCCGCTGTACTGATACTTTGACCCAGAATATCCAGGGCCAGTCGGGCACTTTCCTGAACCCGGGCCAACTCATCCTGCAACGCCCACGAGCGACTGGATGCCAGCACCAGATGACCAACACCGGTAAAAAGCACCAGTCCAAGTGCCAGGGCAATCATCATTTCAACCAGTGAGAATCCTTTCTCAATCTGTTTCATAGTATCCCCCTTAATACAACATCACTCAGGGGTACCCTATTGCCCATATCCGGGAAACTGAGGCGAATGATATAGGTTCGAACACCATTACTGTCCAGGTAGGTAATTGAGCCCTTACTTCCTGGAAGCTGACATGTCAGCTGGAACTTCCATTGAAGAATATCATAGGCCGCCATCTCCTGAGGGCTGCAACTTCCTGTTTCACAATTATTGGGATAACCACTTTCAATGCACTGGCTGTATTCAAGATCATTCAAACCAACCTGATAATTCGTCCCACTTCTGGCCAGGCTATTGTTGGCCTGAATACGATCCAGCATATCGGTCGCCAGAAAAGTAGCCTGTGACTGCACATAGGATGACTGGTTATACTGCAGACTGCTGCTATGCACTCCGGCCATTCCAAGAATGCCTATCGTTATCACCAATAGACTGATGAGAACTTCGACCAACCCAACACCGCGATTTTTTTTCTCAGGCGTCTTTTCAGCCCTAGCTCTGTTCCTTTGAGCCTTTGTGGTGAATGTATTTGTTCTGTTCCTATCAATCGCCAAAGATAACGCAGGGACAAAAAAGTAATCACTTAACTGCATGCTCCCTGCTCCTCCGTCCGAAGACGTCCTGTCATACTGATGATAATCGCTTGTGAATCACTGCTACTTTCCTGATCACACACCTGAAAAGTACCTGCCTGTGTAGTCTGTCCACGACTATTGAAGCTCAGGCTGTAACCGCGATTCCATAGGATTGAGATGAGCTCTGACTGCTCTGTAACACGACGAATCAACTGATCACTGTCATTCAGCAGACCATCATCACTTTCATCCGTAAAAATAAGCCAGCCATGATGCCAGCCAGAGTTACTTTCATCACAGGTCAGGTCATCCACGGTACTGCACAATGAAACGGTACGTTGTCGTTTGATAGCCTCGGACCTGGCCAGCATCAAACTGCCATAAAGTTCATCTGCAACATTATCGATCCGGTTATTTACAATTAGGTCTTTCATACTGGGAACAGAAGCTGCGATCAAAATAGCCGCAACCGATAAGGAAACCAGCAACTCAATCAGAGAAACACCCATTACTTTTGAAGGAGAAAACCAGTGTTGGGGAGGATGATTAGACAGGAAATAGCGATGACTCTCATATGCGGTATGAGAGCTGGCAATATGATTTACTGAGAAACGATGCCCAACCTTGTACTTCATTGCCCAATCCCTGGCACTCAGTCTCACTCATTAGTTTGTGGAATCCAGCCACCTGAAGCAGATGCTCACACTGAACCTGCAAGCAAGCTTTCTGGTGGAAAAAAACCACGTCTGTCACTCCATTATTAAACCCTCAGGATAAAGTGGTTACGTTTATTCTATTAGTGGCTTTTTTCCTTTGACCAATGGTTCACTGTGATCATTTCCCTGAAAGCCCCATTTAAAAACCAGAGAAGTTCTTTTAACCAGCACTATGCAGTTCATCGCTATTCATTACCATTGATCGACATTTATTAGACGAAAATTCATGACTATGACCTAATGCGCCCAGACTCACTTTGACCAGTTAATTCCTGCTTACCAACAAATAATGACAAAGCAATTTTCTAACGGTTTTACCCTGCTTGAGCTAATGATAACCGTTGCCATTCTTGGCATTCTGTTCGCCATTGCTTACCCCAGTTTTGAAAGCAGTATTCAGGACAATCGGCTGACCTCACAAACTAATCGACTTCTTGCTGCCTTTCAGTTTGCCCGTAGTGAAGCCGCTGCCAACAATACCACTATCACGGTCTGCAGTTCCGGGAATGGCCAAACCTGTGATGGCAATAACGGTAACTGGAGTAATGGTTTTATCGTTCTGGAAGGCGCCACGGTCCTGCAGGAGTTTGACGGGCTGGAAGGCAACAATACTGTCAGGGGAAGTGCTCAAATATCATTCAACAATCGGGGAACTCTTGCTAACAGCGTTCAGTTAAGTCTTTGTGACAGGCGAGGCAACGACGCTGCCAGAGGTATCTGGATAAACGGCGCAGGTCAGGCAAGAGTTGGAGGAACCCCTCAATGTATTTAAGAACAAAAGGCTTCACTCTGATTGAGGTTCTGGTCGCCATGCTGATCCTCAGCATCAGCTTATTGGGCATGGCTGGCCTGCAGATCATGAGCCTTCAGTCCTCTGGCAGCTCGCTATCTCGGAGCCAGGCAACCATGCTGGCTTATGACCTGGCCGAAAGAATGCGCCGTAATTCTGATCAAAGCGGTTTTTATGTAAATAACCTTGATCAAACGATTACTTCCCCAGACTGCCTCAGTACCGGCTGCTCGCCTGAAGAGCTGGCCCGGGAAGATATCATCCAGTGGCAGACCAGCCTGCAGGATATCAATGGCGCGGCCACTATTGCCTCGGTCGATAATGAAATCACACTGGAAATCAGCTGGAGTGAGAGCCATTACGGTAATGGCCTGTTAGACCAGTCCTACGAAATGACCTTTGAGCTGTAATTAGCATGGAAAGACTCCGGTTTACCCGTCCTCAACAAGGTATCAGCCTTATTGAGCTGATGATTGCCCTGACACTCAGTTCATTACTGATGCTGGGTGTCATGCGGATGTTTGTGGACAGTTCTCGCTCCAACGCATCGGACAGTGCGCTTGCACAGGTACAGGACAGCGCCCGCATTGCCATGGAAATGATCAAGCGTGATGTTCGTATGGCGGGATACCGTGGCAGTTGTGTATCTGCTGATGCAGAGATCACTTCCGGCTCTCTGGTAGATTTCAGCAGCCAGTCCGTTATTGGAGTCGAAGGTACTGGCACCAACAACGATACTCTGGCCATCCTGACTGCTGAAGAGCTGATGCGGCCAGACGATTTTACCAATCCCACCAGCCCACTGACTCCTGTTTACGCTACCGCTTTTGATAATTCAGGGAAAATAACTTTTAGCAAAGATATCTGTTATTCATCAGATGACGTATTCCTGATTTCAGACTGCCGTCAATTGGCAGTATTTTCTCCACAGGAATCACTTTATGAGTGCAAGGATGACCCCAGTGAAACAACCACTGCAAACAGTATGACGGCTATTGGAGCGGGGAATAATATTATTTCATTAAAAGACTATGTTGTTCCGCCCGAGTGCAGCACAGACATTACCACCTGCCCGACGCTCCATAACCTTGGTTCAACCACTGGCCTTATTTATGACATTCGGAACTCTGGTAGAAATGGTTCCGATGGCTTACCACTCCAGGCCCTGTTCCGGGATGGAGAAGAGATGGTAGAAGGCGTCGAAAACATGCAGGTGCTTTACGGTGTCAGGGACGGGAACAATATTCGTTATACCTCAGGATGCACCCAGGCAAGTTTTGATAATGGCACCTGCAATCCTGGCAATACCTCTCATATTCGTATCAGCCTGGTTGTGGCATCCAGCAATAATGTCACCAACACCAATGAGCAGCGGACGTTTGACATCCTGAATCTTAACAATAACACCACATTAGCAACCAACGACCGACGCTTAAGAAGAGTCTTCACTACGACCATACAGCTTCGTAATCAGGGGTAATCACTTTGACCATCCGGGGGAGTCAGCAAAGTGGCAGACAGCAGGGCGCCATTCTGTTTATCTCATTAATCATTCTGCTATTAATCACCATGGTTGCTATTGGCAGTACCCGCCTGTCAACAATGGGACAACGGGTTTCAATGACCTACCAACTTCAGAATACGACCTTTCAGGCTGCCGACAGCGCACTCAGAAGTACCCAGCGTTTGCTGGAAGAGAGTGCCTTTGCTCTTGAACAGGCGTCAAATGGTAACTTTCAGCCTGATCCTTACGTATATACCAATGGTACAAACAACCTCACGGTGAGAGCGGTTACCGAAACCACACTGCGGGAAAAAATATCAGATTCTGGCAGAAGCCTGGGCGTCGGCAAAGGTTTGCCACAGACATTTATTTATGAAACCACCAGCACGGCCCAGATTGATGGGTATGACATCGTCACCGAGCTGGAACAGGGCTATCAGATCAGAACACTGGATCAGTAACAAGGCAGTTTTATGAAAGGCTACTCACTCCTCAAAAAGGGACTGGTTACCTTAACCAGTGTCTTCTATTTGTCGTCCGCCACTGTCACCTGGGCTGATGATACGGATATCTATCTTCACAACCCGAACCTTGATAGCAGCGTTAAGCCAAACGTGTTGTTTATTCTCGACAACTCCGGATCCATGGCCTGGGACATCAATGGTGATGATGACAGTCGTGAACCTTCCCGTATGGAAATCATGCAGGAAGCCTTTGAAGACATTATGAAGAGTTCTTCAAACCTCAATGTCGGCCTGATGAAGCTGTGGGCCCGCCGGGGTGAAGACAGCCGCCTGACGTTCCCTGTTACTGATATGGATCAGCCAATGGGCAGCTCCATCATTATTGATGGTTCCCCCGATCTGCTTGAGTCATCAGACGATGCTTATGAGCTGGCCAATCAGGTTATACCAATTGAATTTTCTAACTACTGTATAACTGCCCAATCACGGGAGCACAGACTGAACAGTCGACCAGCTTCGCTGCAAAGGTTATTCCAAGCTTCACAGCAACAATCTACAATATTTTCATAACCTGAAAATGCTTTGTTTGATAAGTCATGCTCCCGCATCCACTCCCATAGCCTTTCTGAGCTGTTTAACTCCGGTGCGAATGGT
>NZ_LUKQ02000101.1 GCF_001647025.1 Endozoicomonas atrinae
GATCATCCTGAGTTTTAATCTGACTGGCTATTTGATCTACCAGTTTTTCGTTGATTTCAACGCTCATTGTTATTCTCCATTTTGGAGTATTAACGACAAGCGTTTACACAATTTAAATTACATTCCCTTTACGATTACAGCTACATATAGCTTTAAGCGTAGGGACATTTGAGGTGTCGCTATAATATATATCAATCCCCATTTCTTTTATCGTTTCATCTGGGTGCCAATGACAACGTACCTTGTGGAGCGACTCATTCGCTTTTAATAAATTTTGAATAAATTTTTTCTTTCTGAAAGAACATGGCTCAATCATATCGACAAGATCACTGATGTTATTACCGTCAACTTCAGTTTTTTCAAATGTTTTCTTTATCAAATAGTCTGCTAAGTAATGATGAAATAACATGAGTTTTTTCTTTGCATGCAACTCTTTGATAATCGGTATCAGTCCGTAATTTCTCTCTGTAATAATAGTTTTCAGCAAAACATCCAATTTTTTAGTGGATGTGTTTCTGATTAGATGAGGAACTGCATTCTTACTAACTGCATAATACAGTAGAGACTTATCATCTGGAAAAAAGTTTTCTGACATATGCAGAGGTTCAAGGAAGTAATCATAAAGTGAAGAGAAGTAACATACATTTGGCGAGGAATTCAGCTTCAAGTATTTTAAAGGTGAATCTATTCCTTGATGAGCAACTGGATCAAAAACACCATCAATACTTAAGGTAAGCATTTCATCGTTAAGATTTTCAGCATGGGTACATACGCCAATTAGAACTTCACTACCGTGAGAGTTGTCACTGTACTGAGTTCCTAATCGCTTCCCTATGCCAATAACCGATTTAACATCTATATCTTTATTTTCTATCTTATAATCGCTGGGTGAAAACGGGTTTACATCATTGTAGTCAAAAACAGATAACCCATTTTTTCTTGCCCAGCACTCAAATGTAAATTCAGCATAGGTGTATGCAACAGTTTGGTGCTTGCTCCATCCATCCTTTGGATTGGCTGCTCTTGAAATACTTGCATTTAGTTGTTGCTGTTTATTTGGTGATAGATAGTCATCAAAGACAAAGACGGAAATTTCATCTTCTGCATCGGCATCCGCTTTTAGTTTTTTTGAAAATAAATGGCTGCTTGAATTTTCAAAATTAATAATATGTTTGGCGGATTCTGATATATGCTTTACCTGAGTATTCAAGACTACATTTTCAAGAGTATCCCAAACGAACTCAGCTCTATATTTTTTTTCCCGTCAATGACTCTAAAAGATACTTCAGCCCACACAATGGTTGATACAAAATCCATAGACAAAAGACGTTTCGCCACTTTTTCCGGAAGAAAAATATCTTCTTGTATACATGGTGTCACAAATGACGCAAAACCAAATCCTCGATCATTTGCAAGGGTTGAAAAATTCTCCTTAAGTCTGATTTCAAACAGTGCTGTTTTATTTTCAAAGGTGTCAGAATGAAAACTGAAGCTTGGAGCTGGTTTACGTTTGTGGATAATCATTAACTTTTCGTGACCAAATATCATAACATAATACTTCAAACCGAAATATACCAAACTAACTGATTCTAAAGTAGTTACATAGATGAAAATTAAATCTCAGATTTTCTTAATAATCTGATGTCAGGCCTTACATTGTGAACTACAGAAACTCTGCCAAGGATTGCATAATTGCTTGATGCACAACGAACGCCCCTTATTCATTTGTTCTCACAGAGCGCTTACATTATTGATGTGGGTTAGATTTCTCCGATCAACAAGGGTATAGGCATACTGAACCAAACTGTCTTTTTTTTCATAACCGCAGTGTCGAAAATTTCCTATCAATGGCTGAGTGATGGATACAGTATCAGTGAAATAAGAAAATAATAAAGCCACCTTAGCTCTGTCTGAGATTTTTCTCGGTTTCTCTTCTAACTTTGCTCAGTGGCCTAAACGTCTGCTGAATATTCAACCGGTTTGCTCTCTCATCAAACCGGTAAATCTGCCGGAAAAGTCCTTCCAGTTCTTTTATCTCCCGATCGGAGATATTGTCCCAAACTTCAAAGTATGAAAAATGCGTCCATTCACTGTCTTTCTTTCGCTTATGGCTAAATAGCCGTTTCCGGATTTTCCCCTCGCTGGACATGCCCACATAAACAACATTGAAATGCCTGCGTTGCTTAAGGTAGAGAACATAAACACCACGAAGCCCCTTGGGTACCGATTCCATGCTGAGAGGTGTATTGGTCAGCTCTGAAATTGAACGATACTCCAGAGCTGACTTGATCAGACGCATTGGGCTTTTCAACGATCACTATCCTTATTAAGTCTATTAAGTAGATAGCGGAAGAAAAGCGAGGTTCTTGAAAACTAAGTGATGAAGAGTAGGGCACGGTGTTAGTTACTTTGGCGCATAGCATTAAGGATTAATAGTCATAACCCTCTTTCCAGTCCTCATGTTCTGCTATTGAACTATAGACTTCATCCTCTACGCCAGAGTAATTCTGAATGCTTCCCGTATCATCATGTTCATAATTTTCACCTCCAGGGTACGGATACCCAGTATGGTTGCCAACAACCACATGCTCACTTTCTGGCTCAAATTTTTCGCTATAAGGTAACTCATTACCCTGTTCGTTGAGGAATTCTTCGATTTCTTCGTTCTTCATAACATCCCTGCCATGGTAATTGATTGCCCGAAATACGTTTCGGGCATCTGTTATCCGTTTACTTCTTATTGAACACCTCAAATGTTACCTGAGAGATCGGCAACATTCTTGTCACCAGAGCATTACCGAACTCAAAATCGAAAACCACCGTTTCTCCCTCAACTCTTAAATCTTTAACCGGGTACAGAGAGCCATACAAAGCGGTAATGTCATCTCTTTGGTGGAAATTATTAGCCGCCGCTTTTAGTTGTTCGTCATTGTTCTCCAGAGCAACTAAAACAGCTCCACGACCGTACTTGCAAAAATAAAGAACACCAGACTCAACGAACTCTTTCAGATCAATCATCACTCACAGCCTCATTTAATGTACGGATTTATATTTACCCACTTTGACTTTGTTCAAAAGCTTAGGAAGCAGCCACTCTATAAAATCTTCTGGTGCTTCTCTTACGTCTCTGGGAATTTCACCCTTAATCTCGTAGGTTTTAGCCTCATTATCTAAAAGCACAGTGAAGCTCTTTCCCCGCATATTAATTTGATACTCTCCATCCTTTGAGATCATTACTTGGATATTTTTAGACATTATTATTACCTCGTAAAATAAAGAGCAGGGAGATAGGATTAAGACAGAAACTTACATCCCCGCAAAAAAGGTCTCCACATAACCCTTAACCTGCTCTGTAATTCTCATAAAGGCTGGCTTACGCTCACGAATTTTAGGCTTTTCCTGCATCACTGCAAACACATCCTCGCGCAGTGGTTCTTTCTGAGTGAACATAAAATTATCCACCAGTCCAATAAACTTCTCTTTATCCAGCTTCTCAGCGATGCATATTTCCTCAATGGCCTCGGTCTTTTTCTCATCCCAGAAGCTTTCGAAGGCTTCTTCCACCTCGCCTGAGTCTGGAACCTTCCGAAGGTTCTCATCAATAAACTCTTCAATAAGATCTTTCTTACTGCGCAGCTGCGGATCGTTCTTCAGCAGATCCGAGATGGTTTGTTTTCGTAGTTCAAACTCTTTAATATCGCTATCTTTCAACTCAGCTAGCAGTCGTAAAATATAAGCGACATTGACCTCGTCCCGATGGATCAGTTCCAGTTCAAAATCTACATCTTCCAGAATCGAAGTTCTCTCCGTCTGTTGATCTGACTTGGCTTTTTCATAAAGATCAAGATATTTGCTCTTGAAGTCTTCAAACATCTGCTCTGGCATAGCCAGGTCTTCTGGCTTGTACTCCCCAAAGTTTTGCAGAATGTTCCGTAGCCGCATCAGTTCACGAAACTGTTTGATGAACTCAAGCTCCTGCTCTTCGTCTTTAAGATCATCAACACTATCAATGGTAGGAGTCAGCGCCAGCAACTTGCCATAGGCTTGGGCAAACTGCTTCACAAATTCCTCATAGGGAGGCAGTAAAACGGTCTCCTGAGCATCCTTGTCAGAGAATAGTCGCAAAGCATCATCTGTGGCTTTTTTTAGATTACGGAAACAAACAATATTTCCCTGGGGTTTCTGTTCATTAAGAATCCGGTTCGTGCGGGAAAATGCCTGAATCAACCCGTGGTGTTTAAGGCTTTTATCCACATAAAGGGTATTCAGAGGCTTGCTATCAAAACCAGTCAGGAACATATTGACCACAAGCAGAATATCCACCTGACGATCTCGTACCCGCTTCGAAATATCATTGTAATAGTTATAGAAGGACTGCTGATCTTTCGTGGTGTACTTGGTGCTAAACATCTCGTTGTAGTCACCAATAAACGCTTCCAGCTTATCTCGGGTATGAGAACCGTAAACAGCTTGCACATCATAAGCAGACGCAGCTTCCCGAACCTTCGGAATATCGTCTTCTGACTCATCCAGAAATCCGTTAGCGTCCTGGTCATCTTCATTAGCGGTGTAAGAGAAGATGGTGGCAATTTTTAGACTATGCTGGCCTTCAACTTTTTTCTGCTTGAACAGTTCATAATACTTGATCAAGGCAGGCACGCTGCTGACACAGAACATACCGGTAAAGGTACCGTTACGGGTCTTGTGTTTATGGTGCTGAAGAATGTAATCCACAATCTTCCCAAGGCGTTGTGGTGAATCCATCAGCTCCTGCCGATCGATATCTTCCACATCAATATCCACCTCGTTGGCACTGTCTTTCTTCTTGTAGCGCCCTACATACTCCACATTGAATTTCAGAACATTCTCATCCCGAATGGCATCCACAATGGTGTACTGGTGCAGGCACTTATCGAACAGGTCTTTGGTCGTTCGTCGAACAGAGGCTTTAGTCGTGGCATTCTTCACCAGAATCGGGGTGCCGGTGAAGCCAAAAAGCTGATGATGGGTAAAGAAACTGGTAATGCGCTTATGGGTATCACCGAACTGGCTGCGATGGCACTCGTCAAAAATAAACACAATCCGCTTATCTTTCAGAGTCTCCATACGGCCAAGATACTTCTTATGGCTGATTGCCCGGTTCAATTTCTGCAGGGTAGTAACAATCAGCTTGGTATTACGTTTAGAATGGTCTTTGCCCTTTTCCATAGGAACGGTATCGGTAAATTGCTGTACCAGCATATTGGTCTTACTGGTGCTGTCCACACAGCCTTTGGCAAAACTGTTGAACTCTTTACTGGTCTGGTAATCCAGGTCCTTTCGGTCTACGACAAAAACCACCTTATGCACATCGGCTAATGCCGTCAGTATCTGGGCGGTCTTAAAGGAAGTCAGAGTTTTCCCAGAACCGGTGGTGTGCCAGATATAACCATTTTCCTCGGAACGCTTCACCCGTTGCACAATGGCCTTGGTGGCATAAACCTGGTAAGGGCGCATTACCATCAGCACCTTATCGGTCTGGTTCAGCACCAGAAACTGGCTGACCATCTCCGTCAGGTGCTCCCTGTTCAGAAATGCCTCGGTAAAGTTCTCCAGTTTAGAAATCCGTTCGTTACTGATATCCGCCCAAAAGAAGGTCTGCTTAAACGACTGTTTACGATTATTGGCGTAATACTTGGTATTCACCCCATTGCTGATCACAAATATCTGAACATACTGAAACAGGGCATTAGAGGCCCAGTAAGAGTGCTTCTGATACCGGTTGATCTGGTTAAATGCTTCTTTAAGCTCTAACCCTCTGCGCTTCAACTCAATCTGAACCAGGGGCAGGCCATTAACCAGAATAGTCACGTCATAGCGATTCTTGTAGGAGCCTTCAATGGTTACCTGCTGCGTCACCTGGAACCGGTTCTTCTCCCAATCTGGGTTAAGCAACTGGATGTAGCGACTGTCGTTATCCTCTGTGGTGATTTCCAGACGATCACGAAGGGTTTTCGCTTTCTCGAATACAGTGCCTTTTTCCAGGCTATTTAGCACCTGCTTAAACTCATTGTCGGATAGCTGGATATTATTTAAAGCTTCCAGTTGAGTTTTCAGGTTGGTAAAGAGGTCAGCTTCGTTTCGAATAGTGACAAAGCCATAGCCCAGTTGCTGCAACTGAAGCACTAGATTGTTTTCAAGGACTTGTTCAGGTTGGGTAGACATAAGCAGGTGTTGATACTCAAAAGAATGGCTCACGGTTGATAGTGAGCCAGAAGCGGTTAGATAAACATTTTTTGAAGCAGACCTTGCTTGTAGGTTTGGGTGAGTTCTAATTGTTGCTCTAATGCATTGATTTTTCTATTGATTGCGATTATGAAATCTGAAATTTTTACTTGCTCTTCCTCTGTTGGAAACGGTACTTTTACATCATAAAAATCCTTTTCACTAATATTTAAAAGACCATCCATTCTGGCTGACGATGAGATGATGCGTCTGAGTTGTCGGTCAAGATATTTGCCTTCAAATAAAAATGAAAAGAAGCCGGGATGTCCTTTGTTTAAGGAAAAGCTTCTGTACACAAAGGGTACAAGAGCCTCATCACAGCCATCAAGCTTATAAACGCAGCCATAAGTATAGGACTTCGAATTTCCTCGATTATAGGAGAATTCATTCTTTTTAAGTAGCGTATACTTATCAAGGCTTGAACCTGCAATTACCTGATTAAACCGATCTGATTGATGAAGAAAACCTTTGCCTGCGGATATAGTCATTACATTTTTAATGGCTTCTTCTGCTTTCCGCTTTACAGGAGTGGCAATTTCTTTGAGCTGTAATATTTTCCATTCTGGGAAGCTGTTTCCATCATCGGTTTTGAAGCGCAGCTCTTGAGAAAAAAGCTTCTGCATAATCCCTTTTTTAAATTGCTTTGCAAGTTCTAGTTTTGTATTCAGCTGATTAACTTTTTGGTTAATTTCAGATATAAAGTTGGCTACCTTTTTTCTCTCTCCCTTTTCGGGGAAAGGGACTGGTAATTTTTCAAACTCTTTTTGTCCTAAGGTTTTGTTTCTACCGGCTCCTCCTGGAGAGGCCAGTTCCAACAAATACTTTCCGCGTTTAGTCAGAAAAAGCCAGAGTAGATAATCAACAGTTTCATCCTCTACGCCCTTATACATCGGAAATCGATGAGAGGCTATCAATCCTTTCTCAGCTTCACTGGTTTTGGCGACAGCTTGCTCCCATGCAAATACAATATTTAAAGTGAGAGTATTTTCCCTTACCCAAAAAACACGTTTATTACCAAGGTCCGCACCAGTTACTGGGTCTTTATGGAAAATACCTTTCCCATGAGAGCGGATACCTATTTGAGTATATAGTTTTTCTGGCTCAACACTAACAGGCACTGAAACTTTATTTAAAACTTCACCACATGTGACAGTACGCCAAGGAACTTTAAATTCAGGAAACCTCAAGACTGGTGCTTCGGCTTTATATTTGCTCATGCTTTTACTCCGAATGGAGTTTCAATACTCAAGGCATGACAAAATTCAGCGATAGCCGCATCTGTTTGTTCAATGTCTTTATCCAGATCTGTTATCTGCTTTGAGAGAGAAGCGAGATCAACTGGAGCTTCTTCCTCAAAGGTGTCAACATAACGAGGTATATTAAGATTAAATTCGTTTTCTTCCACTTCTGTTAATGGAGCAACATAAGCGAATTTGTCAACAGTTTCACGGCTTTTATAATTCTCAAATATTCGTTTGATGTCTTCATCCCGAAGATAGTTCTGATTTGTTCCCTTGCCAAAGTATGCACTTGAATCAATAAACAGAATGTTATCGCTATTTTCGCCGGTCAATGCACGTTGTTTCTTCAGCACCAGAATACAGGTCGGGATCTCTGTGCCGTAAAAAATGTTTTTGGGTAAGCCAATGATGGCATCAATATAGTTACGATTTTCGACCAAAAACCGTCGAATATGGTTTTCCGCAGCACCACGAAATAGAACTCCATGGGGTAAAACCACTGCCATCGTACCATTGTCGTCCAGCTGATGAATCATATGCTGAACAAAGGCAAAATCAGCTTTTCCCTTTGGTGCCAGCTTGCCATAGTCCGCAAAACGCTCATCAGTCAAATGTAGAGGGTTAGCACTCCAGTTGGCAGAAAATGGCGGATTGGCCACCACCGCTTCAAACCGCTCTTCTTTATGGTGAGGATACTCCAGGGTATCGTCCTGCTGAATATCAAACTGACTGAAATGAACCCCGTGAAGAATCATATTCATTCGGGCAAGGTTGTAGGTGGTCGGGTTAGATTCCTGTCCGTAAAAATGCCCAACCGTTTTGACCTCTCTGGCCACTCGGAGCAACAAAGAGCCAGAACCACAAGTCGGGTCATAAACGCTTTTCAGACGGTCCTTACCGTGAGTGACAATCTTCGCCAGAAGCGTAGAAACCGCCTGCGGGGTGTAGAACTCACCGGCTGACTTACCGGCACCACTCGCAAACTGCCCGATCAGATACTCATAGGCATCACCCAACACATCAATTTCGGTATTTTCCAGCTGAAAGTCGATGGCATCCAGATGGGCCAATACTCTGGCAATCAGTGCATTTTTCGCTTCAGCGGTTTTGCCCAGTTTATTGGAGCTTAGGTCAATATCGTCAAACAACCCGGTAAAGTCGTCTTCACTGGCCGCACCCATAGTGCTCTGTTCGATGTGTTTCAGGATCTCCTGCAAGTCTTCAATGATAAAGTTATCCCGCTCCTGCTGACCTTTGGCGGCTAGGGCACTGAACAGCTCATTGGGTTCCAGGTAGTAGCCCAAGGTATCAAGGCAGTCTTCCCGTACATCACTGAGGACCTCGGCATCCTCCGCACTGGCGGGATCAAGCTTCTCAAAAAACAGTCCATCCTCTTTAAGGATTTTATTAGCATGCAGGTGAATTTTCTCGGAGAGGTATTTGTAGAAAATAAAGCCGAGGATGTAATCCCGAAATTCATCAGCACCCATATTGCCACGAAGACTGTTGGCAATATTCCATAGTTGACGTTGCAGAGTTTGCTTGTGTTGTTCAGACATAAGTTGATTCAGTAGTGATTAGTAGGTGTATCCATCGTATTCACAAAAGCTATCAAGATAAGCAGTAATACGGCGGTTTGACCAGTTCATGGCTTTGGCATAGACATAGTTTCTGGTGATATAACTGGCGAGATCATCATGAGACAAGGCCACCCATTCAGGCTCGTCTTCGTAGTCAATTTCATCAGTCTGCAAGGAGATTGCCACCAGTTCATATTGCTGTAGTTCTTCAAGGTAGCCCTCAATCAAGCCGCAGACTGTATGATCGTATGCACCCCAATAGTAGGACTCATCCCCTTGAACCTGGACACAAATTTCATCCCATGTGGTCTTGAGGGTCGATTGATCGCCAGACAGCAGGTCTTTTCTGTTTTGTAATAGCCTGATGACTTTTTGACTAATCTTTTCGCAGAGGTAATTAGCCAGTTCACTGGTAACCCGTTCACTAATATTCATGGTGTGGTACTAAAAGAAAGACCAGCATGGATTTGCAAAGACGCTACCGCCCGTGGATTTTACCGTTACCTGTGATTGAGGCCGGGGAGCATGGGTCCAGATAGCTCGAAAAGGAATTTTTGGAAGTCAATCATTGTACGCATCTAAGGTGAAAGGGGGTAGTCGTGTATTTGCGAAGTACTGATTAGAAAAAATTTCACTTTTTGGTTTGCATGCGACACAACTCGTCGCAGGGGTGTTTTATGATGGGTTTCTGAGCTGAGAAAGCGATGCGGGAGAGCATTGAGGTGTGCTTTCTATCGTACATCCATGTTATGGAGCCTGACAATAAGATGAATAAGCGGCAAACCTCGCTGGAGACCACCATTCTCATTATTGAGCTGCTGAAGCGAATCCCCAAAAGCTGGTGGATCACTGCCCTGGAGCTGAAGCAGCAGTTGGCTGAGATCGGGTTGGATCGGGATATCCACACTATTCAGCGGCATATGAAGTCTCTGGTAGAGAGCAATCACTTCCCTATTGATATGGATGATCGCAGTAAGCCTTATGGTTACCGGTGGAACCAGCAGGCTGTGGGCTTTACGGTGAACTCTCTGAGTATTCAAGAGTCGCTGATCCTTCAAATGGCGCATAAAACCTTGAAGAATCTGCTGCCCAGCAGCCTGATGGATTCCATGTCTGGCTTTTTTGAAGAGGCTAACCGAAATATCAGCCATACTCAGGATCCAACGAAAGAGGTTCAGTGGTTATCAAAAGTGGTTGTGGCACCAGAGACGCAACCATTATTGCCACCAGAGCTTAATTCAGGAGTGTTTAACCAGGTTAGCTGTGCTCTTTATAACAACTGCTGGTTGGAACTTACCTACAGGAATGCGGGTGGTGATGTAAAAGAGAAATCGATCATGCCACTTGGGTTGGCTCAACAAGGGCCACGGTTGTATTTGGTCTGTCGTTTCAAGGGGTATGAGGATGATCGAATTCTCGCTTTGCACAGGATGATCTCAGCCCGCTCTACATCGCTGTCGTTTGAGCGCCCCATTGACTTCGATCTGAAGCAATACAGCGATGATGCCAGGTTCACCTTCGGGGAAGGTCGAAAAGTGAAGCTGTCTTTTCGCATCAAAAAAGACGCAGGGCTCCATATTCTGGAATCCCGCCTATCAGAGGATCAAACCTACAGGGAGCATGAGGACTGTTATGAGATCAGTGCCAGCGTTGTGGATTCACGGCAGCTCGAATGGTGGCTGAACGGCTTTGGTGAGGATGCTTGGGGTATCTCTTACCAGGCAGTTGATGAAGAAGAAGCGGCTTAATTTCGGGCTTGAACATTACTACTTAAACACATAACAACACGGACGACGTTATGATGGTGGAAAATATCCAGAAGTACTTTCAACACTTTGGAGTAAACCCTGAGGTTCAGCAGGTAAACCTGGACCCTATGCCCATCGCAATTCAGCGGTTGGATATTCCGGTAGATCGAGATAACAGCTACAAAACTTCTGCTGATTATCTTCTCAATCTTCATGAGCAGGATTTTGATGATCTGCACTATGTGCTTGGCATCGTGTCCAGCCACTGCTTTTTTGGCAAAGCGGTGATCCGTGTCGGCAGTAAATACTATGATCCAACCGATACCCATAGAAGCTTCACTCTCCCGAAAGCCCCCTTTGTCAGTATTTACGAAATGCCAGTGAATGACCTGAAGGATTTTATGGTGGACAACAATAATGAGCTACCAACCGTACTGAACTTGAAGGTAGTGGAGATGCTGAGCCAAAAGTAAGGCTATTATACAGTCAGGGTTTGGTTTTTGAGAGAGCATCTGAAGCAAGTTCAAACCCTGCTGCACTCTAGTTTTTAAAATATTTTCAATAAATCAATGGGTTATAAGTAATTTTATTGTTGCTTGTATCTTCGCCAGCGGGATGTAAACAAACAAAAGGTTCCTCCTTCTCATTATTGAAAGGAGGAACCTTACATGTCCCAATCAGCCAGGAAACAATTCACTTACTTCATGTCGTTATTTGTAACGGCTATGTTTTTCCTTTTGATGCCAAAACTGCTTTTGTTTCTCTATCCTCATTAGCTAATAGCGCCATAGCATTTTTGTGAAATTCACTGAGATTGGCTCTTTCTCCAGCATTACGTAAGCTGCGTTTTATCACAGAAGATCTCTCAGGGTCATTTATATTTTGATCATTCAGGATAGCGTATGCTGTTTGGATGATTTCATAAGGGGTGTCATAACTATCAGGTAGTTTTTCTTTAAAACGATCTTGCGAAAACCGTCTAACACTCTTTTCAAGCTCTTGAAACCCGAAATTAATTTCATCCTGCATTTTTTTTCTTTTATCTCTTTCTGCTTTCATTCGTTCCTGATGATTTGGGTTGCCAGCGGGTCTTTTTGTTCTGGGTTTTGCAGCCTTGATAAGTAATTCTTTATCGTCATTAATTAATCGAGCAGCAAGTAATAGAAGCTGACCAGTAGTACACTCATTGGTAGTCAGTGGCCTTATCCCCATGGCCCTACTAACTTCGTTGCTTAATTGTTCTACATAGAGGTTTGTCCTCTTAACTTCTACATCAGGAACAGGTTTGGTGCTTGATACTCCTGAAGTGCGAATTTTTTTAGTTGGAGGGCCATCCGGGGATTCCTGAGCCATGGTTGAAGAAGTTGAAGCAACTGGAGCTTCTTCAGTTGGAATTTCTATTTGTGGACAATCTAGACGGGTAGGTGCTGGAGCTGCCTTCTGCATTTCTGTCTGGTCATTAACGAACGCTTTTAAATCATCTGTTGTTCTTTTCAATGTCTCAGCAGTTTGACGTGCTGTTGCCTGGGTTTGCGCCTCTTGCTCTTTAAGTGTTGAAATGGTCTCTTTAAGCGTTTTCAGTTCTCCTTCCATAGCATCCTGCACACATTTACGGCTCTGTTCCAGCAATTTTTTCTGTGTTTCTTCCTGGGTTTCTTTCATAGAGCTTTCCATGAAACCTGCCACTGAAGACGCAGCAGTTTCTGATAATGCTGTTCTAAGACCCTGTTGTATTTCTGGAACAATGATATCCGGAGCTTTTCTTAATTTTTCAACCGTTTGATTCGTGGCAGCTTCAGTTCTTTCCTGTCGTTCTTTAAAATCAGAAAAAACTTCTTCAAATGCTGAAGCCTGTTGTTCTGTTAGTTCATTTACTACTTTACGAGATGCCTCTAGCTGAGTTTCCATAATAGATGTCGCTGAATCTGATACTGCTCTTTGGAACTCAGAAATAGCTGTGGTTATTATTGATGAAGCTGCTTGGCTAATTTGTTCTTTAATGTCGGGCATTATGGCTGTAACAGCGTCAGTTACCTCGCTTTTGAGTTGCTCTCGAAGTAAAATGGACATTGTCTCTTTAACAGCGCTGGATAGATCCGTTTTGAGCGCAGGTACAAGGGCGTTAGAAACTGTTTTTGCTACTGCCTGCAATTGTGGCGGGGCTTTTTTTGCAGGGTCGTTGCGATTTACCGTTGATGTGCTGGGATTGTTAATATCCAAGGCAGGCCTAACGGATAAAGCTTGAGTTGATGGCATGCTTAATGCTTGAGAATGAAGGGGCGAAACCAGAGAGTTGCTTTGAGGCACCAACTGCTGCTGTTCATGGGAGGCCTGGTGGGATAGGTGATTCATCATATATTGCGGAAAGTGAGTCAGTTGTTGACTTTCCGAAGACGTGCCTGTTGCCTGTGGATAGGGGGCTGGAGTTGACGGGGTGCTATTAGACCGTGTGAATCCTCTGGATAAGAAATGGTTCTGACTATCTGGGCGCAGACCTGAACCCTGTTGTGTGTGTGGAAATAAATGTTCATTCGTTTGCACGAATTGACTTATTGGGGGCAGTTGTACATTTTGACTATGTGATGAGATCGGGGCTGTCATCACCGTCGATGTCGCTTCTTCGCAGGGCCGATGGTGAACTGTGTACTGCTGGTCATCTGTAGAGATTGAGGAGATATATGCGCCTGAAGGTAATTCGTCTATATGAGCGCTAGCTGAAGAATGGGGATTATTACTCGATGGTGTGAGCATTCCCTGGTTAAAATTGCAGTATGATGGCTCTGTTGGTGTGATATTTCTTTCTTGAAATTGAGCAGAGGCATACTGGCTTGGTATTGATGGCTGAGTCGGTCGCAAACCTTGAACAGGTGTACCGAAATATAAACGAGTTTTGGTTTTTTCTGTTACTTCTAAAGTAGTTGTACCTCCTTTAAGAAGATTCACAACAGTAGGAGGTGTTTGGCTTGGTGACAATTGAGAAGTGAACGATGATTGGTTTAACATGCTCTAAAAAATACCCTGAAATCGTAATAATATTGTAATGTGAAGACCTTTCAATTAACTATAAGTTCAAAACTGCATTTGAAATGAAAATAATGGCAAAGAAAGTTTTGAAAAAATTTATTCAATTATTTATTTTTAATAGTTAATGTTTTGGTGAGAATATTTGATGGTCAGAAAAATCAGTGAGAGCCAGTCTGTCTGACCTGTTCAATATCAATGGTGAGCTATTTATAACTTCACTTTTTCATTCAATTCAGGAACCCTGGCTTCCCACCCCAACTCTATCTTTATTTTTTCAGCCATGGCGTGCGCTGCTTGAGCTTCACCATGAGTAACAAATACCGTTTTAGGTGGTGTTTTGATGCTTCTGAGCCAATCAATGATCTGGTTGCTGTCAGCATGGGCGGAAAAGGCATCAAAATGTTTGATCCGGGCTTTTACCGGAATATTTTGTCCGTGGATTTTAATGCTGGTTGCACCATTGACCAGTTTTTCACCCCGGGTTCCCATGGCCTGATAGCCAACAAACAAAACGGTATTGCGGTGGTTAGGCAGAATGTGTTTCAAATGATGCAGAACACGTCCTCCACTGGCCATTCCACTGGCTGACACAATAATTCCGGGGAAGGTTTGGTTAGCCAGAGCCATGGACTCTTCAACGGTACGAACATAGTGCGTCATGTTGTCTATTTTACGACAATCGTCCTTAGTAAGACGATGCTTCTCATGGAAGCGGTGAAAGACCTCCGTGGCTTTTATGGCCATTGGACTATTGAGATAGATAGGTAGTTTAGGAATCCTGTTCTCTGCTCTCAGGCGTTCCAGAAGGTGAAGAATCATCTGGGCGCGACCTACGGCAAATGCAGGGATCAGCACTGTTCCTCCCGCCGCCGCCGTTTCATTAATCGCTTTAGCCATCGCCTCGGCTGCATCCAGCTCATCATGGATTCGGTCACCATAAGTGGATTCAACCACCAGAAAGTCTGCCCGTTTTAAGGATTCCGGTGGATACATGATGAGATCGTCCGGCCTGCCTACATCGCCACTGAAGGCCAGCATATGACTGCCATCAAATACTTCAACAGAGGCGGCCCCCAGAATATGACCAGCGGGTCTGAAGCGAAGGCTTAGATCGGGCAGGATTTTGTGTGTCTGGCTAAATGAACAGGTTTTCAGCTGCTTGAGTGCCCTCAGGGCATCCTGCTCGGTATAAAGTGGCTGCGGAGGGTTATGTTTGGAGTATCCGTATTTGGCGGCATGTCGGGCATCCTCTTCCTGCAGGAAACCGGAATCAGGCAGAAGAATCTTGCACAGCTCACAGGTTCCGGGGGTGGCATAGACTGGCCCGGTGAACCCCTCTTTAACCAGAAGGGGCAGGTAACCACTGTGATCCAGATGAGCATGGGTGAGTACAATGGCGTCCAGTTCATCGTACGAGACAGGCAGGGGCTGGCGGTTCATCAGCCGGTAATGCTTTACGCCCTGGTAGAGACCGCAGTCGACCAGTATCTTCCGGTTATCCGTCTCAACCAGATACTTGGAGCCAGTGACTGTGCCGGCAGCACCCAGAAATTGAAGTTTCATGACTTCTTCCCCCATCCACAGACTCAGTACTATCGGAGCAGATTTTTATTGTGTTGACGATGTTCTGTATCAATAAGTTATCGGAAAAATTCTCGATTTCTGCGCTTTTTATATGATGGATAAGTGTGTTTGAGTCTGGGCTTAAAAATAGAAACTCAGTCCAAAGAAAAGGGTTGTGCCTTGATACCTGTGAGGCAAATCATCGTAGCGTAAATCGACAGTGAATCCGAGAGAAGTGAAGGGGCGGATCTCTGTACCAATACCAATGTATGGGTGCAGGCCGGAGTAGCTATGAGCTTTTTGGTAGTGACGATCACCGCTGGGCTGTAATTCAGGTGAGTACTCTGTCAGTTTCGCATAACCCAGGCCTCCATGCAGGTACGCAGTCCATGATGGCAGCAGTTCATAGTCTGCTCTGGCTCCCAGGTAGTAGCTGTTGAAGTTTGCAATAGTGATTGAAGGATTGGGATCAATTGGGGCTAAGATGACTTCTGACAGAACGGTCGCAAAGGGAAGGGAACCTGTTGCCAGAATACCGCCTTCAAGGGCGTAAGGAGATGTGAGTGTGTGGGAGTAGTCAAATTGTAATCCCACAAGAAGGTCGCTTCCGCTGCCAGCATAACTACCCTCGATAGACCCCGCACCAGAACGTATTCCAATAGCTTGAGGGTATGTATCTGCAGGTATTAAGGTCAACACGAGCAGTAGGCAGAGTGATACTCTCATGGTATTTCTTATTATCCTTTCTAATTAATTTATTCTTTGATAGAGCCCCTTTTGACCAGAGAAAGATGAAATAGTTTTATCGAAGAAGGCAGGTTCTGTGTGGGGGGTTAAGGGTGTCTGTTAATCATACCAAGCCCATTGCTTATCCATTGCCAGTGCTTGATGGGGTGCTGGTTGCAAAGAGGGTGTAAATTGCTTGATGTTACTGTGTAAGAACCGTAATCTCGCGCTTTGTTGGGTGCTGTTATCCTTTTTAGGATGCCAACTACGGTAAGGGTACCTTCGGTTTGCACCCATTCAGATTACCGCCAACAGACGCTAGCCTATACTCTCTTTAATTCCTCAATTGCATGTAGCTCTGAGCGTTTCTACTCCAGTTACAGTGACTTCCCTTCATTACTGATGGAAACGGTGTGCGCAGAACTGCTTTTACTGCAAGGACAACATAGATGCTTGATGCTTTTGTATCTATTCTCGAGGCGCTTTGGTACCAGGATTTTGTGGCACTGCAGAACCTGGAAAGTGTATTCATGATCTACTTCTGTGTGACTTTCCTGATCTGGCTGGAAAGTGCGTTCCTTCCTGCTGCACCATTGCCCTGTGACAGTATTGTAATTTTGTCGGGTACTCTGGGTGCCATGGGCGTGATTGATTTTAAAATCGTTGTGGCTTTGTTGATTCTTGCAGCTGCCATTGGCAGTTGGTTTGCCTATCTTCAAGGTCGTTGGCTGGAGCATTTACCTAAAGTCAGAGTGTGGGTAGACCGGGTGCCTCCGAAAAAAATTCAGGTGGTTGATCAGCTGCTGATTCAGCATGGTGTGATCGCTCTGTTTGTGGCGCGATTTATCCCCGTGGTTCGTTCTCTGTTGCCATTGATGATGGGCTTCAGAATCAAAAAGCATTCCCACTTTTTTCGTTTTGCCGGTCTGAGTGCGATTGCCTGGGTTGGCTTCCTTACAGGGATTGGCTACCTGCTGACGCTATTGCCGGAAAATATCTCCAGAGTGGTCACCGTTATTCTTATGGTCGCACCATTTGTCACTCTGGCCGTTGCCATTATCAGTCTTGTTGTCAGCTGGCTTTTTAAACGAAATAAGAAAGTGTCAGTCATACCAGTGACTAAACCACAGGGATATAAGGTCTAATGGAAAAGGCTTGGTGAATAATGAACACCGCTTCCAGAAAGGGAAGCGGTAAACACTGTTTATACCAGCTGGCGGGCTGAACCGGTTTTTACATGGGTGAAATAGAGCGGTAATCCAACCAGAAAGAGGCCACCAAACAGGTTGCCCAGCGCGGTTGGCAGTTCGTTCCAGATCAGGTATTCCGAAACCGTGAAATCACCGCCCATAATCATGGAGAAGGGGAACAGGAACATATTCACAATGGAATGCTCAAAGCCCATGAAAAAGAACAGCATAATGGGCATCCACATGGCCATCATCTTGCTGGTCGCCGATGTGGAGATCATTGCGCCAACAACGCCCATGGAGACCATCCAGTTGCAGAGCATACCCCGGATAAAAATAGTCATCCAGCCTGAAACACCATGTTCTTTATAACCGACGGTGCGTGATTCACCGATGCTGCTTACCTTTTCTGCGATAGCCCCTCCGTCAATGCTGTAGCCGAAGGTGAGAATAAACGACATAAAGAAGGCAACCGTCAGTGCGCCTGCAAAGTTGCCAACAAAAACCAGCCCCCAGTTTCTAAAAACCCGTTGTGCCGTAACACCTGGACGCTTATCCAGGTAAGCCAGTGGAACCAAGGTGAACACTCCAGTCAAAAGATCGAACTTCATCAGATACAACATAATAAAGCCGACAGGAAACAACATTGCACCAACCAGCGGTGAGCCGGTTTTAATGGTAACGGTGATGGCAAACATCGCCGCCAGTGCCAGGATAGCGCCGGCCATAAATGCGCGAATGAGGGTGTCCTTATTGGACATGTAAACTTTGGACTCTCCTGAGTCCACCATTTTGGTCACAAACTCGCTGGGTTCTAGGTAAGCCATAAACTGATTTTCCCAAAGGATGGTTAGTAGATGTCATTACCTCTAAAGGCAAAGTTAGTGCCAGAATGATTCTGTCGATTTAATTGTATGATTTCTAAAGATAAAGAAATGTATGAAGCAGCATATGAGCAAGCTCTAACAAGGAATCTGCACAACTATTGAAGCCTGTATGCACTCTAAGGTTGCAGGTGATTGTTTTCTTTTACTAAACAGGCACTTCACCAGCGATTGTTGTTCGGTACATCTCACGGCGAAAGCCATTGTAATCATTAAATGCCTGATGGATACCGAGGCGATTGTCCCAAACCGTCAGCGTATTTTCTTTCCAGCGGAGCCTGCAGGTGAAGGCCGGTTGCGTAATATGCTGAATCAGGAAATCAAGAATAGGCTGGGCTTCATCCTGTGAAAGACCTTTAATACCAGAAGAGTAGGTTCGGTCACAGTAAATGGATTTCTCACCCGTTCGGGGATGAGTTCTGACCAGTGGATGAAAAGAGCCGGCAACTTTCCGGGCAATCGCTTCTGGCAAATTATCCATATCTTTTGTTGCGGCGATGCGACCCAGGAGAGAGTTGCTGGCAGACATTTCTTTCTGTGTCAGGGTTACCACCTTTTCCATGGACATATGCACCGACAGTGGATCAATGATCGATCTCATGGTTTCGGAAAGCGCATGATAGGCTAGTGCTGAGTTCGCCCAGATGGTGTCTCCGCCAAAGGGTGGAATATCCACAGCATAAAGCATGGATATAGCGGGTGGTCTGGGTAAAAACGGTGAGTCCGTATGCCAGCCAAACCCAAATACCAGGGGCTCAAACCCATTAGCCTCTCTGATGATGGGCTGTACATTAACGTGCCCATCAACTCCTTTCGTGTAGGCATCTTCCGCAAAAGGGCCAAAACGTAAACTGAATGCTTCCTGGTCACCGTGAGTTATATGTTGATCACGGAAATAGATCATCTTATGCCGGAACAGCGCGTCCTCGATTTCAATAAACTGATCATCGGTTAAACAGCTCAAATCCACACCTGAGACTTTTGCCCCCATAGCTGCCGACAGTGGTATCACGTCAATGTGCTTATACGCTTTTGCCGAGTTATCAAATATTCCCGTGGGGTGTGTGATCATGGCGAAGTGTCTGTTTGAGAAAAGCCTGATTATAGTTTCGCTCTGGATTATTGAATGCTTAACCTTGCCAGTATCAACGGTAAGTCAGGTATAATACCAATCGTAATTTCTAAATCCTTAACCTGAATCCAGCTATGCTCAGGCATCATTACCAAGCATTTTATCTGGAACAGATGTCTCGTCGACCACAGCTACCCGAAGGTTTTGGGCATGTTGATTT
>NZ_LUKQ02000102.1 GCF_001647025.1 Endozoicomonas atrinae
GATCATCCTGAGTTTTAATCTGACTGGCTATTTGATCTACCAGTTTTTCGTTGATTTCAACGCTCATTGTTATTCTCCATTTTGGAGTATTAACGACAAGCGTTTACACAATTTAAATTACATTCCCAATAGCCTGAAAGCAGCGGATAACCCGGAATGCTTTTATCACCAGTCCCTGTCTGTTGATGAAATCGCTTGCGCCAGAGAGTTGTTAGTCTGGCGGGATGAAGCCATTCTTCATGGATGGCGAGTAACTCCATCAATTGTTCAACGTTTTGGGGAAGGAGAAGGGCTTAACTCTCTGGGTCGTTTGCAGGATCTGGAAGCAGTAGAAACACACCTGAGCAATTTTCCACTTTCGTTGGAAGAACGTGTAATCCGACTGTTTGATTATCTGGAGCCGATTTGCCGTTCAATTCGTGCTGTTGAAATACATGGTTCTGCAGCCAGTTGGCCAAAGCTTTATCGCCGGTTGTTTGAGGAAATTGGGCGCTACTCCTGGGAATATGCTGACCAGAATGGACTCAAACATGATTCCAAGAAGATAGATCCGGTTCGTGTCCTCGTACAATACAAGACAGAATGGGCTTTTCCGGACTGGCCTTATGTAGAAAATCAGGCATTAGAAAAAGATTGGCAAAAGCAGGCTGATGGCAAAGTAATCTGCTGTTACCCACGTAAGGACGGCATTGATGAATTTGTTATTCGTCCAAAGGCTATTGCCGCTGAAAACTCGGATCTCGGTCGCCTTCAACGGACACTGCTTGGGCAGGAGATTGGCTCAATTCTTCCTGATTCTAATGGCGATGGGAGTCTGAGATTTTATTCAGCTATCAATCATCAGGCTGCTGGCAACTATCTGACTACGAGGGTTAGCCAAAATAACAGCCATCTCGTAGTAGCCAGTGAAAAGAGGCAGCTGATTAATAACGCCTTGATATGGAGTGGAGCTCCAGAGCTTGGTCTGGGAGATAACTCAAGCTGGCGAGCCCCTTTGCAACTGTTGCCATCTCTACTCTCTATATGTTGGGCTCCTCCTTCAGCAGAAGACCTGCTTGCCTATTTGACGCTTCCTGTTGGTCGCCATAAAAAACTGCATCGCTCTCTGGCAAGAAAGTTTGTGGATTTACCAGGTATTGATCCTGAGCTTTGGGAAGAGAATAAAGACGCGTTTATTAAGTCTTATCAGGCAAATAACCCAGACACTAATGAAGCCCAGCTTCGCCAGAAAATCAATGACTGGCTACCAGTTGGTGTTGCTGGGAGTGATCAGTTCATCTCCAGCGAGGTGGTATACAAGTTATGTCAGATGGTTATGAGCTATTGGCTGGGACGGCTTGCTCACGAACAGCGCTGTGAATTAGCTGAACTATATCGTCTTGCTGCATCAGCGTCCTCCGCAGTATCAAGCTCCGTTTTGCGTTTGGGAGAAAGGGTCAGCCGTGTTCAACTGGAACGTATTCTGAATATGGTAGCTGATGAATATATGTCCGCAGTATTGCCTGCACGAAAGATTGGTCAGGTGAATATTATTGAACGCCCGGACGCTATTCAGCCCGATGCTGTTGATGCTCTATTCTATTGGGGAATCAAGTTGGAAGAACCGTTATCAACGGCTTTCACCAATGAAGAACTCACCTGTCTGCCATGGTATCCGTCGCAGGAAGAGCGAGGAGAAACATCCCGGGCAACATTGAATCAGGCACTTTTACCAATCTTCAAGGCACAGAATTCCCTGGTGCTTTTGCAGTTGGAGACTGCTCCAAACTTGTTGAAGGCGTACCTGGACTTCTTGTTGGTCAGTGAGGAATGGCCGCCAATTGAAGAGGCGCTTCTGACCGGTCAAGGTGAAGTGCCTACCATCAAGGTGGTTGAATCTACGCTACCACCTTTGAAGCGATTTTGGCAGATACCTGCTGAAACCATTCCATTCAAGAATACTCATTCCTACAGCAGCCTCTCGACACTCATCGAGAGACCGCATGAATATGTCCTGCAGCATAGCGCAAAGCTGGGCACAGGAAATATTCAAGCGGTTAGTGTTGATAATCGACTGCAGGGAAACCTTGGTCATCGGGTAATTGAAGCCTGGTTTTCAGCACATCCGTGGAGTGCAGGGCAAAATCTTGAAGCTACCGTAAGGCCTTGGCTGGAAACGGAATTTGAGACACTTGCTAACCAGTATGCCTTGCCTCTTCTCGCCCCCGGACAAAGGGTTCAGCAGCTGAACTTTATCAATACCATGGTGTTTGCCCTGCAAAAACTGCTTGGGCACTTGAGAGAAGCCAATGCAGTGGCTATCGAAGTTGAAAAGTCCTTTCAACAGGATGAGGACTTCGGAGAGCTAAACGGCAGCCTCGATCTACTCGTGCATCTGGCTGATAACCAGAGTGCCATTATTGATGTGAAATGGGGAGGAGAAAGTGCTCGTGAACATGATCTGAAGACTTCCTGGCATATGCAGTTGGCAACCTACCATCGGCTTGCGTCGCAACACACGGATATCAAGGGTGTAGGGTATTTCATCCTTAAATCAGGCCGGTTGCTGGCAACGGATCATGTGGTCTTTCCTAGTGCGGTGTTTGTAGATCCTGGCCCGGATGCTTTAACTCCAGCTGCATTGTGGCAAGAGATGAACCAGTTGGCGAATTGGCGTTTTGAGCAGTTACGACAGGGCAAAGTTGAAGTCACCTATTGCGGCCTGAAAGTTGAAGATGACTCATATCCACCGGGAACACGACCTGATCTGGTGCACCGTGAAACGGATGCCTTGAAGAGAAGCCAGTTAAAGAGTGGTTATAAGCAGACCTTTAAAAAGGTTGATGATTGGCGAGTGCTGACCGGCAAGGGAGTGCAGTAAGATGGCAAAGGAATTAAAGCTGGCTGGTGCCGGTTCCGGTAAAACATACAGCATTCAGACGGTTGTTGCCGAAAAACTCATTGCCGGAGAGCTCACTCCTGAGCAATTAATGGTGGTGACTTTTACCAAAAAAGCGGCGGCAGAGTTACAGGAAAGGATTGCCGGGCAGCTTCTCAAAAATACGCGATTTGATCTGGTTGCACGGCTGGGAGAAGCGCGAATTGGGACTGTAAACAGCGTGTGTGGAGAACTGGTTCAGAAGTTTGCTTTTGAGTTAGGGCTGTCGCCAGAGTTGCAGGTACTTGATGAAAAACTGTCTGAAGCTTTGATTGCTGAGGCTTTGGATGGCTGCTTAATTCATGATGAAACTGCACGTCTGAATCGACTGGCTGAGAAGTTTCAGGTTGAGAGTTGGCAAAGAGATGTACTCAAAGTTATAGAAGCTGCCCGTCTTAATGGTATAGCGGCAGGTCAACTGCCTGATTTTGCTAGTAAGTCAATTGATGAGTTGCTGAGTCTCTTTCCAGAGGATGATCCATCAATAACAGAGGAAAAGCTGCGAGAAGCCGCAGACGCATTTATTGCGGAGGCGGAGGGTGTGCAGGGGCGCTCCTCGACATTGAATGGCACCATTTCTTGGGTAAAAAATGCCATTTCCGGAAGGGTTTTGGTTTGGGATAAGTGGGTTTCTCTGCCAGGTAAGAAAGCTGCCAAAAAAGATGGCGATATTCCCTCCCTGGCTGCGCTGCACGCAATTGCAGGAGGGTTTATTCATAATCCGGAGTTAAGGCAGGATTTACGAGACTTCATTAGTGATATTTTTGCAGCAGCAGAAAAGGCTCTTGGTGAATACCAGCGTTACAAGGAAGAACGTGGACTGATCGATTTTGCTGACCAGGAATTGCAACTACTGAGGGCTTTGGAAACCCCTTTTGTTGAGCGCACATTAAGGGAACAGCTCGGCTATCTGGTTGTCGATGAGTTTCAGGATACCAGCCCCGTTCAGCTGGCGCTCTTCTCCAGACTCTCTGAATTTGCAAATGACACATTGTTTGTGGGAGATATCAAGCAGGCAATCTATGGCTTTCGAGGAGCTGATCCTGAATTATGCCTTGGTGTATTAAATCATTTCCAAAATGGTGCTGGTACGGTGAGTAGTTTAACGGACTCTTATCGATCTCGCCCGGGGCTTGTCCATCTTTCCAATGCTCTGTTTGAAAAGCCATTCGGCCAGATTCTGTCAGCTGATCAGGTGCGGTTGAATCCTGCCAAAGACTATACATTAGAACTTCCTGAAACTGGTTGGTGGCAGGTTGAAGGCAAAAATCAGGGTGATAAAGCCATTGCATTGGCAGGAATGCTGGTTGAATTTGCCAGTAAAGGGCAGTGTATTCATGACAAACATTTGAATCAGCCCCGTGCTATGACCTTCCGGGATATCGCTGTGTTATGCCCTCGCAATGACGATGTTGCAAAAGTAGCAGAGGCTTTGGCAAGTCTGGGAGTGCCTGTCGCTTCAGTACGTAGTGGATTGCTTGAGACTTCTGAAGTGACTCTGGCATTGGCCTGTTATCGTCGTTTAATTGATCAATCTGATGATTTGGCCAGCGCAGAGATTCTTTCTTTGATGACAGGTGAGAATGCTGAAGGTTGGCTGGAGCAGCGGTTGTCCAGCTTAGATGATCAAGAGGCTTGTTGGAGTGATAATGCTCATCTGGCTCTGAAGCGATTGGCGTATGCCCGTTCTCAGGCGGTAGGCTTAACCCCGGCAGAGGTTCTGGCTCTGGCCATAGAGGCTGCGGGTGTTATTGATCGTGTGATTTCCTGGGAAGAAGGTAATCGCCTGACGGAACACCGGTTAGCAAACCTGCAGTCATTGCAAGTGCTGGCAGAAGAATATACCAACGATTGCCGGGCTGCCGGGAGAGCGGGAACCACATCCGGTTTCCTGATCTGGGTTCGCGAGTTGGAACAAAATGGTGCAGATCTTCAGGCTGAAAACCCGGGCAATGCCGTTACCGTCACGACCTATCATAAATCCAAAGGGTTGGAGTGGCCTGTTGTCGTTTCTACCGGGCTGGATAACAAAATAAAGTACCAGCTTTGGGGGCTACAGGTTAAACGTAACCAAGAGTTTAATTGGGAGAACCCTCTGGCAGGTAGGGAGCTGCGTTACTGGCCTCATCCGTGCTACCACTACAGCAGGAAAAATGATCCATTTACAGACCTGCTAAAGGCAACCCCTGAATGGGGTGAAATGGAAAAAAGAGTAAACCGTGAACAGTTACAGTTACTGTATGTCGGATTAACCCGTGCCAGGGATCATCTGGTGTTTGTGCAGGAAGGGAAAAATGCAGTTGGGGAAAGGCTACAACTATTGAATAGTAATCTTCTGCCACTTGCTGCAGAAACAGTAACTTTGCCGGATGGTCATCTCTTGAAGGTTCAGTCTATAGAGCTGAACGAGGCTTCGCAGCCTGAAATCAAAGCCAGGCAACGTAACTGGCTACCAAATAACAGGGTTGATGTTCCAGTTGATGGATCTGGATTGTTCTTTGCTCCACCATCTTCCGCTGCGCCTGTAGACGGTTGCACGGCAACTATTGTTCATAATTTTAACACCCGGATCTCGGTAGCAGGTAAGCACGAAGACAGTGTGGTTGGGAATTGTGTTCATCACGCTCTGGCCTATTTGCTGCAAAATGGTGATGTAGAAGAGAAGGTGTTACAGGGGCTGCTCGACCAGCATCTACCGGGTGCAATTAAGGCTGACGAAGTTATAAGACGGGCACAGCAGCTTATGGAGTGGATTCAGCATCAATTTCCAGAAGCAAAAATCTATACTGAAGTGCCTATTACAAGAATGCTGGGGAATGGTGCGCTTGAAAATGGTCGGATTGATTTGCTATTGGGTACTGCGGATGGCTGGGTAATCATTGATCATAAATCGTACCAGGGTGGACAGAGTATGTGGCAGGCCAAGGCTGAGGAGTATAGCGGCCAGTTGGCGGTTTACGCATCTGCGTTGCAGGTTGTGACTGATCGCAAGGTGATGCGTTCATTTATTCATTTTGCTGTTGCTGGCGGCATTGTGGAGGCAAGCCAGTAAAAGTTGGCTCAAGAGGGTGTGTTGGGATATCAGCACACTTTCTTATTAGTACCGAGTTAATACTGTCAGTAGTGATGAAATTAAAGCGAGTAAATCGCTAGATAGATTAAGCCAGAGCTTCCTTATTCTTAAAGTTTCTCGGTTTTAGAAGGGCCTAAACGTAGTTTACAGACTTTGGGTAAGTCAGGGTTCTGATATCTGGTTTTCATGGATTAGTTATTATTGGGTTTGAAGGGGGAGCTACTCACCCTTCCATGTTCCTTTCATGCTCCAGAACCAGTGCATATCTCTCTGTGCCATGTAAGAGCTTTGCGGGGGAAGCATCCAGTGCTTTACACAGTTTTAGAAGGATGCGCATGGAAAAGTTTCTGCGTCCTTTCTCTACATCATTCAGGTATGGGGCCTTAAGTCCAGCTCGTTTTGCCAGCTCCCTTTGAGTTGTATTATGCCTTTCTCGAAATTCACGGATATTTTTTCCTACGCGTTTAAAAAAAAGCGCTTCATGCTCTTGGTCAGTTGGTGGGCTGGGTGAATGTCTATCTCTCATAGGAAACCAGTGGGTTGGTGTGATATTTCCACTCACTCAACTCATCTGAGCGGTTGGAAACTGGTTGTAGTTATGCCCTCCAGAGTTACATAAAAAGTATCTGGAGTACAAATGATCATCAGGACTGATACCGCAGTTGGGGGCTCTGATTAATGGGGAAATAAAACGGTTTGACAATTTGTGGGGGGAAGGTTTGTTCTGGATGAAGAAACAGAAGATATATTTGTGGCTTATTTGTCTTTTCTATTATCTGGAAAAATTAGGAAAATAACCTAAAGTTAACTTATAAGTTAACGTAAAATTCAGAAAAACTTTGAAAACTTCTCTCAAAATTTTCAAAGTTGATTACGGATTCTTGTGCGGTACAGAATTAAATTGAATCCGATTTATTGTGTAAGCCCTTGTTTTAAAAGAGTCTAACAAAGACACAAATATTATAAATAATTTGAGGGTTTCAGTCAAAGGAGCAGAGGTTGAGGATTCGTTTTGGCGGCTTATGGAACTTTTTTGATTTGTAACAAATTGGTAGTTTAAAAAAGGTAGATAACAAAGAAACAACATGGAGTGGTTAATGGGGAAATCTTCTGTAGCACTAACCTACATCAAAAAATTCAGCCTAAATGAAACGGCAATGGATATTTGCCGTAAAGCTACTGGGGAGCCTGCTCGACGAGTGAACAGTGGTGGGCGGAGTAAAATGACTCTTTTCCCAAGTAGTATGATGGGGTGTGTGCTTCAGGCAGAAAGCGATCTTGAATATGCGTTCATACTGCAATGTGAAACTGATCCCGGTGTAGTTGCCATATATGATCAGCCTATGACATTTAATCTGTCGTTTACGAGGCTTGATGGTAGGCGTCAGGCCATTCGGCATACGCCTGATTCTTTTGTTGTGCAACCTGATGGTCTTTATTTTTTCGAATGTAAGCGGCTTGATGAGTTACTTCTGCTTTGTGAAAAATACCCTGATCGTTATTGCTATGATCAGTCTGAGAAGTGCTTTCGGTCACCAGTGATGGAAAGGAAGCTTGAGGGGACCGGTATTGGGTATCGCTTTTTTACTGATGGTGACTGTAACCCGCAACTACTTGCCAATATACGCCATTTAATGGATTTTTTTCGGGGTAGGAAGAATCAAAATTTAAATGCCAAGCAGCAGGCTTGTGTTGAGTTTGTCTCAAATTCCGTGGTCATGACTATTGGTGAACTGCTTAATCGTCACCCGAAACTTAGAGTTGATGATGTTCTGGAAATGATTGCTTGTCGAAAACTCTTTGTTGATCTGGAGCGAGATAAGCTTTCTGAACCTGAGAGTTGCAAAGTATTTGCGACAGAGTCCAGCTGTCAGATCTACTCAATGACCAGAGAGTCAGTATCTTCAAATGGACATGAGTTTATCGGGAGGGGCAATACCCCGATAACAGAAGGTATGGTTTGTCGGCATGGCGAGCAGCAGTGGTTGTTTCAGTCTATTGAAACTAAACGGCAGACAGCACTGGTCGAGATTAGTGGAGTCAATAGTATACAGCTGAAATCCTTTAAACTGGAGGATGTTAGAGAGTTGATACGTTCCAAGGAGCTGACCGTCGTTCAATGCGAACATCCAGAGGATGACCAGACGTCACTCATGCTGTCTGCTAGTGAAGGTAACCAGAAAGCAGCTCTTCAGAGACATAAAACTATCCAGCAAGTGGTCGTAGGAGATATAAGCCGCAAACAGGCAGCGGAACAGCTTGGTTGTAGTACCAGGACCATTAGACGGTATATGAAGCGTTACCATGATGGTGTTTTACGTCGTGGTACAGGGCTTCCTGAACTGGTTAATAACGATCAGGCAAAGGGGAACACGAAAAAAAGTGTTGTAGGAAAAAGCATGGAGCTTGCTAATGAGGTGATCAGTACTGAATACCTTGACCCCAAAAACAAAACAATTATGTCTGTGTATCGGGATTATGTGCGTATTTGCCATGATCATAATGTTCCCGCAGCATCCTATAGCTGGTTAAGGAGGTTGATTAAAAAGGTAGATCTGGGTAAATGCGTCGGTGCTCGCCAAGGTCACAAAAAAGCAAGGGCTCTAATGCCTATCACTGGTAACGATGGGGTAATTGAAAGTCGGCGGGGAACCAGAAGCTTTGAGTATGTTCATGTTGATCACACTCAATTGGATGTTGCTCTAAAGTTCCCGGGAAAGGATTCTTCAAAACCATGGTTGATCATAGCGACAGATTCTTATTCTAGATCTGTTCTGGCTATTTATCTGACTATGAAAAGCCCGTGTACAGACTCTGTCTTGATGGTGGTAAGAGAACTTGTCAAGAGGTATGGAAGGTTGCCAGAGTCTTTTTTTGTTGATGGCGGTAGTGAGTTTGAAAGTGTTGTGTTCGAGCAATTCTGTGCTTTTTATGGTGTGACTATTCATAGCCGGAAAAGCAACCCTCGTGGAGGATCTGCTGTTGAAGGAGTCTTCAAGCAATTGAATGAAGCTGTCATTCATTCGCTTACCGGGAATACTCAGCTTATGAAAAATCCAAGACAGCTCACGTCAAAGGTGAATCCTTTTCAGACGGCACTCTGGAATTTTCAGGCCCTGAATCAACTTTTGGGGGAGTATTTCTATGAACATTACAATAAAACTGAACATCCCGCGCATTTTATGATTCCTGATGATGTGCTGGCGGATAGCGTGGTTCGTCATGGAGAGCGCAAATATCACCAAGTCGATATCAATGATGAGCAATTTCAAATCATGATGCTTCCCTATGATAAAAATAAGAGAACCAGAGTTGTCCAGCCGGTAAAAGGAGTTGAAAGGTTGGGTAAGTATTACAGTCATGACCTTTTTGCTACTCCTGATTGGCTGGGACGAGAGGTAGAGATTCGTTTTGATCCCCAGGATGACTCGTATGTCTATTGCAATTTGGATGGTTGGAAGCGCTGTGTGCGAGTTGATGTGGAAGATCGTTATTATGCAGGTATTGATCGATCTGTAATAACTGAGGCAAATAGTGCCTCTCGAGGATTTCATTCACCTGAACAGCGTGCTGAAAGAGCAATTCCGGGGAATCGAAAAATAGCGGAGATGGAGGGTGGATTGAGGGAGGTACAAAGCGAAAATGAAACAGGTCAGGCTGAGAAAAATCAGGATGAAGTTCCAATAACCATTGCTCCTGGTAGAAATGACATTGAGGATTTCTGATTGAGTGAAGTTCTGTGGACTCGCATAGCTGATAAGGAAATAGTAATAGTTTAAGGGTAGTCTGATATGTCAAAAAAAATGCTTCATCCTTACCGAAAGTTTAGTGACGCCATTTTGGCATTGCCTGTTAATGAGAGAGTTGAATTTTTTTCTGGTCAACGTATTCGTCATAGCATACTGCAGAATGCGTATGATGATTTATGTGTAAAGGCTAATAGTGTCGGAGGTGTTGAGTTTGTTCAGTTAGTTGGCCCCACCGGAGCGGGTAAAAGCTGTGCGGCTAAAAAGTTTGTTAAGGATAAAATGAAAGAGAATAAGGGGGTGATGGAGCTAAATTCTCAAATGATTCCTGTTATTTATGTGGAGTGTCCTGCTTCTATCAGTGACAAGTTTTCGTGGAAACAATTACTTGTCAGTATTTTGAAAACAGGTGGAGATGTTTTGGCGGAGACTGGTCGTTATACCCTGGAGTATTCAGAAGGACTAAGTCAGAAGGATATTTCCAGGGTATTACTAAAACAAAACTCGGTATCAGATTTATTTGAGGTTGTCAGAAATTTTCTGAAGCATCGAAATGTCAGTTATCTTGTCATTGATGAGGCTCAGCATATTATTGATGCATGTCAAAATGCAAAAGAGGCATTTCGTTGTATGGAAATGCTTAAGTCATTGGCCAATCTGAGTAACTGTGTTGTTGTGCTTGCAGGAACTTATCGTTTACTTCGGTTTGGTGAAGTCAGTGCTCAATTAGGGAGGAGGTCTGAAATAGTTGAGCTTGGTCCATATCACCGAAATTCAAATAAAGATTTAAGAAACTTTGCCCTCGCACTTGATGCTTTGCTTGCACGCTACCCTATAGCCTATTCGGATGACATTTATAACAAAGTTAACGAGATTCATCTTGCTTGTTGTGGATGTGTTGGGATTCTCAAGGATTTATTGACAAAGACGCTTTATCGAACTTTGCAGTCAGGGAAGAGCTATGTGAGTTATCAGGCTCTGATGAATAACCGTATGAATAGTCGGGAGCTTAAGCGTGTTGCTGAGGAGATCAACATGGGGAAAGAATATTTCTCCCGTGGATCAATGATTGAAGTTGAAGAGATTCTTCTTGGGGTAAAGACAGCGATCAAAAAGCCTGCAAATACCCGGGGTGTTCAGAGAAAACCCGGGCGTGATGCAGTGGGGTCGTTGATATGATGAATGCTTTTGAAGTTCAGCCGCGTTCTATTTTGTTTGGTCTTCAGCCGATTGATAATGGTGATGATTATATGTTTGAGTCGGCTGGTAGCTATATTGTTCGACTTTCATATGCTCATCAGGTGGCTCCACACCACTTTATTAGAAATTTTCTGAACCCGGCACTTGGTCAATGTGGTGTCTCAAATGATTTGTTTATCAGTTATGGCTTTTCGGCAATGAATGGGTATCGTGCTAAGGCTGAAGGTTATCTCAATGCATTGGCTGTATTTACAGGCCAGCAAAATATTAAGCTGTTGTCTATGTCGCCATGGGTGACGCTGCTTGATTCTATGGGGAAGGGGCTTTTTCACTCTTCAAAAAGATGGTGCCCAAAGTGTTTGTTTGAGTGGCGTAGTGCAGGTGAGACATTATATGAACCTTTGATCTGGAGCTTGAAATCATTGGAATGCTGTCCTTTACATCAGTGTGAGTATGAGGAGCACTGCAATCATTGTGGAAAGGAGCAATACATGGTTCAGCGTGTTTTACCTGTGGGTTACTGTCCAGAGTGCGGCTCTTTTCTGGGACATGCATTTAAAATGAAAGCGAGAATTCTTACTCAAAAAGAATTGTACCTTTTGAATCTGGTTGCCAGTCGAAATAATGTAAAAGAATTTCATAATTTGCATTATTTATTGAGAGAGGGTATTCGGGTGGTGATGGCGCAACTTTGTGTTTCTTCGACAAAGAAGCTGGAAAATCTCTTATCATTTTCTCAGGCAACGATCAGTCAATGGTTTTCAGATAGTAAAAGGGGGACACGGCCAACTCTCAGTACTTTATTAAATTTCTGTGTTGCAGTGAATGTAAGTCCAGCGGATTTGCTGTTCAACCATAGCAGCATAAAAGCGGAAGCGAATGTTGCAAACTTGGATGGACGACGCACTTTTGTTAATGCTGACAAGAAGGACTGGGTTGAGAATCGCTTTAGAGCTATAGTTGAGAATCAAAAGGAAATTATCTCAGTTAATCAGGTTGCTGATGAACTTAAAGTCGGTGATAGCTATCTTCGTTATCACTTTCCAGATATCTCAGCAATGCTTGTATCCAAGAATAATCAGCTACGCGCTCAAAAAAAGAAAGCGAACATCAAGAGAAAAACTCAGTTGATTGAAAATACTTGTCGAACTCTTCTGAGGAATGGTGTCTTCCCTTCACACAATTATGTAAGAGGTGTGTTGCAGGATGAATTGAACAGTTTTGGGTTTGGTGAGTTTACAACTATATGGAATGAGGTGATAAAAAGACTCTAGAACCGGCTACTGAAAATCTTTGCTACTTTCCTTCCAAGATAAATCTCTAATGCCTCCCCCCTCCTGAGTTCATACTGCTTTAGCTCTGTCACCAGTTAGTATTTTCTTTTCGAAATAGTCAGATTTCAATTGTGTATTTGCTTGGGCAGATTTGTGTAGCCAATTAGGAATGAGAAGTTTTTTGCGAAAGTTGTCCGGAAATTTTTCAGAAAAAATGTCCGTTTTACGGATAAAAAAAAGGACACCATTCGTATAAAGTGTCCATTTTTTTGAACTCTAGCCTGAAAAATGCAGTCTTTAATCGTAAAAAGTGTCCATGTGGACAACTTATATGATCACGTACATAGTGATTACTCACTCGGAATAGGTTGGTACCAGTGGTCGGACTCGAACCGACACGCCCGCAAAGGCAACGGATTTTGAATCCGTCATGTCTACCAATTCCATCACACTGGCATTTGATATGGCTGAGCTTATGTCATCTGTTCGCTGATTTCAAAGCTTTTTCTCATCGAGTGGATCGTTGAGATTTGCTGGCGAAGTGGCGGTTGCTCAAGTGCGGCGAAGTATATCAAAGAGATTATTGAGATCAAGCAGTTATTGAGCGGCGAGAGCAAAAAAGTAAGGTAAGTCCGTAACGTTGCATGGGATAGCCCTCCTGACACCTTCCTCGTTTTGCAGTATCCTTCCGTGCTTTTTATTACGACTGGTTTCCCAGCGACTGGTTTCCTTTGTTTTTCTACGCTCTGTTCTATGAGAGGCGTGGACTGCTTATGGAAATGAAGACATTAACCACCGGATTGTCCATGCAAGTCAGTGATTTTGATTTTGATCTGCCCGATGAGCAGATTGCCCGGTTTCCTGCAGAAGACCGTACCGGGAGCCGCCTTCTGTGCCTTGATGGCAATAGCGGTGAGATTCAGCATCAACAGTTTTCTGATATAGAAAACCTTCTTGAGCCTGGTGATCTGCTGGTTCTGAACAATACCCGGGTGATTCCTGCCCGAATGTACGGGCAGAAAGAGACCGGCGGCAAAATTGAGGTGCTGATTGAGCGGGTGGTAGAAGATAACCTTGCCCTGGCTCAGGTACGTGCCAGCAAATCGCCAAAACCAGGCTCTGTGTTATTGCTGGCGGACGGTGCTGTACGAGTTGTCGTTGAAGGGCGCCGGGATTTTCTGTTTATTCTCCGTTTTGAAACGTCAGTTTTACCACTGCTGCTTGAACATGGTCATATGCCGCTGCCCCCTTATATTGATCGTGAAGATGGTGACAGTGATCGTCTGCGTTACCAAACGGTGTTTGCAGCACGGGACGGCGCAGTCGCTGCGCCAACCGCAGGACTTCATTTTGATGAAGCATTGCTGGCGCGCCTTGAAGCAAAAGGCGTTCGAAAAGTTTTTGTGACACTGCATGTAGGGTCTGGAACTTATCAGCCTGTTCGGGTTGAAAAGATTGAAGACCATGTGATGCACGCAGAGTATATCGAAGTTTCTGAAGACGTCTGTCAGGCGGTACGGGAAACCCGTGCCAGAGGTAATCGTGTTGTTGCGGTTGGTACAACCTCGGTGCGAAGCCTTGAGTCGGCTTCTGCATCCGGTGAAATTGCACCGTTCCAGGGGGATTCCTGCATCTTTATTTACCCGGGCTATGAGTTTCGCAGTGTGGATTTGATGGTGACCAATTTTCACCTTCCCCAATCCACCTTATTAATGCTGGTCAGTGCATTTGCCGGACGGGAAAACGTGCTTGGTGCCTATAAAGAAGCAGTTGAACAGAAGTACCGTTTCTTTAGCTACGGCGATGCCATGTTACTGACCCGAAAGGCTGGCTAACAGGATATTTTCAGAGTTTGATGCACTGTTGAGTTTAAAGACGGTGTGTCTTTGTGGTTTAAGAGAAAGAGCTAAACAGAATTCATGACAAGAGAATGCTTTATGAAGTTTGAGCAGCTGGCTACCGATGGCAAAGCCCGTCGTGGTCGGTTGACATTCCCCCGTGGAACGGTTGAAACCCCTTGTTTCATGCCAGTGGGTACCTATGGCACGGTAAAAGGCATGTTGCCACGGGATATTGAAGAGATTGGTGCTGAAATTATCCTGGGTAATACCTTTCACCTGATGCTTCGTCCGGGTACCGAGATTATTCAGAAGCACGGGGATCTGCACGACTTTAACCAGTGGCACGGTCCGATTCTGACGGATTCCGGCGGCTTTCAGGTGTTCAGCCTGGGCAAGCTGCGTAAAATTACGGAAGAGGGTGTGTCATTCCAGTCTCCAGTGGATGGTTCCCGGGTGTTCCTGAATCCTGAGATTTCCATGCAGGTTCAGCGTGAACTGGGTTCGGATATCGTGATGATCTTTGACGAGTGCACGCCGGGGGATGCGACTGAAGAGCAGGCGCGTACCTCTATGGAGCTCTCTCTGCGTTGGGCGGCACGCTCCAAGGCAGCCCATGGTGAAAGTCCTTCTGCGCTGTTTGGTATTATTCAGGGCGGGATGTTTGAAGAGCTTCGTGACGTTTCTCTTGCAGGTCTGACTGAGATTGGCTTTGATGGTTATGCCATTGGTGGTCTTTCTGTGGGTGAAAGCAAAGAGGATATGATGCGTATTCTCTCGCATATCACTCATAAGATTCCTGAGACCCACCCACGTTACCTGATGGGTGTTGGCAAGCCGGAGGATATTGTGGAGGCGGTTCGCCGTGGCGTCGATATGTTCGACTGCGTTATGCCAACACGTAATGCTCGTAATGGCCACCTGTTTGTGGACGAGGGTGTTATCAAGATCCGTAACTCCGTTCACAAGATGGATGAGCGTCCGCTTGAAGAGCACTGCGATTGCTATACTTGCCAGAATTTCAGTCGTTCCTACCTTCATCATCTGGATAAGTGTGGTGAGATCCTGGGATCTATGCTTAACACCATCCACAATCTGCGTTATTACCAGCGGGTGATGGCAGGCCTGAGAGGCGCTATCGAAGAAGGTAAGCTGGAAGAATTTGTCGAAGAGTTCTATCGCAAGCGTGGACAGGATGTTCCTGACTGGGGTTGATCCTTTTTCGGGGGCTGTTGGGTGATTATCGGTCCTGTCAGGGTTGATATTTTCTGGATAGTCCCAATAAACAGTCTGTTTATGTAAATCCGGATAAACATCCCTTAGATGTCAGATCCCATGGGTTGACGCTTTTGCTTTCTTTCGGTGAAAGGGTGGGTTCTGGCACTGCTTTTGCCTTCTTTCGGTGAAAGGGTGGGTTCCGGACTGGTTGTTTTTCAGGTAAATTGCTGCGTCAACAGTAATAATACGATTAGGAGTATTGGAATGATTCCTTTCATCAGTCAGGCACACGCTGCTGCAGAAGGTGGTGCAGCTGCCGCAGCAACTGGCCCGGGTATGATCGGCCAGCTGGTGATGCTGGGTGGTTTTGTGCTGATTTTCTGGCTGCTGATCTGGCGTCCCCAGAGCAAGCGTGCCAAAGAGCACAAGAACCTGGTTGCCGGCCTTACCAAGGGTGATGAGGTGGTCACCACTGGCGGTATTCTTGGTAAAGTGAGCAATGTAACGGATGAGTTTGTAACTCTGCAGGTTGCTGACAATATGGAACTGAACTTCCAGAAAGGTTCTGTTGCCGCTACCCTGCCAAAAGGTACTATCAAGGCTATCAAATAAGCTTTGAGAAAAGCAGCCTGATAAAGGCTGCTTTTTTTTACACCAAATGGACTGTGCCAAACGTCGTATAACAATGCCACTATGGCGCTTCACTATTAAATCAGGAACCGGTGAGCCATGCTCAATCGCTATCCATTGTGGAAGTACCTGCTGATTCTGGTCATCGTAGGTCTCGGGTTTATTTATGCCCTTCCCAATCTTTACCCCGCAGACCCCGCAGTACAGGTGACTGGTGCCAGTTCGTCCAGAGTGATGGATGAGCGAGTTCAGCAGCGTGCTGAAAGCGCTCTGGCAGCGGCTAATGTTGATATCAAGTCTGTTGAACTTGACGACAAGGCTCTGCTGATTCGTCTTAATCGTGCTGATCAGCAGCAGTTGTCGAAATCGCTGATCAAAGAAGCGCTAGGGGATGACTACATTGTTGCCATCAATCTGGCTCAGACTACCCCAGCATGGCTGACGTCCATTGGGGCCTACCCCATGAAGCTCGGACTTGATCTTTCCGGTGGTGTTCACTTCCTGCTGGAGGTTGACACGGCGAAAGCTCTTCAGCTGAAAATGGATATTGCTACCTCAGAAATCCGAACTTCCCTCCGTAAAGAAAAGCTCCGTTATCGTACCATGCCTGAGCGGGCCGACGGTGCGCGACAGATGGCATTTAACGATGAGTCATCCCGTGATAAGGCTGCCCGTCTGATCAGCAAGGATTTTCCGGATCTGACGGTAGAAAACTCTGAGGTTAATGGCCGCGCTGTTCTGTCTTATCGTTACTCTGAAACGGCGATTAAAGAGATTGAGGATTATGCGGTACGTCAGAACCTGACAACGGTTCGTAACCGGGTGAATGAGCTGGGTGTTTCCGAACCACTGGTTCAGCGTCAGGGACGTAATGGCATTGTGGTTGAGCTGCCTGGTGTTCAGGATACCGCAGAAGCCAAGCGTATTCTTGGAAAGACGGCCAACCTGCAGTTCCGTCTGGAAGCATTGCCAAATGCCTCCAGGGCCAGCACTGAGTCATTCAGTTTCAGAGATTCCCGTCGTCCTCCAGTGGATCTTGAGCGGGACATCATCATTACTGGTGATCAGGTTTCCAGCGCTCAGTCCAACTTTGACGCCCAGACCGGCCAGCCACAGGTTAATATCAACCTGGACAGTCATGGCGGTACCGTAATGAACCGTGCCACGCGTAATAACGTGGGTCGTGCCATGGCGGTGATCTTTATTGAACAGAAGCCTGTTACCAAGGTTGTCACCAAGACAGTAGATGGTAAGCAGGTGAAGGAAACAACCCAGAGTTTCCAGCAGGAAGAAAGTATTATCAGCCTGGCAACCATTCAGAGTGCTTTGGGTAACCAGTTCCGTATTACCGGCCTGAACTCAACTGCAGAGGCTTCTGAGCTGGCGCTGCTGTTGAGAGCGGGCTCCCTTGCTGCTCCGATGTATTTCGCAGAAGAAAGAACGGTAGGTCCAAGCCTTGGTGCGGAGAATATCCAGATGGGTGTTCACTCAACACTGATTGGCTTTGCACTGCTAACCATCTTTATGCTGGTGGTCTACCGGGTGTTTGGTTTGCTGGCGAATATTGCGCTGTCCATCAACCTGGTGCTGCTGGTTGCGGTGATGAGTCTGTTCGGCGCAACACTCACCATGCCAGGTATTGCCGGTATTGTTCTGACGCTGGGTATGGCGGTGGATGCGAACGTGCTGATCTTCTCACGCATTCGTGAAGAGATTCGTGGGGGGCGCCCAATTCAGCGTGCGATTCATGACGGTTTTGACCGGGCATTCGTTTCTATCTTCGACGGAAACATCACAACTCTGCTGGTGGGTATTATCCTCTTTGCAGTGGGTACCGGCCCGATTAAAGGGTTTGCGGTCACGATGTGTATTGGTATTTTGACGTCCATGTTCACAGCCATTGTCTTCACGCGTGCTCTGGTTAACCTGACCCATGGCGGTCGTAACCTGAAGAAACTGTATATTTGAGGTGGCAGTGATGAATGATTTGAAAATCATAAATTTCATGCGGCTGCGCTCCTACGCTTCGGTGCTGTCGCTGTTATTGATGCTGGGTTCTGTCGGAGCTCTTGCTGTTAAAGGGATTAACTGGGGGCTTGATTTTACCGGTGGTACGCTGATTGAGCTGGTTTATGATCAACCGGTGAAAACGTCTGATATCCGTGATCAGTTGGCAACGGCTGGTTATGAGAATGTTGTCGTACAGGAGTTTGGTTCGGCAGAGGATATTCTGGTTCGTATTCCTGGAGATGACCCGAAAATGGGGGCGGCGGTTGCTGGTCTTCTTGGGCAGAACTATGACGGAAATGTTGAGGCTGTCCGTGTTGAGTTTGTCGGACCTCAGGTAGGTGAGAGACTGAGGGAGCAGGGCGGCCTTGGTATGCTATTTGCCATGCTGCTGATCACGCTCTACATTGCTTTCCGCTTCCAGTTCAAGTTCTCTGTTGGTGCCATTTTGTCGCTGGCTCACGATGTGATTTTCACGCTAGGCCTGTTTGCACTGTTAGGGTTGCAGTTTGATCTGACGGTGATGGCGGCACTGCTTGCGGTGATAGGTTACTCACTGAACGATACGATCATTGTTTATGACCGTATTCGTGAGAATTTCCGCAAGCTGAGAAAAGGTGATGCTGAAGAGATTATCAATGTTTCATTGACCCAGACTTTGGGTCGTACATTGGCGACTTCCGGTACCACTTTGATGGTGTTGCTGGCGTTGTTCCTCTTTGGTGGTGATATGATTCACAACTTTGCCCTGGCATTGATTGTGGGTGTGGGTGTGGGTACTTATTCCTCCATTTATATCGCTTCCAATATGCTGATCTATATGAGAATCAGCAGGGAGGATCTGATCGTTCCAGTGAAGGAAAATGAAGATCTCGATCAGATGCCATAATGGATCGGGCTTCAGGAGTTTAAAAAAAACCGGCGCTTTCGCCGGTTTTTTTATGATTAGTTGTTGGGGAGGGGGCTATGTTTTTCTTATTTCGGCGTCTACAGAGAGTGCCGGTAGCATTGTATCGGGTTCTGTTTTTCTCACTGCTTGCTTTTGTTCTGGTGATGTCGTTGATTCCAGGTGAGGCTGACCCATCCGGTTTTATGAATGACAAGTTCAAGCACGCGCTGGTGTTTTTTGTGCTGGCGTTTGTTATGGAGGTTTTGGCCTATCCATCATTAGTCTGGGGCTTTCGCAAGCCAGTGCTGTTAATGATGTTCGGCGTGTTGATTGAGGTGTTGCAGGGGCAAAGTGGATATCGGGATTTTTCCCTGGGGGATATGCTGGCTGATGGGGTTGGTATTCTGATGTTTTATGTGGGCTGTCAGTTGATCTGGCAATGTCAGGAAAGAAAAAGTGAGGCGTAATTGCCTCACTTTTCATCTAATACCAATCGCATTTTCTAAATCCTTAAGCTGTCGCCAACTATGCTTAGGCATCATTACCATGCATTATCTAGAACAGATGTCTCGTCGACCACAGCTACCCGAAGGTTTTAATGATGTTGATTTTCAGCATGCTGCCCGTCATGCAGATGATAATCGTG
>NZ_LUKQ02000103.1 GCF_001647025.1 Endozoicomonas atrinae
GAAAATCAACATCATTAAAACCTTCGGGTAGCTGTGGTCGACGAGACATCTGTTCTAGATAATGCATGGTAATGATGCCTAAGCATAGTTGGCGGCAGCTTAAGGATTTAGAAAATGCGATTGGTATTATCAGTAACCAGTGCCGGAATAATGCCATCCCATGCAGTATTAACAATTTCCAGCTCTACGCCCATGGACTTAGCCATCTGCCGGGCAACGTCCACATCAAAGCCGACGATTTTACCCTGCTTGTTGGTCATTTCGAATGGCATATAACCAGCATCAAGGCCGACACGCAGCACCTTGCGCTCCATGATCTTGTTAAGCGTAGACTCTTCCCATATCTGGTTATAAGAGGCAAAAAGTGAGGAACTGAACGCCAGCAGAAATGCCAGCATAGCGGTCATTTTTTTCATTTTAACTCCTGTCCGCAACCAGAAATCCTGTACTTACTGGTGCCAGAACTTTTTTTATCATTATGTACGGCAAATCCCTGGCCGCTTTACCCTCGAATTCAAATCAGTTACACGAGGAAACATTCTGCATTGTACATACCCTGTCGTTTTTGACCAGAGCCTGAATCAAAAACCACACATAAAAAAACTGCCGGCATAACCGGCAGTTCTGGGTTCAAGCTATTTAACAATGCAGCATTATGCAGCCAGAGCTCCCATTGCGTGCTGGCTGCGAAGCTCCTGAATACGGTTCATGTAGTTGTTGTACTCAGGGGATCCATGATGCGCATAGTGCATGTTCTTGAACAGACCTGTCAGCTTGATGAAGTAATCACGCACTTCTTCTTTGTCACTGAAGTTGTACTGCTGACGAATCAGACTTACCACCAGGTCAAAGTTTTCCTGCTGACGATTGATTGGGCAGGAAGCGTCCACATCATCAAAAGCATCCTGCTGCAGATACACCATGTCCAGCATGAAGGACTTCTGGAACGTCACGTAGTCTTCAAGGGTGATACCCTCTTCACCGGTTACCTGCATCATCTGGTTGATGCTGTCACCACGAACCAGCAGTTCCTGCATCTCCTTAACGTTGCTGACCCACTCTGGAGACAGGTTCCTGGAGTACCAGTCTTCCAGCTGATCCAGGTAACGGGACCAGGAGATCAGTGGATCGATCGCCGGGTAGAAACGCTTGTAAGCGCGATCATATGAGAGACCAAGGAACGCTTTTACCGTGCTCAGGGTTGCCTGGGTCACTGGCTCTTCAAAGTTACCACCGGCGGGTGATACAGAACCAATCATGGTCAGAGAACCTTCGTCACCGTCTTCGTTGCGAACCACACCACAACGCTCGTAAACACCCTTGATGGCAGAGTCCATATAAGCAGGGAAGCCTTCTTCACCAGGAATTTCTTCCAGACGGTTAGAGGTTTCACGCATAGCCTGAGCCCAGCGGGAAGTAGAGTCCGCCAGGGCCAGAACGTTGTAACCCATCTGGCGATAGTACTCACCCAGTGTCAGACCGGTGTAGATAGATGCCTCACGGGCAGCTACCGGCATGGACGACGTATTACAGATGATTACGGTACGGTCGATCAGGGCACCACCGGTCTTCGGATCCTGCAGGTGGGGGAACTCTTCGATGGTTTCTACTACCTCACCGGCACGCTCACCGCAGGCAGTAACGATTACGATATCCGCGTCACAGTAGCGGGAGAAACCGTGCTGCAGTACAGTCTTACCAGAGCCGAAAGGTCCTGGGATACAGCCGGTACCACCACGGGCAATCGGGAAAAAGGTATCCACGATACGAGTGGTGGTGATCAGTGGCTGGTTAGGATAGAGGCGCTCGGTCTTTCCTTTCGCTGCAAGTGTTTCAGAAATCGACTTACGCACTGGCCAGCGCTGGTACATGGTCAGAGGAATTTCTTCCCCCTTCTGGTTCTTAACCCGAGCCACCACAGTGTCAACAGAGAAGTTACCTTCCTGGATCCAGACCACTTCCACTTCGCCCACAGTATCAAATGGAATCATGATCTTATGAGTAAAGCGACCTTCCGGCACCGTGCCAAAGGTTTGGCCAGCATGAAGTCGATCGCCAATTTTAGCAACGGCGGTAAAGGCCCAGTTTTGAGTTCGATCCAGGGACTCAACCTGTACACCGCGCTGGAGGAAACGGCCATGCAGATTCGCCAGACGTTCCAGTGGGTTCTGCAGACCGTCGTAGATCATGCTGAGGATACCAGGCCCCAGATCCACAGACAGCATGTGCCCGGTCTGGATGATCATGTCTCCTACAGCGACACCACGGGTTTCTTCAAACACCTGGATATCAGCAGTATTACCACGAACACGGAGAATTTCAGCCATCAGCTGTTCTTCTACCGCTTCATTGGCGCGACGACTTGGCAGTACGTAAACCACCTCGTTCTTAACCAGAGGCTTTCTCTCACCATCCTGGCCAGTGATGCTTTCGATGGTGATGATATCCCCCATCACCGCTACCACCCGGGCAGAGGCCTGTTGCATCAGATCTGTTTTTGTCTCTTCAGTCATGTGTATAACCGTTGTCGTAAATCGTCAGCTATATGTCGTTGTGGACACTTCTGTCATAGTCGACACTGCTGACGCTTAATCTGGGGAACCCGGCAATTGGTGGGCAAATTCGCCCAATGCCTGCTGGGTCAGCTCATTAAACCGAACCACTGCCTCTTCGCCATTGTAGGCCGTCCAGCGCGCCACCAGGTTCCAGCGAAGCAGATAGATCACCACGGCTTCAAAATCAAAACGATGTCTGGCACCAAGCTCATTCAGCTTGTTCCACACCGCTTCCATCACTGTTTTTTCCAGCGTGAGGTAGTCTTTTTTGCTCAGGCATTCAACAGCCACCGGGATCCACGGAAATGCATTCTGCAAACCGAGGGTTGGATGATTCCAGTTGCGGCGGATGTAAGCGTAGCGGCTACCGTAACTCCATTTCGCAGACGTCGGAGCCTGTATACCATTGGCCTTTCGTCTCAAGGCAGCAGCAATGGTTCGCATATCCAGACGCCAGTTCACCAGCTCTTTCAGATCAGGGCTGTCCAACTCCTGCAACAGGCGCTCTGCCAGGTTGATCAAATACTCTTCTTTGATCTCTTCGCCCAGGTGGCTCCAGTGAACCAGCTGTTCAACCTTAACCAGGGTTTCACGATCTTCCGTGGACAGCATGGCCAGACGACGATCCAGCTGAATTCGGGAGATAGGCGTAATCTTACTGTTAAACAGTGAGTCAATATGCGGCAGCGATGTCAGCAGGGTATAGTAGGCATTGTCTGCCATCTCATTCTCCTCTATTTCAGGACAAGCATCAGGACACAAGTCCTCAGGATGAGAAACCGGATCAGACGGCAGCCGTAAACCCGGCTACCGATGATCTGACATCACTTTATTTAATAATGCCTTCAAGCAGGGCACGGAAACGTGGCTGCAGATGCTTCAGCAGCACCGCAGCAACCGCTTCATCGGTCAGCTCTACCTGGATATCCTTGTCTTTCAGACGGAACGCAATCCCACTCTGGTTGGCACCACCAACGGTGAACGTCACGCCATCCTGAAGCATCTCACTGGCACGCTTCATAGCGAACTCCAGCAGACCACCAGCCTTGAGAAGCTCAGGGTTATCGCGCAGTTCATCCACACCAATCACTTTTCGTGGCAGGATCACTTCGATATTATTTTCGCCACGCAGGTTGTTCTGGCCAGCGACTTCAAGAATCATCTCTTCCAGCAGTTTGTCGCCTTCCATGGAATGGCTGACGACCGCACGAATCTGGTCAGAGAATTTTTCCAGCAGATAGTCTTTCAGCTCAAGAATGGCATTTCGCTCAGCCAGCTGCAGTGCTTCTTTACCTGCTTTGGTAATAAAATCAGCTTCTTCACGGGCCTTGCCAACAATGGCACTGGCACGCTTTTCGGCATCCGCGATCATCTCAGCGGCTTTGGCTTCAGCATCAGAAATAATCTTGCTCGCTTCCTGGCGGCCACTGTCGACGCCCTGGTTACGCAGCTTTTCGATTAGTTCCTGAACACCGACGGAAACGGTTTTCCCGGTTTGTTTTTCAGGAGTTGCAGTACTCATTATCTAATCCTGTATTTGCTCATAGGCCAGTAAGTTTTTGTCACCACAAAGACACAAAGCCACAGAGAAATGATTTTTTAAACTTTGTGTCTTAGTGACTTTGTGGTTCCAATAATTCACCACATCATCAGGCAGCGATGCCCTGACCCATTACCAGTGCGAATACGAAAGCAAATACCGCAAAGCCTTCTACGATCGCAGCAGGTGCGATAGAGAGACCAAATACTTCCGGCTTGTTCTTGGAAGCATTGATTGCAGCCGCTACCGCCTGTCCCTGGTACACAGCAGAGTACATCAGGGCAATACCAGTCAGCAGACCAATACCAAACAGACCAGGAGCGCTGGCCAGAGTGACGCCGATGCCACTCAGGGTAAACATGATTACAATGCCGTAAATAACCTGGGAAGATGGCATGGCCGAAAGACCGACGAACTTACCGTAGCCGCTCTCAACATCCAGCATCGCACCACAGGCAGCCTGTCCTGCAACAGAACAGCCGATTGCTGAACCCACTGCACCCAGAGCAACCGGCGCGAAAACACCTACCCAACCCAGTGCGATAATCAGTGCATCCATTGTTAATCCTCTTCTTTACTAAAAGTTGTTCGTTGGTTAAAGACTTTGAATGGGTAGCCTTCGTCAGACAGTCCCCAGTTGACAAATTCAATGACGTTAAGACGCATGCCGTGAACCACACCACTCATGATGCAAAGTGCAAAGTTAAGGAGGTGGCCCAGCAGCAGAATGATTCCCGCAAACAGCACACCGGTAACGGGGCTGGAATTAAGAACGTCCATGGCCAGAGAGTTAAACGTCATGGCCAGGGATGCACCGGACAGGCCGAGGGCAAACAGGCGCATGTAACTGAGCACATCACCAAAAGCACCGGTAATGTTGTAGACGGCTTTCAGGCCATCCAGCATTCTCAGAATAAGGTCCTTGAAAGATTTCACTTCACGGCTGCTGGAGAACAGGAATACCAGCAGGGCACCGACAATCATCAGTCCGGGACCAATCGTGGTTTCAAAGGCTTCTGGCAATGTCCGGGTCATGCCCAGCCACAGCGTCAGACCACCGCCCATCAAGCTCGCCCAGCCCAATGGGGCCAGTGCATAACTTGAGCCACGATTCACCACCGCCGTCATGACGTTGGCAATGATCAGGTGAGAAACACCGATCACCACCGACAGTTTCATCATGGCGTTGTAATCATTGAGATCAATGAAGGCCAGCTTACCCAGGAAACTTCCACTGTCCGGTGCCGCACCGAAGTAACTACCGATAAAGACACCCCAGACAATACCCACTCCGGACATAAAGTACGCCAGATTCATCAGACGACGACCGGCTTCACTCTGCTTGAGCTTGCCTCTGAGCAGGAAGATGATCAGTCCAAAAATCAGACAGTACATGGCGTCACTCATGATCATCGCAAAGAATAGCGAGAATGAGTAAAACACCACATTGCCGGGATCCCAGGCACGGTAGTTTGGTGTTTGGAAGAACCCAAGGGCATCCGCACCACCACCGGTTCCGGCCGGCTTGTCCAGCAGCGTCGGGGGATTGTCGTCTGCTGTCGGATCTTCAAATATTGCGGCAACACCGTGGGCAGCAGTGAAGGCTTCAACATTGGCCTGCTCAGAAACCGGAACCCAGCCCTGAACCAGGAAGAAGCTGTCTTCATCCATTGTGCCACTGGTGGCCTGCTGCAGATCAGCGCTGTCCAGACGAGCTGCCAGTACCTGATCCAGAAGATAGTTCCAGCGTGTCAGCGCTTCGCGCTCAGCCAGAAGGTCTTCGATGGCATCTTCTGCTTCATCCAGCATCTCTTCCAGACGGGAGAGCGGAATCTTACCCACATGAGAACGATGAACAGGCAGCAGAACGTCTTCAGGCTCCTGATCAGAGACGACAATAACGTAACTGTCTTTCTGGCTCTGGTGAATCAGCTCCCAGGGCAGCTCGCACTCTTTCAGCGAATCTCTCAGTGCCGGCAGTTCTCCATTGGGCAGAACATAGAACCAGAGCCGCTGACCATTCAGGTCTGACAGGGCAGGAAAAGTAAATTCTCCCCAGGGACGCACTTCCCGAATACGCTCCTGTAGCTTATCGCGAATATCGGACTGCTCACGGAACTTGGACTTATTGTCCAGAATCTTATGAACAATGTCGTCTACCCGGGCAGCATCTTTGCGCTCGCGGAAGTTACGAACCTGCCTTCTCTGCTTAGGACTGCGCTCCAGCCACGCTTTCGCTTCACTGGCTTCCGCAGGCTGCACCTGAACATCAGCCGGTTTCTCGGTTAATGGAATCAGATGCAGACAGCCAAGGGATTGCAGCTCCTTAAGGATGCCGCTTTTCTCCTGACTGGGCCCGTAAAGGGTGATCTTTTTAAGTCGTTTAATAGCCATAATCAATGCTTTCGCAGGTTATGTGTGTCAGGTTCTTACCGAGCCAGACACCAGCCGGATATCAGCCTGCCTGCGAATGACCTCCTTTGGCTTCCTGGGCCAGAACCTTGCCCTTGGAGAGCTTGGCGTTCATCACGCTGGCTCTGTCCTGGTCAGACATATAGATCTGGATTTTCTGGATGTTCTTTTTGGTCTGGGGAATCAGAACCTTGGAGAACAGGTTTACCCGCTGGGACGTAGTACGTGTCGCCTTGTCCAGCTCCTTGTGGCGAAGCTGACGAACCTGAAGTTCTATTCTCAGGCGAATCATCTGCTGCAGAAGCTCAACCAGGTAATCAACCCAGTGGGGTTTGGCCAGATCACTGTATGGTGTCAGCGCAATTTCAATATGCTCTACCAGAGGAACCGATGTTCCGACAATATTCTCCTGGGTCAGGCGTACATCCGTCACCTTTACCAGGTTGTCCACCGGAACATCCTGTCTTGCCAGCATCGGGAGCTGCTGTCTGACCAGCTGCTCCACTTCAGCCAGATGTTCCCGCGTTTGTGCCAGCGCCTCTTCGGCCTTCTTACGTTCCATCATCAGCTGCTGACGCTTGAGTTCAAGCGCCGGCAGATAACGGTTGTACGTCTTTAAACTGCGCTTCTCTTTGTTTAATGAACTTTTGTTGAGAGCTACCTTGGCCATGATAATTACGCCTCAGCTGCAGCTTCAGAAGCTTCCTCAACGGCCAGTTGCTCTGGGTTTGGCCAGTACTTTTCCAGAAGACTCTGTTTCATCAGGGTCTCTTCAGGTCCAAAGCATTCAGCCATGGTTTCCCAGCACTTATCCAGCGCTTCTTCCAGAGACATGGCAGCGTCCAGAGACATAAAGCGTTTCTTGAAGAGCTTGCCAAACTTGATAGTTTTCAAGTCATAGCTGGACAGTTCAAATGCCATTGCCTGCTTCTGGGCAGCATTTACAGAGTCAGAGTAGAAGCGGATCATGGTGTTCATAATCGCCGGATGGTCTTCGCGGGTTTCTTTACCCTGAACCATCTGCTTCAAACGGGACAGGGAACCAAATGGATCCAGGTGTCCTTCGTGCAGGTAGAACTGACCTTCGGTGATATATCCGGTGTTGTCCGGAACCGGGTGAGTCACATCATTACCTGGCATGGTCGTAACCGCTAGAATGGTTACAGAGCCCGCGCCCTTGTAGTCGCAGGCTTTTTCGTAACGACGCGCCAGCTGGGAGTACAGATCCCCCATATAACCACGGTTAGCAGGGATCTTGTCCATGGCAACACCGATCTCTTTCATGGCATCGGCATAAGAGGTCATGTCGGTCAACAGGACCAGAACCTTTTTGGATTCTTCTACTGCAAAGTGTTCAGCCACCGCCAGCGCCATATCCGGCGTCAGCAGACGTTCAACCGTTGGATCGGACGCCAGGTTGGTGAACATAACGGTACGGGAAGATACACCAGCTTCTTCAAAGGTAGTGCGGAAGAAGTGGTAATCATCGAAGATCAGGCCCATGCCACCAAAGACTACAACATCCGCCTCGGCCTGAATGGCAATACGAGCCAGAAAGCGGTTGTAGGGTTCACCAGCAACGGAGAAGATAGGAATCTTCTGGGACTCAACCAGCGTGTTGAAGACATCGATCATAGGTACATTGGTGCGTACCATGCGGGAAGCCAGTACACGACGAACAGGGTTTACCGAAGGCCCATCGATCTCTACCTTTGGATCCTGCTCCAGTGCAGGGCCACCATCAATTGGCTCACCGGCACCGTTAAAGATTCGCCCAAGGATATTGGGTGAGTATGTCGTCTTCATTGGCTGGCCCAGGAAGCAGACAGACGCACCAGTGGATAGCCCCTTGGTGCCGGCAAAAACCTGGAGAGAAACCTCTTCATGGTCAATCTTGATGATCTGTGCCATGGAGTAAGTCTGTCCATCCTGCTCAATCAACGCCAGGTCACCATAGTTAGCCTGGGCATTACCCTCAGCCAGGTTAGGTACGTGGACGCGAATGAGGTCACCAACGATGCTGAGAATATTGGTGTATCGCAATAGGCTCTGGGGCATTACTGCTCCTCTATACTGCTGGGAAAATGAAAAGAGAATGGATCATGGGCTCAGAAGATCATCAGTCATGCAGGTGACGCTGAGTAAGTGCGATACACCTCATTGCACACAACATAAGCCAAGTGTCGTATGTTTGAACTAATTAAGTTCAAACACTGATTAGTACTGCTGGCTCTATCCAAGCCTCCTGTAAGCAAACTTTAGATCTCATTAACACAAGCACCTCAGTACTCCACAGGAAAATCACTGAGGAACCATTTTAAGTAACGAATGAAAAACACCTAATAGAGTAGACAATTCCACGAGTTTCGCAGAGTTCTACCTGAACAGCAGGTCAGACTTATTGCTTCCTGCAATTCTGATGGATAACCGTCGTTTGTACGAACTACGGATACCCTATGGGCTAAAGACTTCTACCCAATGTTTCCACCATCACTGCCTTGATGGTATGCATACGGTTTTCTGCCTGATCAAACACAATGGAAGCGTCAGACTCAAAGACATCCTCGGTGACTTCCAGACCGTTCATACCAAATTTGTCAGCGACTTCTTTACCAATCACTGTGTCATCATTGTGAAAGGCTGGCAGGCAGTGCAGGAAACGGACATTGGCATTGCCTGTTTTTTGCATCACTGCCTGATTCACCTGATAGGGCTTCATCAGTTTGACCCTTTCATCCCACGCCTCCATCGGCTCACCCATGGAAACCCAGACGTCGGTGTAAAGAAAATCACAACCAGCGACCGCTTCATCCACCGACTCGGTAATGGTGATCTTTGCTCCGGTTTCCCGGGCAATTTCGCGACATTGCTCAATAAGTGCAGTGTCGGGGAAAAACTCAGCCGGTGCGGCAATTCTGAAATCCACACCCATTTTCGCAGAGCCAACCATCAGCGAGTTAGCCACATTATTGCGACCATCTCCGAGATAGCAGAGTTTCATCTCCGTCAGAGGGCGACCATTACCGTGTTCCTGCATGGTCAGAAAATCCGCAAGCACCTGGGTTGGATGCCAGTCATCGGTCAGGCCATTCCATACCGGCACCCCGGAATAAGCAGCCAGATCTTCAACGTGCTGCTGCAGGTGACCACGAAACTCAATACCGTCGTACATGCGCCCCAGTACCCGCGCAGTATCCTTAACCGTCTCTTTGGCTCCCATCTGTGAGCCGCCACCGATATAGGTGACATTGGCACCCTGATCAAAACAGGCCACCTCAAAGGCGCACCGGGTTCGAGTCGAGGCCTTTTCAAAAATCAGGGCAATATTTCGCCCGGTTAAAAACTGTTCCTCAGTACCGGATCGCTTTGCCGCTTTCAGCTGTGCTGCGCGCTCCAGTAAGTGGCTGATCTCCAGCGGAGAAAAGTCCAGTAGCTTGAGAAAATGACGGTTCTGCAAACTCTGAGTCATATACAGTTTCCTGTGTCAGGTCATTTATTGTTCTTTCTTACACAATCCAACGGTCCTTACGTAGTCAGTGACAATCTCATTACTGCTTACGATAAGGAGTCAGCGAGTCACATCATCCATAGACCGGTTATTGCTGTCCAGCTCCAAATTGAATTTCATTCGGCCATAGACTAGCGCCGGATGATACGGAAGGCATTACGTAAAAATACGTTTCCAGACTTTACCCTGCTTATAAGGCTCCCTATTTATTGCCACTTTAACGTGAGTCATATGTTCAGAAAGCCTCGGCAATAGATGAAGCGACCATGGCTAACTGCACTTGAGCTTTGACACATTTTCGCTCTGACCAGGGAACAGCAGGATCTTCAGATTTTGCTTGATCCATTTGGTCATGAATCAACGCTGCTGATAGTTCTCTCTGTATACAAATCCTCAAATAACGTTGTCGCGCATGTCTTCAGATCTTGAGAAGTACACCGTCATACTCATCAGCCTTTTCAACCGGGATTACAGCATCAGATTCTATCGCTTAATCGTTTGAGCAAAGCACTTACCAGCAATGTGTTTATCTTCTGGAAGACAGGTTGTGTAAAGCTGCCAGGTCAAGCTTGCAGCCATTGAACTCATCCTTACCGCAATGGTCGATCAGTATTCTCAGCATCTCAATACTGTGCTCTGCAAAGAGTGATCATGATGATTCCAATTGATTAAGGTTCGGACCAGGGATCGCCGCCTTGCGCCTATTTTTGAACTATTTTGACCTCCCTCAATCTAAACTTGGGTTTGAAATATATAGGGGAGTATTTCCTACCCCACCCTAATTGCTATTCTCTGAAATTCAATTACTTATACGGCAGGAGTATAAATTGACAACAGGCATTGCTACGCACTCCACTCAAACGTTTGCAATGGCAGAAGCAAGCGAAAATTACGATGCAGCGGATAGTTGTAGTAAAGCGAAATGGAAGAAGCTGGAAGGAAATGATGTAGAAATTTTATTCCAGGGTGACAGTATTCAACGTGTTGAAATGCAGATAGATAAAGCTCTCGGAACCAGGAAAGTTTGTCTTTCTGATAAAAGCTCGAATCCTCACTGGCCACCTGGGATCCATCATTTAACAGAGCAAGACATGATTAGCCTCCTGTCTCGAACTCCTAAGGAGCCAAACCCAAGAGCTCCTGATAAAATAGATTATTCATATCAGTTAATGACCACTCTTCACCCTGTAATTCAAAAACTCTACAATAAAACAGTTCATGATAATTACGTTGAATTAGATTTACCTGAACTGTCACAGCACAGCGACATTCGGGCTAAAGGCCTTAAAGAATTTTCCCTAGCATCCTCTATCGAGACTGCCAACGCTCTTTCAGGCCAAGCTGAATGGGTTATATCAGTTAATAAGGAAGGAGTGTGCGATGGATTTCTCAATTTCTGGCCACTCAAGACTGATAAACCTGGTATTACTTATTACATTGACCAAATGGGCGTAGAAACGCGTGGGCAAGGGCTTGGAAAAAAGCTATTCGATGCGGCTATCCAACAAATAAACTGCACAGATCCAGAGTTCGAACTGTTGATATGCACTAGAACAGGAAACAAACCTGCCATCCATCTTTACGAAGGAAAATGTGGTATGGAAAGATGCTCTGCTGAGAGAATGGGGAGAGACCCTGATAGATATATCGGCTTTAAGAAAACATTTACAGTGTCCGATTAACTTGACCACTGCATAGATAGAGTGCAAGAAAACCTGCATCAAGAGTAGCTGATTAGATTCATGGGCAGGCAAAGCCAATCATTAAAATGTCCTGCCCTGTTCGCCTTTATGCTCTATGGGTATTACCTGAGTACTTTTATGACAAAAGGATTGGACGACCAGTTGATCCCCTCTTGAGCTTCCCTGTCTTTCACCATTGAGTTCACTTACTGTGCGAATAAAAATAGCTCCCCTGACCAATGCATCACACTGAGCTGTAACCTTTCCCAGAAAGCTACAGCCTTCTGCCTATCCTTTTGGCACAACTTCCATACTGAGACTATCCTTTCATAGAAGTACTTATCCGCTATTCAATGCCACTCTCAGGCATACACCTCTGTGTAATACCGAGTTCCTGTCAAGCCGCTTTCTTCGAGGTTGATTATGAAAATCACCAAACGGGCATGGCCAGTCCTGATTATTTCTGCTCAGTTTGACGCCAACAATGACGAAGGTTTCCGCCTGCGAGAACTGGTAGAGAATCTGGAAGAGGTTCAGGAACTGACCGTACACCCGTCATTCAGTTACGAGGATGGCGTTGAAATTTTCATGTCCCGCTCTGATCTGGGTGCCGTTATTATCGACTGGGATATTCGCAGCGAAACCTGCAGTGAGAATATGGAGCCCGAAGAACTGCTTAATCTCATTCGTTCCCGAAATAAACATATCCCAATTCTATTGCTGACCGAACGACTGGCCGCAGCTAATATTCCTACTCACGTCCTTGAGGTTATTGATGATGCTCTGTGGAAAACGGCAGACACCATCGAATTTCTCGCCGGGCGTATTGATGTCTTTGTAAATTAGTATATCCGGAGTGTGTATCCCACCTTTTTCGGAGCCCTTGTCGAGTACTCTCAGGAGTATAAATACGCTTGGCACACGCCAGGCCATATGGGTGGTGAAGGCTTTCTGCACAGCCCCTCCGGCACGGCCATGCATGACTTTTATGGTGAGAATGTCTTTCGTGCCGACCTGTCGATCTCTGTACCGGAACTCGGTTCTTTACTGGACCATTCAGGTGTGGTGGGCGATGCAGAGAAAAATTCTGCCCGTGTATTTGGCGCTGACTACACCTATTACGTTCTCAATGGGACATCCAACGTTAACCAGATCATCTGGCGCAGCCAGCTGGTCAGGGATGACATTGCCTTTGTCGATCGCAACTGTCATAAGTCCCTGAACTATGCCATGGTCATTACCGATGCCTATCCGGTGTACATGGTTCCGAGAAGAAACAAACGGGGAATCATCGGCCCCTGCCGTTTATCCAAGTTTTCGGAAGAATCCATCCGCAGCAAAATTGATGCTAATCCTAATATTCCGGCTGAGATAAAAAGTCAGAGTGCAGTAAAAATGTCAGCCCTGACGAACTCAACCTACGATGGTATCTGCTACAACGTTATCAACATTAAAAAAGAGCTTCAGCAAAGTGTCGAAAACCTGCACTTCGACGAAGCCTGGTATGCCTACGCCCGATTTCATCCAATCTACAAAGATCACTTTGGCATGGCAGATGACGATAGGAACAGCGACCACCCGCCTATCTTCTGCTCCCACTCGACTCATAAGCTACTGACTGCCTTCTCCCAGGCATCCATGTTGCATATCCGCAGTGGCAGTAAAGTCAAAATCAACCCGGATGAGATTAACGAATCCTATATGATGCACTCATCCACCTCGCCACAGTACAGTATGATTGCGTCGCTGGACGTTGCCACCAAAATGATGGATGACAACGGTGAAATCATGCTGAACGACATTATTCTGGAGGCTATTCGTCTGCGCCAGAAAGTCACCCGGATTGCCAGAGAAATGAAAACTGCCAAAAGCTGGTTTTTTGAAATGTGGCAACCTCGCATTGTCAATTACGACGGCAGTGATACGGCTTTTGAAAATGTTCCTGTGGAATACCTGGGCAACCATCAGGAAGCCTGGGTATTCAACCGGAAGAATGACTGGCACGGCTTTGAAGATATTGAAGACAACTATGCCATGCTGGACCCCATAAAGCTGACGTTTATCACACCAGGGCTTGATGATGCTGGTAACCTTGCTGATGAAGGCATTCCTGCGTCCATCGTTACCGACTACCTGATCAAACACGGCATTGTCTGCGAAAAAACCGATTATTATTCCTTCCTGCTGCTCAACTCGCTGGGTACCACCAAAGCCAAACAAAGCGCCCTGCTTTCAGCGTTGCTCAAATTCAAGGCTCTTTATGACAGTAATGCGCCTCTTGAACAGGCACTGCCCAGACTGGTCACTGACTATCCGGAGACTTACGCCGGTGTCGGCCTGAAGGATCATTGCAATGAAATTCACCAGTATTTTAAAGAGCACCAGATGCTCGACAAAATGCAGGCAGCCTTCCAGGTTATTCCGGACCCAGCCATGAAGCCAGCCGATGCCTACCACTCTGTCGTCAGAAAACAAGTTGAATATGTTGAGCTGGAAGCCATGGAGGGGCGGGTTCCAGCCGTCATGATGGTTCCCTACCCTCCCGGCATCCCCATCATGATGGGCGGTGAATCCATGAATGATAAAGCCAGACCCATTTTTGACTATCTGACGGCAAGGCAGAACTTTGAAAACCTGTTCCCTGGCTACGAAAGCGATATACATGGCGTCGAACGGGTAGAACGAGATGGAAAGAAATTCTTCCATACCCTATGCGTGAAAGCATGACCCATCCACCGGGAGTTTCACACTCCCGATTACTTTTAACGACCGACCCAACTCCCGCTCTTTACCAAGAGAATGATGAAGAAAAAAACATCAAGCCATGTACGTTTAAAAAAGCTGCCCCATAAGCTCAATGTTTTCACCCTGACCATGATCAATGTGGCAGCCATACTGGCTCTCCATGCTCTCCCCAGTCTGGCAGAGTATGGGTACTCACTGGTTTTCTACCTCGGCCTGGCGGCACTGTGTTTCTTTATCCCTTCCGCCCTGGTATCTGCTGAACTGGCTTCCGGCTGGCAGGGTGAAGGCGGGGTTTATCTATGGGTGACTGAAGCCTTTGGCCCCAAGTGGGGTGTCGTTGCGATTTTTATGCAGTGGGTAGAAAACCTGCCCTGGTTTGCCATGGTCCTTGCCTTTGCCGCTTCTGCCGTGGCCTACATCATTCATCCGGCACTGGCCGAAAATAAATGGTTTGTGGTCGGGTTTATCTGGCTGGCACTGGCTTTTTCTACACTGGTCAACCTGAGAGGGCTGAAGTTCTCGGCCCTGCTCAGCACTACAGGCGTTATTATTGGCAGTATTATTCCCTGCCTGATTATTATCACGCTGGGTGGAATGTACCTTTTATCGGGTAAGCCCACTGCCATTCAATTTTCCTGGGCAGCCACTATTCCAAAGTTTGAAAATGTCCAGCATCTGATGCTGATGGCCGCCATGCTGGTGTCGTTTACCGGTATGGAGATGTCCGCCGTTCATGTCACAGAAGTCAAAGACCCGGGAAAGAGTTACCCAAAAGCCATTTTTTCAGCCTGTGCCCTGATCATCGCTCTGTCGCTGCTGGCATCACTTTCCATTGCGCTGGTGATCCCTTCCAGGGATGTCAGCTTGAGTGCCGGCGTGGATCAGGCGCTCAGAACCTTCTTTGCTATCCATGATCTCTCCTGGCTGGCTCCCATAATTACCCTGCTGATTGCCTATGGCGCGATGATTATGGTGATTACCTGGATGATCGGCCCTTCAAAAGGCATTCGGGAAGCAGCCCAGGAAGGCTACTTCCCGAGCCTCTGGCAGAAAAACAATAAATACGGTGTTCCTGTACCCATTTTAATACTGCAAGCCTCACTGTCCGCCCTGCTATCACTGGCTATTTTATTCATGCCTTCGGTCAGCAGTGCCTTTATGTTAATGAATGCCCTTGCTGCACAGCTTTATCTGATCATGTATCTGCTGATGTTTGCCGCAGCAATTAAACTGCGCTATTCACGCCCCGAGATCTATCGCAGTTATCGGATTCCCGGCGGTAAGCCTGGTATCTGGCTGGTTTCTGGTGTTGCCATTATCACCAGCTGCTTTGTCTTCATCTTTGGTTTTATCCCCACAGCCGCCGTTAGAGAAGAGGGACTAACCGCAATCCTTGGCTACATTGGCTTTTTGCTGGCTGGCTGCATCATCTTTATGTCATTACCGCTGTTTTATTACCACCGCGCAGGGCACAGGAGTCTTCACCATGTCCAGTGACACCCCGGATAAACAACAGACGTCTTCAAGTCAACCTGACTCAACCCCAACAGAGGGCAATGCGAAAAAACTGGGTGTCATCGGTGCCACCTTTTTGATTATTTCCAGCCTTGCTGGTAGTGGTGTCATTGCCCTGCCCCAGCAGCTGGCTTTTACCGGCTCAATTACTCTGGTCTCATTTATACTGGTCACCCTGGGCGCCCTGTTTCTGACACTGGTTTATGTCAGAGCCGGTGAACGTTTTGATGACCCAAGCCCCACAGCCCTGGCCACTACTGTCAGTCCGATCATTGGTGCCAAGTGCGGTTTCTTTTATGTCTATGGGAACTTGATTTCCAATGTGTCCATTCTCATAGCGGGTCTTGGCTACATCGCCATGTTTATTCCCGAACTGAATGATCCGATCGTTCTCGGCTGTACCGTAATCGCTTTGATCTGGCTCTTTGTGGTGCTTTCCCTGAGAGGGGTCGGCATCATTGCACAGGTAGTGTCCATCACCGTCACACTTCTGCTGATCGCTGTTGTACTGACCAGTATTCTGGGGTGGTTGGAATTCAGTCCTGCCCAGTTTCGTGAAAACTGGAATGTCTCAGGCAAAGGCGACGGTTCAGCTATTATGGCCGGGTTTGCCATACTGATCTTTTCTTATGTAGGTGTAGAAAGTGTGGCCACCAACGCTGAGCAGATCGAGAACCCCCAAAAGGTGGTACCTGTTGCCACCATTGTCGGCTTTCTGGTCGTGGCTGTTTTTTATATCCTTTCCACCACGGTGATGGAAGGCATGTTTACCGCCAAAGTGATTCAGGAAGCCCCGGCTTCGTTTGCCCTTTCCATGGAAAAAATCTTTCACTCCTCCTACGTTGGTCAGATAGTATCACTGGTGATGGCCATTGCCTGTATCGCCAGCTTTATGGTCTGGGGACTCAATTCGGTAAGCGCGGCAAAAACCAGTGCCGACAATGGCTTTCTACCAAAAGCTTATTCCTATACCAATCGATATGGCATTGCCAGCAAGGGACTGGTGATTAACGGCGTCATCATGACCGCCGTAGAACTGGTTCTGATGTTGATGGGCAGCGATATTGCCGAGGCGTTTAATATCTCAGTAACCATCTCGGTTCTTTTACTGTTATTTCCTTATTTCTGGTCCGGCGTGGCATTGCTGAAACTGGACCACCTGGAGAAGAAAACATCCCGCTCCAACATCGCGATTGTGGCTCTTTCTTCACTGTTTATTATCTCTGCCTTTGCTTCAGCCAATTATGACGAGCTGATGATGGTCATCGCCATGGTGATGATTGTTCCAGGCATCTATGCAATATTGATGAATATTAAAATAGTTAATGTTGATAATAATGATGACTAAGGGGTTACATATATCCATACGGCTTCGAATATTGTTTGCCTCATAAATATAAAAAGGGCAAGCAATGTTTGGTGCAATAAGCGCTCTTTACTCTATGCGAACTAACCCGTGGCACCGATATTTTTTCCGTGTTATACCAATAGCCTGCCAAGGATTATATCGACCCTTAAGTCACAAAATAATGACTAAAACTAACGACAATGATCCCTTACAATGAGCTATGAAGACCCAGGCTACTTATCAGTTATTTTCTTGAACTCTCCAACCACAGGGTGATCTTGACCAAACCTCTTCTCAAGAAGTTCAAGAGCAGTTATTCTGCTCTTGCCCCACTGGGGAACAGATAGTTGTTCCTCCCAGTCAGGCTTACATCCCCACTCCAACATTTCCCCAAGATATTTGAGTGTAGCTTCAGGACTAAGCCCATGAGCGTCAGCGACTAAATGAAGGTGTGTTTTTTTAAGAGGAAACTTCTCACGAAGACAATTAGCATCAACATTTTTCTTTAACCAATCATTTAACTTTTCCAGCATTTCTAGAAATACTTTTTTTTGCGCTATTTCAGTTGCCAAGTTATCTAAATCATGTTCAAAATTTTCAAGCTCTTCTGAAGAAAGACGATATCCATGTAAAACATCATCAAGAGCATCTTTTTTCATACCATGCCCATGAGACTCACAAGCTTCAATTTCTTTTGTCAGACTGAGAATACAACCCAACACCTTCATTGGATAGTTACCATCCAAATAATCAGGTTGATATAAATCCAAACCACAACCATATAACAACTGTGCTAGATCTTTCAGCATGGACGCATCATTTTTAGTAAGTGAAGAGACATCAATACTAAGCAGTTTGTTAAGGCAATGAATGGTAGGTTTAGCTCCAAGCTCCAATAACTTTCTAATTAATTCCATATCAGGAGTATGGGAGGAGAAAGCTGCCTCCAACGGAGTAACTGGAAAGAAACGTTCATCATTGAGTTCACGAGTACCGTCATCATTCATGGTGCCTTTCATGGCTTTAACTAAAAATGATTTTCTATCAGAAAAGTACTCTGGCCATTTACCAAGCAACTCAAAGGCTAACGCTCTAGAGCTTGCATCACCTTTTTCAATTAAGCCACAGATGGTCTGGTCATAAGCCAAATCTTGCAGCCTGACGAGAAAACACTGAAAAAAATCAAATAAAATAGAATAGTACGGAACCTCAGTCTGATTCAGAGCATCTAGATGATTCTTGAGATGACTAATATAAAGAACTCCCTGTTTACCGATTTCGTCTAAACACTGATTGACCCGATAGATATTCTCAGCATCTTCAGCAAGGTGCATATCCTGATACACCTGATCTGAGACATTAACACCATCAATTTTCTTCAGCTTAAGCAGAATATCTGAAATTTTATCAAACCAGAGCGGGAGTTTAACCGAAGTTATTTCAGCATTTTCCAATCCTTTCAAAGGCACTAAAAACCTGGGGTGAGCTCTGTCGGTATGCTCAAGTATTTTAGGATAAGGAGGAAGCCTGCCTTCCATATCCAAAACTCTATACTGAGAATGGTGGGCATGCTCCATCATTCTGCACTCAGGTAGATGACTAAAAGTAATTGCAGGATCAATTGAAGGTTCGACATATACTAATTTCGAGCGTGTATCCGAATCCGGACTTTGGGCAACCAGGTGTTGATATAATCGCTTATTCATTAAACCTTCAAATTCATCTAAACGCTCTCCCCCCTGTGTCATCACCGATGTAATAAGTCTTCAAAACACCAGTTTAATTTGACCTCCCGATTAACCCTTTTCTGGCCGATTGTTTTCCTGTTGGTATCAAGCAGGGAGCAGCGCCATGACCAATCGAGAGGA
>NZ_LUKQ02000104.1 GCF_001647025.1 Endozoicomonas atrinae
GAAAATCAACATCATTAAAACCTTCGGGTAGCTGTGGTCGACGAGACATCTGTTCTAGATAATGCATGGTAATGATGCCTAAGCATAGTTGGCGGCAGCTTAAGGATTTAGAAAATGCGATTGGTATAACCAAGACGCAACCCTGGCAGAAGCGTCTTACTGAAACTGCCCATATAAATCACCGGTGTACGCTCAGCCATTCCGGCCATCGCCGCAATCGGCTGACTGTAGTAATGAAACTCACTGTCGTAGTCGTCTTCTACAATCCAGCAACGGTTTCTTTCGGCCCATTGCAGCAGTTGCAGGCGCTCACTGGCCGTCAGAATCCCACCCATGGGGTATTGATGGGTCGGCGTACAGCAGAGAAGCCGGTACTCACCTTCGGGCAATGCACCGACATTAATGCCATTATCACCATGAGTGACCGCTTGAAGACTGGCACCGTTTGACATCAGGGCTTTGCGTGCTCCCGAGTATCCTGGCTCTTCCACCAGCGCCGTATCACCGGAGTTCATCAGTAACTGTGCGCACAGCGCCAGCCCCTGCTGAGCCCCTTGGGTAATCACGATCTGCTCCGGCCGGCATTTCAGCCCGCGGCTGATATTGAGGTAATCTGCCAGCGCATTCCGAAGCGGCGCGTACCCCTGATGGCTGTGATAGCCCATTAGAATCAGTCGATCACTGTGGCGCCGTATGAGCTGTTGCCAGATCTTGATCGGGAATGCCTGAAAATCCGGCAAACCTACAGAGAAGGGCAAATTGGCAATGTCCTTTGGCTTTGAACCATGCCCTCCAGAGCGCTTGATCAGCTGATCGCCATAGTCCGACAGAGGGGGCCAATCCTGAACAGGCTTTCCCTTGGCAATATGGGGGGAACGATCAAACTGGGGTAATTGCTCACTGATGTAAAAACCACTGCCTTCACGACTGTTGACATACCCCTCTGCACGCAGCTGTTCATAGACACTATTTACCGTATTTCGGCTAACCCTCAAGTCTTTCGCCAGTAGACGCGATGCAGGTAAGCGACTGCCGACTAATAGCTGTTGAGAAAGAATTTTCTCCCGCAGGGCCAGAAAAAGCTGCTGGGTTAATGAAAAACCATGGCTGTGTTGTTTTTTCTGCTGGAGATGGATATTTCGCAAATCCAAATTGGCACCCTGAATTTTTATAAATTGGACCTTATAAGAGCACCAATAGCTTACGATACTTTAGCTGAACTGAGTAGATGGGAATCAGCAAAGGAAATGGGACATGAGCCAATACTCTCAATACGAGCATGAAGAAATGGACAGCCAGTTTACCAGCAGTCCACGCTCAACCGTACGCCGTGGCAGCAAACGTGCCACCTATAATAAGGCCGATGTATTTCAGCTTATCGATGATTTAAAGCTTGGCCATATGGCTTTCCATGACCCAGAGAGCCAGTGTCCGGTCGTCATTCCCATGACCTTCTGGCGGGTAGATGAGTACCTCTACTTCCATACCCTGAATAAATCCCGGCTTGATAAGCTGATTTCCGCCGGCGGTGAAATATGCATTTCGTTTGCCGAGGCCAGTGAGTGGGTGCTCTCCAAGTCGGCCTACCATACCGGAGTCAATTACCGGTCTGCGGTGCTTTTCTGCAGCGGTAGCCGGGTGGAGTCCACCGAAGAGTTTGATCACGCTTTCAAAAGCATCATTGAGGATATCGAACCCGGACGCTGGAGCCAGATTCGCCCACCCAATAACAGGGAGCGTAAAGCCACGGCATTGCTGAAACTGACCATTCACGAAGCGTCTTATAAAAGCCGCAGAGGTGGACCCAACGAAGAAGAGGAAGATCTGGCACTGCCAGTGTGGAACGGTACGTTACCCATTCCTGGCCCAGGGGAAAAAGTGCCTTTAAAGCTGAAAGGACACGGTTGTCCCTTTCATCGGGAATAGCCCATAGAAATATTGCTGAGGCATTCTTGTAATGGGAGGAGTTATTCTCCCATTCACCTAAGGAAGGTGCGAATAAGTCCGCTCTCACCTTCGGTAACCCCTGGTATTACTGACACTGCCTTTGGAAAAAGGGACTTATTCGCAGTTTCCCTAATACCATAACAATAAATTTGAACAAATATGAACAGCTCTACTTTCATAAAAGGGAAGATACAAACCATTCGAGAGATGTCAAAAAAAATTAGCTTTTCGAATTTCCTATTCTACCGCAGGCCTGAACAGAAACCCTGTATTTAAGCTGCCCACTTTTCAGACATCCTGACGATACAAGCAATGGGTATAGAAAATCTATCGGGCTTAAAACCGCATCGGATTTTCTTAAGTTTAAATCAAAATATTACACTGCTTTTTTCTCCTCATCAGACCTACATATAAGCAAGCATCTCCTCTTACTTAATTCATAGTAGAGCAGAACTGTTATTTTCATTATTTTATTAAGAAAATAAATATCAGATTATATTTACCATTTTTAGATCAATTATTTATATCTTTGCAATAAATCACCTGCAGATCCTCGAAACTCGATATACGCATCTCGAAACCCTCCCACCCTCCAATCAACCGCTTTGCTTATTCTTAGCTTATTTTGATCAATTAATGTCATTTCCCCTAAGGTTCCTTCCTGGACAAATGCCGATGGATTTGCCCCATGACCGAGAAGTAATTCAAGTATATTGAGGAATTTTTCTTTCTGTTCAGGCTTCGTTGAACCATTTTCAAGGCAAAGCTGAAGGCAATTATCGCCAAAATTATGAGCAAACCCCCCATTCCGATCCAAAGCTTGAAATGTGAGTTTCTGCCTGTTTGGATTAGCCCAATGCCTTAACAGAGATTCTATTATTCTTATCTCAGGCTCTTTTTGCATCAAGGCAGTCATTAATGGCGTACAACCATTTGAATCCCTTGCTTCTAGTAAACGACTACTGCTTCCCAATAATTCATCAACTTTATCGACATCCTTGTCTATTATTGCCCGATGAAGATCTGTACGCTTACACTTTATCAAATCATTGAGTTGTGTCTTACTCTGTAAACAATGTATAAACCAATCGCTTGATTGCATACCTACAGCAATACGGTCTTCTAAAACACAACGTACTTTAGCCTGAAACTCAGCAGCATAAACATCATCACGTTCATTAAATTCACAACCGCCACCGACTTTAGAAAGCTCAGCACCTCCACTCAGCACATCAACCAATCTATCAATCAAGGTGGAAGGCTCTACCTCATTCTCTTTACAAACTTCAATAAAAAGATCCTGCAGTTTACGCTGAGGTCCTACCTCCTCGAACTTCTGCTGCCTAACCACTCTATCCCAAATTTTTGCAATCGTGGCAGGGGCAACATGCTTTTCTTCATTTATAGCTAACAGTTCGGCATTAGTATTCAAATAAATGTCACGTGATATCAACTCAATCACCTTTCAAGCTATGCCATTCGGCTATTCACTGGTAGTAAATTATATAGCTTTTGATCTTTATATTTTTAAATAGTTCACCATGCCTGAATACTGAACAATAATAATCTTCGGACCTCTATACCTAAAAAGACAAAACAATAAACAGATGGATTCCAATGAGTACATAATGGACCAATATTTAACTTGCAATCATGCATAGTAGTTATTCCCATCAACCAGCTTAGGGAAATACCATGAGTATTCCATTTCAGTTAGATTGGTGGCACTGGCCTCTAACAATGGCCTCTCAATATATGAGAAAAGCACTTGGTTTTTTGCTTCTTATGGACAGAAAAAATACACCATAAGCTAAGCTCATCCCTGATAGGAATGACATTCAGCCTGATCGGCTGATACTATATTGCACATTCTTTTTACGCTGCTTGCTATTTTTCACCCTGAATCGGCATCCTGGGATAGCAGATGCGTTATCAGGTAAAACAGACAATCATTTTTTACTCAATGACTAATACTGACCTCTCCAATCACACCCCCATGATGCAGCAGTATCTGCGCATCAAACAGCAGCACAGGGATCACCTGGTGTTTTACCGCATGGGTGATTTCTATGAGCTGTTTTATGACGATGCCAAAAAGGCGGCGCATCTTCTGGACATCACCCTGACCAAACGGGGGCAGTCTGGTGGAGAACCCATCCCCATGGCTGGCATTCCGTACCATGCGGTGGAGGGGTATCTGGCCAGATTGATCCGATTGCGCCAGTCCGTTGCCATTGCCGAGCAGATTGGTGACCCGGCAACCAGCAAAGGCCCGGTTGAGCGTAAAGTGGTTCGGATTCTGACCCCGGGTACCGTCAGTGATGAAGCGTTGCTGGATGAGCGTCAGGATAATCTGCTGATGGCGGTAACCCAGCGGGAAAACCAGTATGGACTGGCATTTCTCGATATCAGCAGTGGCCGGTTTAATGTGCTTGAGGTAACGGGTGAAGAAGCACTCCTGTCTGAAGTTGAACGCCTGAGTCCCGCCGAAGTCTTGCAGAATGATGATTGCAACTGGCCTGAGGCTTTGCTGCGTCGTCCCGGCTCCAGCAAACGCCCACCCTGGGACTTTGATCATGAGAGCGCCATTGAGCAATTAACCCGACAGTTTCAGACGCAAAGTCTTGATGGGTTTGGCTGCAGCCACTTAACACTGGCCATTGAGGCCGCTGGCTGTCTGCTTCAGTACGCCCGGGAAACACAGCGAACCGCTTTGCCCCATATTCGCGCCCTATCCCAGGAAAACCGTGAAGAGAGTGTGGTCCTGGATGCCGCCAGCCGGAAAAACCTGGAGCTGACCACCAATATGAATGGTGGCCGGGAGCACACAGTAGCAGCTGTTCTGGATCGCACAGCCACCGCCATGGGCAGCCGCCTCCTTGGACGATGGATCAATCGTCCCCTGCGCAATATTGAGAAATTGCAGGCTCGCCAGTCAGCAATCACAGCTCTGAAAGAGGGATTCCATTTTGAATTCCTGTACCCCATTCTCAAAAATATTGGTGATATTGAACGTATTCTTGCCAGGGTTGCCCTGAAATCTGCCAAGCCACGGGATCTGGCACGGTTACGGGACGCCCTGCAGCAACTGCCAGAACTTCAGCAGCAGCTTGCGACGATTGATAGCCAGACTGTGCATCAACTGGCAGAAGGTATCAGTGAGCACCCTGAGCTCGAAGCATTATTGACCCGAGCCGTCATGGAGAACCCACCTGTCGTAATCCGTGATGGTGGTGTGATCGGTGAAGGTTATGATGCCGAGCTGGATGAGCTTCGATCCATCAGTGAAAATGCTGGAGACTATCTGGTTCAGATGGAATTACGGGAGCGTGAACGTACTGGCCTGTCCAGCCTGAAAGTCGGATATAACCGCGTACACGGTTACTACATCGAGTTGAGCCGCCGTGAATCCGACGATGCACCAGTAGACTATATTCGTCGTCAGACTCTGAAAAATACTGAACGCTTTATTACCCCGGAACTGAAAGAATTTGAAGACAAGGCGCTATCCAGCAAGAGTCGTGCGCTGGCCAGGGAAAAAGCACTGTACGATGAGCTTCTGGACACACTGGTAGAGCAGCTGGGATCACTTCAGGAATGCTCCATGGCGTTGTCAGAGCTGGATGTACTCAGCAATCTGGCTGAACGCGCTGAAACACTGAATTTCTGTCGTCCTGAAATCCTTCAGAGCCCGGGTATTGAAATTGTTGAAGGTCGCCACCCGGTTGTTGAGCAGGTTCTGGATGAACCGTTTGTGGCCAACAATGTCACCTTCAATGTTCAGCGCCGCATGCTGATTATCACCGGTCCAAATATGGGCGGTAAATCGACCTATATGCGACAGACAGCTCTGATTGTATTACTCGCCCATATTGGCAGTTTTGTTCCTGCATCACAGGCTCGTATTGGTCTGGTCGATCGGATTTTTACCCGTATCGGCTCTTCGGATGATCTTGCTGGTGGCCGCTCAACCTTTATGGTGGAGATGACAGAAACCGCCAATATTCTTCATAATGCCACCGAGCAGAGCCTGGTACTGATGGATGAAATTGGCCGCGGAACAAGCACATTCGATGGGCTGTCCCTGGCCTGGGCCTGTGCTCAATATCTGGCGGATTCAGTACGCGCATTCACTCTGTTTGCCACGCACTACTTTGAGTTGACCCAGCTACCTGAAGAGTGCAGTACAGTGGTTAATGTGCATCTCAATGCTACTGAACATGACGATCGCATTGTCTTTCTCCATGCAGTGCAGGAAGGTCCTGCCAGCCAGAGTTATGGCCTGCAGGTCGCACAATTGGCTGGTGTACCCCGACATGTCATTAACCAGGCACGACAGAAGCTGAGCATGCTGGAGCAGCATGAACCCGCTCCACAGCCTGAAGTACCAACATACAGAAAGGCGACTTTCACACCTCAGGCTGACCTGTTTGCGAGTCCTGAGCCACACCCAGCTGTCGAAGTTCTGGATAAGACAGACGTGGATAACCTGACACCTCGTCAGGCTCTGGAACTGCTCTATACACTCAAGGGACTTGGAAAATAGTATGATTTTTCTTATATCCTGAGCATTCTACTGACCACTCAGGGTATAAGGTTATGGTAATCCCAGCTATCCAGCGGGTTTACAACTCTGGTAAACTTGCCCGAACTTTTTGTATTGCCTCGGGCTCTGTTAACAGAGCCTGACATAATGTCTCAGGTCACATTATGAAATGCTTTCATGAGATGAGCTGTTCTCACGAATATAAAAGCAAAACCGGGCGGTACTTTTTTTTAGTCAGATCAAATGGAGTTTAACCACCATGGCTTTCGTAGTGGGTGAAAACTGCATCAAGTGCAAATACACCGATTGCGTGGAAGTCTGTCCTGTGGACTGCTTCTATGAAGGACCAAACTTCCTGGTTATCCACCCGGATGAATGTATTGACTGTGCTCTTTGTGAGCCAGAGTGTCCGGCAAACGCTATTTTCTCAGAAGATGAGGTTCCCGAAGATCAGCAGGAGTTCATCGAACTGAACGCCGTTCTTGCGGATGTCTGGGAAAACATTACCGAGAAGAAAGACCCCCTCCCTGATGCGGAAGAGTGGGATGGCGTAAAAGGCAAGCTGGACCAGCTGGAACGCTGAGTCAATAGAAGTATTGCTGATGGTCAATGATAAAAAAGCCATGAGGGTGACCCATGGCTTTTTTATTGGCAGTAATGTAATACCAGACCATCAATTAAACAGGGACTCTCCTGACAAGCCCTGCTTTTCAAGAATAGAACGAAGCCGTTTCAAAGCCTCTACCTGGATCTGTCTTACCCGTTCACGGGTCAAACCAATCTCTTTACCGACTTCCTCAAGAGTGCTGGTTTCATAACCCCTGAGACCAAACCGACGGGCAACAACTTCTCTCTGTTTTTCTGACAGCTCACCTAACCAGCGGTCAAGGCTGTCATTAAGATCCAGATCCTGTAACAGTTCTGCCGGGTCAGCACCTTTTTCATCAGAAATCGTATCCAGAATGGATTTATCAGAGTCAGGCCCCAGTGGCGTATCAACCGAAGTCACCCGCTCATTGAGACCGAGCATCCGTTTGACATCAGCAACCGGCTTATCCAACAACTGGGCTATTTCTTCTGGACTGGGATCATGATCCAGCTTCTGGGTTAATTCCCTGGCAGCCCTGAGATAGACATTCAGCTCTTTAACAACATGAATGGGCAGGCGAATCGTCCGGGTCTGATTCATGATCGCCCGCTCAATCGTCTGTCGTATCCACCAGGTAGCATAGGTCGAAAAACGGAAACCACGCTCAGGATCAAATTTCTCAACCGCTCGGATCAGACCGAGGTTACCTTCTTCAATCAAATCAAGCAGTGTCAGACCGCGATTGACATAGCGCCTGGAGATTTTAACAACCAGCCGAAGATTACTTTCAATCATGCGGCGCCGCCCCGCTTCCACCCCTTTTCGGGCAAGGCGGGCATAGTGAACCTCTTCCTCGGGGGTGAGGAGAGGTGAAAAGCCAATCTCATTCAGGTACAGCTGGGTTGCATCGATGGATTTGTAAAACCCATCGTCTTCTTTTCGACGACCGGTGTTAATCGGAGACACAGCCGTAGGCTGTGGCTTATCGATATCATCGTTCTCGTCAACCACTTCACTGAGGTCACCAGAATTTTCATCCGGGCTCAATTCATCCTGTCCTTGGATTACATCGTCAGCATAACTGCTTAGCTCTGCGTCATCCCTCTTCGATGCCATAAGAGTTAGTCCTATCCGAAAGTCCCACTCTATGCCGAGCAACTCGAGGCTGCGCCGACACCCGTGAGATCCCTCTACTACAACAGCCACTGACCTTCGTCATCAGCGCCCTGGAAGATACCCCATCGGGTCAACCGGTTTACCATCACGCCGAATTTCGAAGTGCAGCTTAGGCTCCGTCGTTCCTGTAGAACCTATTTCGGCTATCTTCTGGCCCGCTTTAACTGAGTCTCCCTCATTCACGAATAGATCCCTGTTGTGAGCATATGCGCTCAGATAGCTACTATTATGTTTCAAAATGATCAGCCTGCCATAGCCGGACAGGTCGCTTCCTGCGTACACTACCTCACCACTGGCAGCTGCCTTTACAGGCTCTCCTAATTTGCCGCCAATATCAATCCCTTTGTTAACGGGCATTTTGAGCGAATAAGCGGAAATAATTTTTCCGTGTGCAGGCCATTGCCAGCCTCCACTGGTAAAAGATGAACTTTTCTTCGCCGAACTCTTTGCTGTATATTTTTTAACCGATTCATTGCTTTTGGCAACTGCTTTCTTTGGCTGGCTGACAGGAGCTACCGAAGACGTGGCAACCCCATACCGGCGGATAGATAAATTTATTTTCTGTCCCGGATAGATGATATAAGGGCTTCGAATGTTATTATTTTGGGCCAACTCTCTGAAATCTCTGCTGTAGAGCCAGGCTATTGAGTAGAGCGTTTCACCTCTCTGCACAATATGCTGACCTGAGGTCACCTTCGGCGGTGATCTCAGGTCAGTAACCGTAACCCTGGCCGGGTCATGGCTGCAACTTGCAATCAGCAGGCAGGTCATTAGAAAAAGTATTTTTTTTGAGCAATCACTCATATTAATTAGAGTGATTTTCATGAAATCCAACACTTTATCAACTCCACTACCCTGCATGATCACAAAAACCATTTATTCAATAAATGAATATTAAGAATACTTTATGGTTTAAAATATTATACCAAGATCGGTACTTTCACCTATATTACCGCACCAATTTAGTGCTTTTTACTACCCATCCACTCAATCATTGCCACCAAAGCAATGGCAAAAATCATCAGCCCAATAGATTCAACCAGATAAGCAGGCTGCCCGGTAATCCCCTCATAACTCATCGGAGAAACATTAGCCTGAATCAGCGGAACCAGCTCTCCAGAACTGTTAACCCGTGTTTCCAGCGTCTCCTTCCATGGCCAGACTTTGCCCAGAGCCCCGAGCATCAGGCCGGTTAACAGTGAAATTGCCAGATCACGGTGCTTTTTTAAAAGCCATGACAACACATGGGAAAAGCTAAGCAAGCCTCCGATACAACCCAGGCCAAAGACAATCAGCACACTAAAATTCAGACTCTTTACGGCATCAATAACCGGACCATACAGCCCCATCATCAGCAGAATAAAGCTGCCGGAAATACCTGGTAGAATCATGGCACAGATAGCAATGGCTCCAGCAAAAAACAGCGTTACCGGCACTGGCTCGAGACTGGTTGGAGTTAATACACCCACAGCATAAGCGATCACAACACCAGCGATCAGGGTGATGATGGTCGAGGTATTCCAGTGATGGACCTGACGAATCATATGAAGCCCGGATACCAGAATCAGACCAAAAAAGAATGCCCAGAGCATTTCTGGATAGGTGGCCAGAAACCAGGTAATAACATGTGCAAATGACAAAATACTGGTTAAAACACCACCAAAGACACATACCAGAAATGTGCCGTCTACTTTCTGCCAGACACCGGCGATACCGTCACTACGAAGTACTTTTAGCAACGAAGGATTGACACTTTTCAAGGCATTTAACAGCCGGTCATAAATGCCGGTAATAAATGCGATGGTTCCACCGGAAACTCCCGGCACAACATCTGCAGCCCCCATGGCCATTCCCTTGGCGATGAGGGCAAAGTAAGAAGAAAGATTCGACATGTTCTGACCTTTGGAACAGAGGTTAAGTAAATAGGGCAATAATACCCATCAGCCATCCTGGACTGACTACTTTTTGTTTAGGACCTGTTGACGTTTTGTTGCGAACTCAGCGGATTCATAGCGCTCCTATGACGATACCCACAAGGGGCACCAGGGCGCGGCATTGCAGGAATACCCTACCAGTTGCCTTTCAAAATGTCATAGGGGCGCCTTGATCCGCCCGAATGCTGGCCCAGAAAAGCGCCATCTGCTTTGTCAGACTTGCTTGATGTAGAACGACTACTCGCTGCGCAAGCCTTTCGCGCATATGACGCTTTTCTGGGCCACTGTGCACGCAACAAAACGTCAACAAGCCCTAGGCATTTGTAAAAAAAACGATGTCTTTTTTATCAAGTATCAGCGTATAACACCTGCCAGCAACGGCACAAACCGAACAGCTTCCAAGGCCTTACGCTGATACTCATCACCATTTCTGGTCACCTGCACAAGATTCTGGTAATCGCTTCCTCCAACTGGAATCACCAGCCTCCCACCTTCTGGAGAAAGCTGGCTCAGCAATTCTTCAGGAATGTCCCCAGGTGCCGCCGTTACGATAATTCCATCAAATGGGCTTTCCTCCGGCCACCCCATACCACCATCAGTATGACGAAGACGAACATTGTTCAGAGATAACCTGGACAATCTCTGCCGAGCCTTCTCCTGCAATGGTCTGATGCGTTCCACGGAGTATACCTTATCCACCAGCGAAGCAAGCACAGCCGTCTGATAGCCTGACCCGGTGCCAATTTCCAGCACCTTGTTTCGCTCCCCCTGCTCCAACAGGACTTCCGTCATTCTGGCTACAATATACGGCTGAGAAAGCGTCTGATTATGACCAATTGGTAGTGCTGTGTCTTCATAGGCACGGTGAGCCAGCGCCTCATCAAGAAAAAGATGACGGGGAATGGTGCGAATTGCATCCAGAACTTTGGTGGACTGAATACCCTGATCCAGCAGACGTTGGATCAGCCGCTCTCTGGTTCGGCGTGACGTCATACCGATACCATCAATTTCAAGATCCCTCATACACAGGCTCCAAGCCAGTCCTCCATCAGTGATAACGTTGCATGACCGGTCTTATCATATTGCAATGGGGTAATGGATACGTAGCCAGACGCTACCGCATGGAAATCCGTTCCCTCTTCAGCAAAAAGTGGTTTACCGACGCCGCCGATCCACCAGACCGTATTTCCACGTGGATCAGTCATTTTTACCGGCGACTTTGACTGATCACGGTGACCCAGGCGGGTAACTTTCATTCCACGGATATCCTCATAACCACAGGCCGGCACATTGACGTTGAGGATCGTACCTTCTGGCAAAGCCAGATCATCAAGGCGCAGCATCAAATCGTTTAACACTCTGGCACTCACTTCCAGATGGTGATCTTCTCTGCCACAGGATGAAATAGCAATGGCTGTTTTTGCCAGCATGCGTCCTTCCATGGCAGCAGCCACAGTCCCCGAATAGAGCACATCATCGCCCAGGTTTGCACAACTGTTAATACCCGAAACTACTCGCTCCGGAAGGCGGCCAAACAGCCCACTGGCGGCGAGATTAACACAGTCTGCAGGTGTTCCATCTACACTGAAGAACCCATTATCGTGCTCTTTCATACGCAATGGCCGACTTAAAGTGAGGGAGTGCCCCCTGCCAGAACAGTCATTATCTGGGGCCACTACCCAGCACTGCCCATATGATTTCATGGTTTCAAACGAAAGAGCCAATCCCCTGGCGGTAACGCCATCATCATTCGATAGCAATATGGTCATAGTCCATCAATCCTGAATTATTCCAAGTTTTCTTAATGCCCACTCTCTTGATCAACATGATTATTTTCACGACAGTGGATTTCTTCATAACACTCAAACAACTCCCTGAGTACAGAAGTCGCAAAACAGCCCTTTGACAGCCGGAATCGCAATACCAGTGAACTTCCTTCCGTGCTGCTTTCCCACAACCAGGTAAACTGCTGGGGCACCAGACGGTTAACTCTCCGCTCCTGTAGCAAACCTACCCTCTCCAGCCCATCACACAACTGAGAATATCCGGAAGTGACAGACTCCTCGAAGGCCAGAGCCTGATCAGTCACTTTCAATGCCCCCCTCCCCCAAAGTGGTGAAGTCGGACTTAATTCACAGTTATCCAGACGCCTCATCATGGCATCATCCGGAGTTTCAAAAATCAGGCTATTGCTGTCCGGAAACCCTAGAGCATCCCCTGAAAGAAACTTATTCCAGACTCCTTCCCTGACTTTTTCTGACAGCACCCTATTAAACAACCAGGATCGGGCTGCTGACAGATAGACCGACCGTTTGTTACGTTGAACGCGGAATTTTCCAGCCATCATATCGATGGCTTTTTCAACATTACGTCCATGATGACCAAAGCGCTGTTCACCGAAGTAATTGGGCACTCCTTCACGGGAAATTTGATCTAACCGGGCATTGACCAGTGCAGGATCAGCATCAATATTCCGCAAAGTGATACAGAAATCATTCGCCTTCAAGGCACCGGTTTTCAGTTTTTTCCTGTGACGGGCCTGTCGAATAATCCGTATAGTGTCACTTTCCAGCCCAGTCCAGTCTGGGTCAGGCAAACCTGGCAGGGAAACACAAAACCATTGACGTGTAATTCCATGCCGGTCTTTTCGTCCGGCATAACTAACCGACTGCCTTCTAACTCCTGCATGTCTCGCCAGAAGCCCTGCAACCCAGTCGGTATTCTCACCTTTTTTTTCAATCAGCAGAAAAAGGTGTTCGCCTTCGCCTTCCGGCTCAAAAGGCAGCAACTCATCAACAAGAAAATCTTCATGACAGGACTTGAAAAGACAACTACCCAAAGGGCCACCAAAGGCATAATACCAATCAATGGAGTAATCGGCAGGCATCGGTACATCTGCATCCATGATGCGCACTCAACAAAACAAAATTAAAAATAAACAATACCGCGTTTCACGCAGTTATTGAAAGGTCATAGCGGAAAATAACAATGAATAATGAGCCTTCTGTCCAGAAGGCTCAATGCTCTGGGTCATGCCCCCAGGTCTTTCAACAGAACAACAGCGTGAACAGCAATACCTTCTTTTCTACCGGTATAACCCAGCTTTTCGGTAGTAGTCGCTTTCACGTTCACCAGAGATGGATCAATACCCAAGTCTTCGCTGATATTCTCCCGCATCTGATCAATATGAGGAGCCATTTTAGGAGACTCGGCAATGATGGTACTGTCCATATTGACTGGAGCCAGGTTGTTCTCTTCAAGCAGAGCAATCACATGACGAAGTAACTTGCGACTATCAATACCTGCGTAGCGCTCATCAGTATCAGGAAAATGCTTACCAATATCACCCAGGCCTGCTGCTCCCAGCAACGCGTCGCAAAGCGCATGAAGTAGCACATCCCCATCAGAGTGCGCGACCAGCCCGTGAGAGTGAGGAATTTTCACCCCACCCAGCACAATGTAATCCCCGTCACGCTCACTATCAGTAAAACGGTGAACATCAAAACCATGACCAATACGCATCAAGTGACCTCAATAAGTTTCGACTGCTGTTCAATATATAGAGAAGCCAGAGCCAGATCAGTTCCACGGGTCACCTTGATATTATCAGCATGTCCTTCCACCATGACTGGCTGTTTTCCAGAGTATTCAATGGCACTGGCCTCATCAGTTACCGGCATCTTATCCGCTATGGCTTTCGCCATTGCGTCGTGCAGCATTCCCAGACGGAACATCTGTGGTGTCATTGCATGCCAGAGCCCCTGACGATCGACCGTTTCGGATACGACATCATCGCCTCCGGCCCTCTTGATGGTATCGGTAACAGGGCTGCCCAGCAGACCGCCGACAGGGTGATCATGAAGCTGATGAACCAGCCAGTCCATGTCTGAACGGCGAATGCAGGGGCGGGCTACATCATGAACCAGGACCCAGTCATCAGGGTTACCAATATCCAGCAGCACTTTCAAACCATTGAGTACAGAGTGGTAACGCTCATCACCTCCCTGGGCAAGAAGAACTCTCGGGTTTCTCAATAGTTCAATAGACTGGTGGTACTCATCTTCATGATCAAGAACCACCACTACCTTTTCCAGCCTGGGAAAATCCAGCAATCGCTCCAGAGTATGAACCATCAGAGGCTTGCCATTGATTTCAAGGTACTGCTTGGGAATGTCGACATTCATTCGGCGGCCGACACCTGCTGCCGGAACAACCGCCCAGTAACGAACCGTGTTCATGGTTTCTGCGCTACTCACTCTGACACCCTTAATTTGAACATCCAGGAGCCTGCTCAGGAACAGCTCCTAAAACCAATACAGGAATAGATAATCCAGTTTAATCGTAAGTTAGAAAGAACGTTTCATCACTGCGGATCATCCCCAGCTCCTGTCGCGCTATTTCCTCAACCGTTTCCATCCCCTGCTGTAGCTCCACGACTTCTTTGGCCAGCAGACGATTACGCTGGTACAAACGTTCATTTTCCAGCCTGAAACGCTCAAGATTGTCTTTTTGCGTCAGCAACTCCGCCATACTGCCTTCACCAATCCACAGCCTGGTTTGGAGATAAACCAGCATCAGTGTCAACAGGGCTATTGCCAGTTTTTTCATAATCAGTTCCGCTTTAAACCGTAACTATCCAGCAGTATGGGCAACACCAAAAATCATGATATCTGAAGCTGAAACTGGTAGTAATTGAACCTAATGATGAAGTTTAACAGGAGTACTAATGGTTGAACATATGATCAGTTCTTTGAACTGATTCACATTTATACTGGCTATTGCAGAAAGAAAATGTAAAACAACGCAAATTCACCTCATAAAAAAGGGAGGCTATAAGCCTCCCTTTTTCAATCAGCATTGACGGCTAATCAGGCACGCTTGAATTCAGCGATACCACGATAAGGCGCTTTGCCTTCCAGCTGCTCTTCGATACGGATCAGCTGGTTGTACTTGGCAACACGGTCAGAACGGCACAGAGAACCGGTCTTGATCTGGCCTGCGCAGGTACCTACCGCCAGGTCAGCGATAGTAGCGTCTTCGGTTTCACCGGAACGGTGAGAGATAACCGCAGTGTAGCCAGCGTCTTTCGCCATCTTGATCGCTTCCAGAGTTTCGGTCAGGGAACCGATCTGGTTGAACTTGATCAGGATAGAGTTAGCGATGCCTTTATCGATACCTTCTTTCAGGATCTTGGTGTTGGTTACAAACAGGTCGTCACCCACGATCTGGATCTTATCGCCCAGCAGTTCAGTCTGGTACTTGAAGCCGTCCCAGTCAGATTCGTCCAGACCATCTTCGATAGAGATGATTGGGTATTCTTCGGTCAGACCTTTCAGGTAGTCAGAGAACTCGTTGGAAGTGAAGACTTTGCCTTCGCCTTTCAGATTGTACTTGCCATCTTCGTAGAACTCAGAAGCAGCACAGTCCATAGCCAGAGTGATGTCGGTACCCAGAGTGTAACCGGCAGCAGCAACAGCGTCTTTGATCACAGCCAGGGCATCAGCGTTGGAAGCCAGGTTTGGCGCAAAGCCACCTTCATCACCAACCGCAGTGTTCAGACCTTTGTCAGACAGCACTTTCTTCAGAGCGTGGAATACTTCAGCTCCCATGCGCAGTGCTTCAGCGAAATTCTTGGCGCCAACTGGCTGAATCATGAATTCCTGGATGTCAACGTTGTTGTCAGCGTGCTCACCACCGTTAAGGATGTTCATCATTGGAACAGGCATGGTGAACTGACCAGCCGTACCGTTCAGCTCAGCAATGTGAGCGTACAGAGGCATACCTTTGTCAGCAGCAGCGGCTTTCGCAGCAGCCAGAGACACCGCCAGGATAGCGTTGGCACCCAGCTTGGCCTTGTTGTCAGTACCGTCCAGATCGATCATCTTATGATCCAGACCACGCTGGTCGTTGGCATCAAAACCAAGCAGCGCTTCACGGATAGGACCGTTAACATTGGCAACGGCTTTCAGAACGCCCTTGCCCAGGTAGCGGGACTTGTCACCATCACGCAGTTCCAGAGCTTCGCGGGAACCAGTGGAAGCGCCGCTGGGAGCACAGGCAGTACCAAAGGCACCAGACTCAAGAATGACGTCAGCTTCAACAGTGGGGTTACCACGAGAATCGAGGACTTCGCGAGCCTTGATTTCCTTGATAGCGGTCATGAGATACTCCGGGTGAAGAATTCGGAAATTTCAAGTGAGAGGTAAGCAATACCGTAAAACGGATGCGGCATTGTTACGGGAGGGGCAACTATACCACCGGAAAATCCTGTGTCAAAGCCTTACAAATTCGCTGGACACCGCGCCATTCTTGAGCTTCGTGGATTTTTGATCGTTACTGTTAATTACTGTCAATCGCCTGTTAACCATCGTTTAAACCAAGCGACAATGATCAAATATCCATCAAACAGCAATACCAGTATAAGTAAAGTTACTACCTGAGGTATAACTCAAAAATCAGCTTCTCAGCTGTGCAGTCAAAATCAAACATGGCATCGATGGTGACACTGCCCTTATTGTGATTCACCTTTTTCTTTATCTGGCAATGATCAGAAATACTGTTTGCCAGTGCCTCCATCTTTGCCAGCTGATCATTCACCTGCTGCTCAGAATCCCCCTCTATTGTCATCTCCAGGTGAGTATCTCCGGGCACAATAACCTCACCAATTTCAAAACAATGATCGGCATCAACTTCAAGCTCAACGGTAGTATTTTCCATACCTGCTCTCCTGTGATAAGCCTGTTTGAAATCTTTTGACAACCTGTAAAACAGGTCCATGCAGGTTATAAAAGCCTACAACCAGCACGACCATTTTAAAATAGTAGAAACAAAGCATAGCCATGCATTTCAAAGTAGATCAACTCATCCCTAAAACAAACAGGCATATAACTTAAATACATATTCACCGGGCATTACGCCGTGCTAGCAAAAATAAACACAAAACAGCTACTGTTCTTTTTTTGGCCCCTTCTCTTCTTGAGCATCAATCCCCTGCCAATCTTCGAGCTGATCAATTGAAACCACCTCCGTTCTGGTATTGAAAGAAACTGACTTAGCTTTGTCCTGACTTAACATATTCTGCCCTACTGCAGGAGCGGAGTTTGAGGGTTCCTCTATAGGAACAGCTACGTAACTTTCATCAGGGGCTTCTGGCCGATCAGCCGTTCGATCCCGATAAAATTCTTTTTTACCTGGATCATCAACGAAAAACATCCGCACATTCACGCCAATAAAAACAAGAGCACAGAAAACTGCCACAGCAGGCGTAAGCCAGGGTGGCTCTCCGTTTTCAGCGCCATCAGTAGTGACATTCCAACCTGATGTACCATTCGCTTCAATCAAACGGTATAGTTCGGAATCATTGCCCGAAAGCTGAGGCATGACTGACGTGCCATTCTGTTGTTGGGTATTAACTACTTCAGTAAGCACAGCCAACATCTTTTTTTTCGAGTCTAATGGTGACTTAGCCGATGGGGGTGTGGAAGCGATACCCCTGCTTCCAAGAGAGGCCCCCCGAAAAGATCAGTGGACTTCAAATCGTCCAGGAGCCTTGATTTTCACTGGACAGAGATGTTTCAAATGGGCTGAACCGCTCATTCTTTCCATGAGTATAATTATCACCTGTTACTTCAGAACGAACTTCACTGCCAACCCCTGAAAAACTGTTAACCTCCACTGCGTACCTCTATCTGGATCCTAGAATGGATTCTTATGATAGATACAAATATTGAATCTGTTTATTTTGCAAAACTGAAGTTGTTTATTTAGCCGTTTCGAGTGCGTGATTTACTGAAAATATGAACTTGGTGTCATACAACTGAAATATACAAGAAATATTTCTGTAACATTCCCCCCCTATTCTGGCCCCTATCAAACACAAACACTCTCAAAGCGTTTTCGGGGGAAAAGAACCATGACGTTCTTAAAGTCAGTTGTCGTATCCTCAGTTTTAGCTGCCGCTGCTTTTTCCGGGGCAGCCACTGCAAAGTCAATCAACGGTGCTGGAGCCAGCTTTCCGCATCCTGTCTATGCCAAGTGGGCAGAAGAGTACAACCAGGAAACCGGCGTCAAAATAAACTATCAGGCTATCGGTTCCGGCGGTGGTATTCGCCAGATCACGGCCAAAACCGTTGATTTTGGAGCAACCGATGCGCCTCTGGATCAACAGAGACTGAATGATGAAGGCATGATCCAGTTCCCAATGGTAATGGGCGCTATTGTTCCGGTCGTTAACATTCCGGGTATTGAACCAGGCGCCCTGAAACTGACCGGTGACATTGTTGCCGACATCTATATGGGCAAGATTAAAAAGTGGAATGACGAGCGCATCACCAGCATCAACCCGGATCTGAAGATTCCAGGACAATCCATTTATGTTGTACACCGCTCAGACGGTTCAGGAACCACCTATAACTTCACGGACTACCTGAGTCAGGTCAGTGAAACCTGGAAAAACGACGTCGGCACCAACACCGATATCACCTGGCCAAAAGCAGCAACCACCATTGGCGCTAACGGTAATGCCGGTGTGGCCAACTTTGTCCGCCGCACCCGCGGTTCTATTGGTTACGTAGAGTATGCCTTTGCCAAACAGAACAACCTGAGTCACACCCAGCTGGCCAGTGCTGAAGGCAAATTCCTGCAGCCAACCATGGAAACCTTCCAGGCAGCCGCAATGAACGCTGACTGGAAAAATGCGCCTGGCTTCCGCCTGCTGCTGAATAATACCAATTCCATTTTTAAATTATGAAATAACAGCCCATGAACGGGAGCATAGACTTTTCAATCGGCCAACTTCAGAAAGTAATTCATTCCATGCCTCACAGCATTTATTGATAATATCTTCATAGT
>NZ_LUKQ02000105.1 GCF_001647025.1 Endozoicomonas atrinae
ATCATCCTGAGTTTTAATCTGACTGGCTATTTGATCTACCAGTTTTTCGTTGATTTCAACGCTCATTGTTATTCTCCATTTTGGAGTATTAACGACAAGCGTTTACACAATTTAAATTACATTCCCGCTGGAGGTAAACTTGCCTGATGAGTCGGGTTGGAAAAAGCGCTGCTCATCGAAAGATGTGATTGCTCTTCGTTCATCATTAAAAAACGCGCCGCCCTCAGTGTTTAGAAATAGTGCTTGCAGATTTCTGCATAATTCTTCATTGGGTAGTGTGTCATGAGCTTTTGATGAAGATAATCTTTCTCTTGCGCTCAAGGTGGGGGTTTTTCGTTCTTTCGAAAAACTATCTAACGGAGTGGTAGTTCTACTTGCAAGACTTTTTGTCGCTTCTGGAAGCTCCATATAAAAATTTTGAGCCAGTTTTACGCTGGCTGCGGTGCAATCTATTTCGCTTACTTCTTCGTTAAAAATACATACAACTTTATAATTGCCGTTAACCAGGTATGGCTGTCCGTTTGTTTGCTCTAAATGGTATTTTCCTGATTGGAGGTTATTTCTGATTGATTCCTGACTGCTTAGAATTAGAGCAGCTCTTAATGATGAGTCCATGTAATGTAATCCTTTAGTTAAATGATCAGGGGTAGTTATTATTTGTTGGTTTGGGTGGTTGGCATCCTAGCTGTCAATATAGTGTTTTTCACTAACAGTTGTGTTAGAGCTGTTGACGTTCATTAAGTTGCAGTATTCTGGTTAGTGCTTTTTGAGTTTCCAGTCCTCCCGTTGTATAAAATTCCTGTTGAACAGATGGGCTGATTTTGGGCCATCAGCATGAGCTTTCAAAACCCCGAATTAAGCACGCATTTACTCGACCGACAGCTTGGTTTAGCCAGACAATACAGCAAAGAGAATACCAAATTATCGCACCTTGTAAGGGGGTGCGGTACCCATGCTCGGCGAGGTGTTTAGAGGCAAAAGCTGACAGATTGCTGAGTTGTCAGGGTATGAAAAAAGATATATGTATCAACGTTTTCTGTGCTGGGAGGGACTGGAAAGTATTATGCAGCGCGAGGGAGCGGAGGGAGAGCGCGTGCGATTACAGCGAATTGCCTTGGCGGTTGTGAGCCTGAAGGGCAGTGTTATTAAGTGTTACTAAAAATGGCTTGGCTTCAATCCGTTAGCTGAAATAGCTTCTCTCGTATCTGTGTTCTAAAGGAAAATCGTCGATTCATTCATTGCTCAGGGCTTCGGAGAGCTGTGGTATCGGCATATGACACTCGTCATGTATGGCTCATGCGTTTCTTGCTTTAACAGGATCGCAGTGTAAAGAAAACAGCCCGGCCAGACCTGTTACAAAGGCTTTGGTGTCAGGTTGGTCGGGATTATGAAGGTACTACCAGTTAAATGCGATGAAGTAACACAAGCGATGCTAGGCGCTCGATTTTGTGTGGCTGTAAGGTAGGGATGTTGTCTAGCCAGTCTGACAGCTATTGAGCAATATGATTATCAGTGCAGACAAGATCGAGCTGTAGTGTATCTTTTTAGATTGTATTCAAACCATGCTGATGTTCGCCTCGCTTGGTTAAGTCTGACGGGCTCATGACTTGATTACTGGCAGGCCTGCTGCTTTGGTGCCAAATCCTGAAGATTTGTCGGTTATAACACTGCTTTTATTATGAGCATGAATTTCGCGTCAGGCCTGAGAATTAATAACTGCTTTTGAAAGTTAGCTCTTGTTTCTATAAAATGCCGAAAAATTATATGAAGCTGTTTTTTAAAATCTTTTTATATCTCCGCTTTATTTGACTATTCGCTTCTGTTTTATCTCTAATAGTTGACTATTTTGCTAAGGTATTGCATAATTTCATGCAGATACCTTGAGTCTGTGAAGATTCTGCTGCTGGGAGAGTCGCAGTTTAGAATCATGGACTTAAAGTAATTGGGAACTGATACAAGAGTGATAATTCTGCCTGAATAGCAAGAGAGATGCTGTATGAGATTGACGACCAAAGGACGTTATGCGGTGACCGCCATGCTGGATCTGGCACTTCATGCCGATCAGGGGCCGGTTTCTCTCGCAGATATATCGGATCGTCAGGGGATATCTCTCTCTTACCTGGAACAACTGTTTTCCAAACTCCGTCGTGGTGATCTGGTTTGCAGTGTGCGGGGACCCGGGGGAGGGTACCGGCTCAGTCGTGGCACTGACGCTATTTATGTTGCTCAGGTGATTGATGCAGTCAATGAGTCCGTAGACGCGACAAAGTGCAAGGGTACAGGCGGTTGCCAGAAAGGGGTAACCTGTTTGACCCACCACTTGTGGCAGGACCTGAGTGAGCAGATTCATTCGTTTCTTGGAGGGATCAGCCTCGCTGATCTTGTTGCGCGCAGGGAAGTGCAAAATGTTGCTATTCGTCAGGATGAGCAGCAAGACAACAAAATTGCCGCTGACACCATTCTGTGAGGAATCTTTTTTAACGCGTTTTTAAAAAAGAGGAATGTGTAGGGGCATGATGATTTTAACCCTTTGCGAATCAAGGGCATTGAGCGTACTGACCGCCTGGAGATGTACCAGATGAAATTACCTATTTATCTCGATTATTCCGCAACAACACCGGTTGACCCGAGAGTGGCTGAGAAGATGATTCAGTGCCTCTCTCTTGAAGGTAATTTCGGTAACCCGGCTTCCCGCTCCCATGTTTTCGGCTGGCGTGCTGAAGAGGCTGTCGAAGATGCCCGTCGTCAGGTTGCAGATCTTATTCACGCTGACCCAAGAGAGATTGTCTGGACATCCGGTGCAACCGAATCCGACAACCTGGCCATCAAGGGTGTCGCCCATTTTTACAGTAAAAAGGGCAAGCACGTTATCACATCCCGCATTGAGCATAAGGCCGTACTGGACACTTGTCGCCAGTTGGAGCGGGAGGGATTTGAAGTCACTTACCTGGATCCTGATAGCGACGGTCTGATCACACCTGAGATGGTGGAAAAGGCGCTGCGAGATGACACCATTCTGGTTAGTTTGATGCACGTCAATAATGAGATTGGTGTGATCAATGATATTGAAGCGATCGGTGATCTGACCCGTTCGCGCAAGGTTGTCTTCCATGTGGATGCAGCACAAAGCGCCGGAAAAATCCCGCTGAATATGGAAACCATGAAGGTGGATCTGCTGTCTATTTCTGCCCATAAACTCTATGGCCCGAAAGGCATTGGAGCCCTTTATGTTCGCCGTAAGCCTCGTATTCGTCTGGAAGCCCAGATGCATGGAGGTGGTCATGAGCGGGGTATGCGCTCCGGTACTCTGGCAACTCACCAAATTGTTGGGATAGGTGAGGCCTGTCGTATCGCTGCAGCGGAGATGGATTCTGAAAGAACACGTCTGGCTGGGCTGAAAGAGAGAGTGCTCTCCCAGTTGTCCGATCTGGAAGAAGTTCATGTTAATGGGTCTCTTGAGCAGAGAGTTCCGGGGATTCTGAATATCAGCTTTGCCTTTGTTGAAGGGGAGTCTCTGATGATGTCCCTGAAAGACCTTGCCATCTCGTCTGGCTCGGCATGTACATCTGCCAGTCTTGAGCCTTCTTATGTGCTGAGAGCCCTGGGTTTAAGTGATGAGCTGGCTCACAGTTCCCTGAGAATCAGTCTGGGTCGATTTACTACAGAAGCTGAAGTGGATCACGCTGTTTCTGAGATTCGCGAAGCGGTTGCAAAACTCAGAGAACTGTCCCCTCTGTGGGATATGTACAAAGACGGTGTTGATTTAAGCCAGGTTGAGTGGGTTGCGCATTAACGCTCAGGGTTAACAGAATTTAGGGGTAGGCACTGAGGTGAGCTGCCCCGGAGGAGAGGAAAATGGCATACAGCGAAAAGGTTATCGATCACTACGAGAATCCGCGCAACGTAGGCAAGCTTGACCAGGATTCTCAAAGTGTGGGTACTGGCATGGTCGGTGCTCCAGCATGTGGAGACGTGATGCGTCTTCAGATTCAGGTTAACGATGAAGGCGTCATTGAAGATGCTCGCTTCAAAACCTATGGGTGTGGCTCTGCCATTGCTTCAAGCTCCCTGGCAACAGAATGGATGAAGGGCAAGACGCTGGATGAGGCGGCGACCATCAAGAATACTGATATTGCGGAAGAGCTTGCGCTGCCACCTGTAAAAATTCACTGTTCAGTTCTGGCTGAAGATGCTATCAAGGCGGCAATTGACGACTATCGAGCCAAGCAGAAGCATGATGACGCAGCTCCAGCTGCCTGATGTTGTCTCTGGTAGTGTATTGAAGCCCTGTAGTTAAGTATTAAGTAGTGCAGGATTGTAGCCGGTGGAATCGGTTGATTTCCCGGAAGTGGATGGAGTATTAAATGGCAATTACCGTAACCGAAGCGGCTGCCCGTCATATCAGGGGGCAGCTTACCCGAAGAGGCAAGGGACTCGGCATCAGGCTGGGTGTACGTACTTCGGGATGCTCTGGTATGGCCTATGTCCTTGAGTTTGTGGATGTAGTTGATGAAGGTGATCAGGTTTTTGAAGATCACGAAGTCAAAGTGTTTGTTGACCCAAAGAGTCTGGTTTATCTGGATGGCACAGAGCTGGACTTTGTAAAGGAAGGGCTCAATGAAGGCTTGCAGTTTAACAATCCGAATGCTGCCAGTGAGTGTGGTTGCGGTGAAAGCTTTAATGTTGATGCTGGCTGACGGTGATTCTGAAGCTCTCTGGCTTCGTTAATACTGTTAAAGAAGTCGGCTGAGACTGCTGATTTGCCTTCCGGCCCGGCTGGTTCACACTGGTCGGGCCTTATTTATTTAAGGGGCACTTATTTTCATGTTGAATGCTCCAGTATGTCATTCATGACTTGGGATTTGATTACGTTGTGGTTGATTTAACCAAAAACTATTTTGAGCTTTTTGAGTTGCCTGTTTCCTGTCAGGTTGATCAGCAACGGCTGTCCAGTCAATATCGGGCGTTACAGCGTGCAGTGCATCCTGACCGGTTTGCTGGTGATGATGATCGTCAGCAGCGCCTCTCTATTCAATATGCTTCCCATGTTAATGAGGCCTTTAATACTTTGAAGCAGCCGTTGAGCAGGGCGATCTATTTGCTGAAACTGTCTGGGCGCGATGTTGATATGGAGCGCAACACCATCATGGAGCCAGTGTTTCTGATGGAACAGATGGAGTTGCGTGAGTCTGTTGCTGATATCAAGTCCAGAAAAAACCCTGAACAGGAAGTGGAGCGACTGGCTGGTCAGGTGGATGCGGATATTCATCGATACCTTCAGAAGTTTGAAGGTTTCTGGGTATCTGGAACAGATCAGGATCTTGATCAGGCAGAAACGGTTGTAAGAAAGATGCAGTTCATGGTAAAGCTGGCGGCTGAATTGGAACAGCTGGAATCCGAGTTGTTGGACGACTAATCAGGAAGAGAAGAGGCAGATATGGCGTTACTGCAGATTTCCGAGCCGGGACAGGCTCCGGAACCTCATCAATACAAGCGTGCTGTAGGCATTGACCTGGGCACCACCAACTCCCTGGTCGCTTCTGTTCGATCAGGTGTTGGGGAAACGCTTCCTGATATCGATGGAAATCATACCTTACCTTCCGTTGTTCACTATGGAGAGCAGAGGGTTGATGTCGGCAATGCCGCTAAAGCCAGTGCTCTGGTTGACCCGGAAAATACCATTATCTCTGTCAAGCGAATGATGGGTCGTGGGCTCGAGGATGTGGATGCCCTTGGTGGTGTGTTGCCCTACCAGTTTGTCACCGATGCTTCGGGAAACAGTGAAGGCATGCCGTTCATCAAAACCCGGCGGGGTGATGTCAGTCCCGTGGAAGTGTCTGCTGAGATTCTCCGTTCTCTGGTTGGTCGTGCAGAAGAGACATTGGGTGGCGACCTTGATGGTGCAGTGATTACTGTGCCAGCGTATTTTGATGACGCCCAGAGGCAGGCAACAAAAGATGCTGCCAGGCTTGCAGGGTTGAAAGTCTATCGTCTGTTGAATGAGCCTACTGCGGCTGCCGTTGCTTATGGCCTGGATCAGGGGGGCGAAGGTATTATCGCTGTTTACGACCTTGGCGGCGGAACGTTTGATATCTCGATTTTGCGTCTGGAAAAAGGCGTTTTTGAAGTGATGGCTACCGGTGGTGATACTGCCCTGGGTGGTGATGACTTTGATCGGATGGTGGCGCGCTGGATGCTTCGTGAGGCGGGGGTTGATGAGTCTTCCATTAACTCACTGCAGCTTCGGGAGGCGATGGTTGAGGCTTGTCGGGCTAAGGAAGCCTTGACCTCCGGGACTGACGTTGAGGTCAGCTTTGGGGAGTGGCGTGGGACGCTTTCCCGTGAGCAGTTTAACGAACTGGTGGACCCGTTGGTTGACCGTACCATTCGTGCGTTCAAGCGGTCCCTTCGGGATGCGGGGCTGAAAGCCAATGAGATTGATGAAGTGGTGATGGTGGGTGGCTCTACCCGCGTACCCAGGGTTCGTGAGAGGGTTGAGGCGTTTTCCGGCAGGCAGCCGTTGACATCGATTGACCCTGATAGGGTCGTGGCTGTGGGTGCCGCTCTTCAGGCGAATGTTCTGGCTGGAAATAAATCAGCAGAAGATATGCTCCTGCTGGATGTTATTCCGCTCTCCCTGGGGCTGGAAACCATGGGCGGCCTGATGGAAAAGGTAATCCATCGAAATACCACTATTCCTGTCAGTCGAGCCCAGGAATTTACGACCTACAAAGATGGTCAGACGGCAATGGCCATTCATGTCTTCCAGGGTGAGCGTGAACTGATTCGCGATAACCGTTCTCTTGCCCGGTTTGAGTTGCGTGGGATTCCCGCTATGCCTGCAGGCGGCGCTAAAATCCGTGTGACCTTTCAGGTGGATGCTGATGGTCTGCTCAGTGTTGCTGCTGAGGAGCTGTCAACTGGGGTTAAGAGCAGTATTCAAGTGAAGCCTTCCTATGGTCTCAGTGATTCAGATATTTCCCGAATGCTGAAAGATTCCTTTGAGCATGCTGGTGATGACCGTGATGCAAGGGCGTTGCTCGAGCAGCAGGTTGAGGCGGATCGTGTAATTGAGGCACTGGTGGTTGCACTGGATAAGGACGGTCAGACATTGCTGAGCAAAGATGAATATGCTTCATTGTTGGCAGATCTTGAGTCGCTGAAACAGTGTCGTGAAATCGGTGATGCCAAGGCCATTGCCAGCGAAATTGAACGTATTGGTAAGTCCAGTGAAGAATTTGCTGCCCGTCGAATGAATCAAGGTATTCGTCAGGCTCTTTCCGGACAGAAGTTAGATGATTTGGAGGAGTTCTGATTATGACTCGTATCGTTTTTCTACCTCACGATGAGCTGTGTCCGGAAGGTGCGGTAATTGAAGCAGAGCCAGGCGTTACGGTGTGTGACGCAGCATTGAAGCATGGTATTGAGATCGAACATGCCTGTGAAAAGTCCTGTGCCTGTACCACCTGTCATGTCATTGTCAGAGAAGGCTTTGACAGCATGGAGGAACCGGATGAGCTCGAAGAGGATATGCTGGACAAGGCTTGGGGGCTTGAGCCTGAGTCCCGACTAAGCTGTCAGGCTGTTGTGGGTGATGAGGAGTTGGTGGTGGAGATTCCTAAATACACCATTAACCAGGTTTCTGAGCGTCGTTGATTTCTGTTTCTGGTCTGCCTGGGGCATTTAGTGCTTGGTTCCGGGCAAGATCTATCAATGATCATGGAGTGGGGAAATGAGTTTAAAGTGGTCGGATGTTTATGATATCGCCATTGAGCTTTATGAGGCATATCCGGATGTGGATCCCAAGTATGTCAATTTTGTTGACCTGAGAAGCTGGATTCTGGCGCTGGACAGTTTTGAAGATGATCCTGAACGCTGTGGCGAAAAGGTTCTTGAGGCCATTCAGATGGCGTGGATTGAAGAGTCTTCTGATTAAAAGCTTGTGAACTTTGCTGTTACAGCAGATGTTGGCGTGAGCTGGAGTGGTTCAGGTTGATCGCTTTCAGGCCTGCCCGGTGAAAAGAGCAGGCTTTTGAAGCACCTTCGCAACGCATGCAAGTCTTGTAACCCTCTCTTGGATGGGATGCTCAATTAGCAACTTGCTCTATAACGCATAATTTAAGGAGATCACGCCATCCTTTTTCGCTGAAATGACAACCTTCGGTTGTTGCTCTTCCACTCGCATCAAAGTAACTGTCGCTGCTGAGTATTATTCTCTCCAGTTTGTTGAGTCTGCATGGATTGTCTGCAAAAACTTGATTCAAGTGTCTCCGGGTTTTTTTGGTGTTTTTAGGCAAAGCGTTTGTACTTAGGTCATTTCGCATCGGTGTAGACAAGCCATCATTGACAGAGCATCTAGCCTGAAGAGTCATTTTAGAAAAATCTATTTTTCGCAGGTATCTTTTAGTGTTGATGCCGTTGTCAGTCAGTATTTTTTTCATGATTTTTTTTGTTTGGTGAGCGTCGATTGTTCCTTCGAGTGGGGGCGCTATACAAGCTCCTGCAACTCCGGCTACCGCTAGATTTGCAATCCCGGCCGGGGTGGCAATGGAGGCAGTTCCTATAGCCAGTGCTGGAACAACTCCTAGCACTTTGCTAGCGCATATGGCGGCATTGATATGTACCTGTCTTCTGGCCAGCAGATATGCATCAGCAGCCGCTGCCAGTTTGGCGTTTCTGTGTTCGATGCTCTTGATCTCCAAGCAGGCATTGGCTCTAAGAAAACTCCCTGCCCAGCAAAATCCAATGGGTTTTCTAACGTAAATTGTTTTGTTTTCAATGGTCCTTAACGTCTCTTTACCACAAGGAAAAGGATGTGTGTAAGGTTTGCTCTCACTGTATTTCTTTAGTTTTTTTGATTGCTCGGGGTTCTCAATGTATGTTTCGTTTTGTGCATTTCCGATAATTGGAATCATTTTGTTTTTCTCCGATCCTGTCATGAGTTCTTTTTTGGTGGGCCAAGTAACGTCTGGTTAAAAAAGCGGTTAAGTGGGCCTTGCGCTTAAAGCTCCACTGTATGGGTAACTTCACCCCTCTCACGGTCAAATAAATGACCATGACCGACATGTCGGTCACCCCCCCTCATCATGAAAATCAGACCCTGCCACAAACATTGTGGCGCAGAGCCTGACAGTGGTGGTTATCTTTGTGGTAGCTTCCAGACCCTGAATGCCAATAAAAAGGCTCTCTGACAGAAGTGCATTCGCTTGTTGCTCTTGGGAATGCAAGGGGTAATCTGGTTTCAGAAAACAGCTACGCTACCTACCGATATCGGGGGGGCGTGCTTGGACAGTCGGGCTAAAAAAAAGTTCCATAGTGATGGTTTTCGGGCGTTTTTAGTCAATTCCAATGGCGTTAAGGTGGTGATTTGAATCTGTACCAAATCAGGAACTGACACTATGGATTCTATTGTATACAATACTGCCAGAACTCCGGCTATGGACAGTTGAGAGAGTCGTACGTTTTTAATAAGTAATAACAATCCCGAAAGGGCACGAAAATGACAATCTGGAGATCGTAATGGCGGTAGAGCGCACTTTATCCATTATAAAACCTGATGCAGTAGCCAAGAGTGTCATCGGTAAAATCCTTGCTCGTTTTGAGCAGTCCGGGTTGAATGTTGTGGCGACCAAGATGCTTCATCTCTCTGATGAGCAGGCTGGCGGCTTTTATGCTGAACACAAAGAGCGTCCGTTCTATAAGGACCTGGTTGCTTTTATGACTTCAGGACCTGTCGTTGTATCAGTTCTTGAAGGTGAGAATGCAGTAGCCCTGAATCGTGAATTGATGGGGGCTACCAATCCGAAAGAGGCCGCAGAAGGCACTATTCGGGCTGATTTTGCAGAAACTATCGATGAAAATGCGGTTCATGGATCTGACTCGGCGACATCTGCTGAGCGTGAAGTGGCCTACTTCTTCGAGGGTTCGGAGATTTGCCCCAGAACGCGTTAACTGAATCAGGTCACTGACAAGATATAAGTTTACAGTGGCCTGGCAGTGTTCGGGGTGAGCGTGAAAATATAAGCCATCAGGGGGGAGGCCCTCTGATGGCTTTGAGGTATTAATAAGATGTCAGAATTGATCGAGCCATCTATCGATCAGGCCAGTGAGCTGGTTGGTGAACAGACAAGAGTTAATTTGCTGGGGCTTTCACGAAAAAAAATGGAAGCCTACTTTCTCACTATTGGTGAGAAAAAGTTTCGTGCTGAGCAGGTCTTGAAGTGGATTCATCATCATCGGGTTGATAATTTCGATGATATGACGAACATCAGCAAATCGCTTCGTGAGCGGCTTAAAGCCAGTGCTGAAATTCGCGGCCCAGAGGTGGTCAGCAGCCACTTTTCTGAGGATGGGACCTGTAAGTGGGTTGTCCGGGTAGCCAGTGGCAGCTGTGTTGAAACCGTATTTATTCCTGACAATGGGCGTGGAACCCTGTGTGTATCTTCCCAGGCAGGTTGTTCCCTGGATTGCAGTTTCTGCTCTACGGGTAAGCAGGGTTTTAACTCTGACCTGACGGTGGCTGAAATCATTGGGCAGGTGTGGGTTGCCGCACGTCATTTTGGAAATGTACCGGCCAAGATGGACCGATCAATTACCAATGTGGTCATGATGGGTATGGGTGAGCCATTGATGAACTTCGACAATGTCGTTGATGCAATGGACCTGATGATGGACGACCTTGGTTATGGACTTTCAAAGCGTCGGGTAACGTTGAGTACATCAGGCGTAGTGCCAGCGCTGAGAAAGTTAAGTGAGGTGTCTAATGTTTCACTGGCAGTGTCACTGCATGCGCCAAATAATGAGCTGAGAAATCAACTGGTTCCGATCAACCGGAAATACCCGTTGGATCAGCTGCTTGATGCAATTCATCATTACATGAACAGTTTGACGGACAGCAAACGTGTCGTTACGATCGAGTATACATTGCTTGCTGGCGTTAATGATCAACCAGAACATGCGCAGCAGCTGATTGCTTTGCTGAACGATGTGCCCTGCAAGGTAAACCTTATTCCTTTCAATCCATTTCCTCATTCAGGATATGAAAGACCAAGTAATAATGCAGTGAGACGGTTTCAGGAAAGTTTGCAGCTGGCTGGTTTTAATGTCACCGTAAGAAAGACAAGAGGTGACGATATCGACGCTGCCTGCGGTCAGTTGGTGGGCAATGTAATGGATAAGACCCGGCGCAGTGAACGCTACATAGCAGCCAGGCAGGTATAAAAGGCTGTCCGGGGTGCATCTGTCATCCCGTAGGGCTGTTCGTTACCGGTCTGCAATCTTGAGGGTGCTATTCTCGAACACAGTGTCCAGGATATATTTTAAAATCGCAAATGTGGGGATAAGCATGGGAGTCAAATTGAGGCCCATTGCATTACTGTTTTCTGTATCTCTGGCACTGACGGGCTGTGTCACCACTGACAGTCGGCCTGTGAATGAGAACAGGGCAGTGGTGGACTATATGAACCTTGCCAGAGGCTATCTTCAGGAAGGTTACTCAGAGAGAGCGGTAAGACCTCTGGAAAGAGCCCTTGAGATCGAACCAGACTCGGCCAGTGTTCATGGTATGCTGGGCATGGCTTATCAGCGTCAGGGGGAAGATCAGCTTGCTGAGAGGGCGTTCAACAGGGCGCTCGCCATTGATCCTGATGCCTCTGACATACGCAATAATTTTGGCGCTTTCCTTTTCTCCAGAAACCGGCTTCAGGACGCTTATCACCAGTTTGAGCTGGCTTCGAAGGATGTCGCCTACTCCCAGCGCAGCCGAACCTTTGAAAACATGGGTATTGTTGCTTTGCGGATGGGGCGGTCTTCATTGGCTGTTGAGCACTTTACCAGGGCGCTTCGTCTGAACAGTAACTTACCAAGAGCCAATCTGGAACTTGCCACTATCTACAAAGAACAGGGCAATCTCTACAAAGGGTGGCAGCATTACCAGGCCTTTGATGAAGCGGCTGAGCAGAGTGCGCGCAGCTTGTTACTGGGTATTGAGCTGGCAACGGCAAATCGGGCCCAGGGTAAAGCGGCCAGTTATGCGTTGAGGTTGGAAAGACTTTATCCTGGCTCTAAAGAGCTGAAGCAATATCGGAGTCGATTGGGTTATGAGTGAACAGGATACTCAGCAGGAAGAAGCCATTCAGACGTTTGCTCCGGGTACTGTGCTCGCTCAGGCTCGTAACAGTCAGGGACTTTCTATCCCTGAAGTGGCTGAAAACCTTAAGATTACGGAAAGTTATGTAAAGGCTATTGAGGAGAGCATGTTTGATGTGCTACCGCAGGCGGCCTTTGTCCGTGGCTATATTCGGAATTATGCCAAGCTGGTAGGGCTTAATGGTGAAGATCTGGTTAAGGACTTTGACCATTTTATTGGTATTGATGGGCTGGAATCTCCCCGCTTGCAGGGGGCAAAAAAATTGAAGCCACTGCGAGCTCACAGTGCGCCTTCTCCAGTATATGCGCTTGCGCTATTGTTGCTTGTGTCGCTGGGGGGGCTTGGCTATTACCTCTGGAATAACTGGCTGGGCATCGAACCTGTGGCTGAGGTGGCCATCAGCGAAGAGATGACTGAAGAAATGCCCGAGCCCCTGGTTAATACTGAGAGTGTTCCTCCTCTGACACCTATCGGAGACATTGGTGATGAGCTGGTGGAGGAGGATATCTCAACTCATGATGCTACCGTCGCAAAAGATGAGTCCGGTCAGGAAAAAGAAGAACCTGTTCTGAAAGAGGTTCAGCCAGAGTTCCCTCCAATTGCCCTGGATAGCTCAGAGGTGGTTGATGCAACGTCAGGGGATGAGCAAAATAAACCTGTTGCTGACCTTGCCAGGCCTCTTGTCATTGATTTCTCAGAAGATTGTTGGGTTGAAATCAAGGATGCTACCGGTGAGGTGCTTATTTCAGCAGTGCAGAAGGCTGGATCTTCCCTTAATCTCGATGTTTTTCCTCCAGTGAATCTGCGGTTCGGCAATACGCCGGGTGTAGAGAATATCCTGCTGGATGGTAAGTCTGTGGCGAAACCGAGCTCGAGTACTCGAGTGGCCAGCGTTTTGTTGACAGGCAATGGCCAGGGGTAGATAAATAATCCTTTAAGCGAATTCCTTTCGGTGAATAAACACTCTTCAGCGATGGGCGCTCTTTTATCAGAGGGCTGTGGGATTGTCACACAAAGGCGTTAACGGTTATAGTTGCCCATTTTCAAGCCATATCTCCTGTTCCTGATGAGCCAGGTGATGTTATGTGGTGTTTTTAGGTAGAGGACATTTGAACTTGGGCAAGCAGCTTCAAGCCATCCGTGGGATGAATGATATTCTTCCCGAACAGACCCCTGTCTGGCAGTACCTTGAGCAGCAGGTGCGCTCTGTCCTGACCAATTATGGTTATCAGGAAATCCGGATTCCGATTGTTGAAAGCTCCGCCCTGTTCAGTCGGGGTATTGGCTCTGGTACGGATATTGTTGAGAAAGAGATGTACACCTTTGAAGATCGCAATGGTGATAAGCTTTCTCTTCGTCCTGAGGCTACTGCAGGGGTTGTTCGTGCAGGTATTCAGCAGGGCCTGTTTTACAACCAGATTCAACGGTTGTGGACTTCTGGGCCAATGTTTCGTTACGAGCGCCCTCAAAAAGGCCGCTATCGTCAGTTTCATCAGATCAGTGTTGAAGCCTATGGCATGGCCGGTCCGGATATCGACGCGGAAATGATCATGATGACGGCGCGATTCTGGCATAAGCTTGGTCTGTCAAAACATGTCACGCTGGAGTTGAATACTCTCGGCACTCTGGAAGCCCGCGTCCGATATCGCGAAGCGCTGGTCACTTATCTTCAGGATTATGAGTCAGAACTGGATGATGACAGTCGTCGTCGCCTGACCATCAACCCACTGAGAATCCTGGACAGCAAAGACTCTAACACTCAGAAGATTGTTGCCGGTGCTCCTGAGCTGTTTGACTATCTGGATGAAGAGTCGCAGGTACACTTTGCGCAGTTAAAGCAGATTCTGGATGAGGCGGGTGTTGCTTATCGCGTTAATCCAAGACTGGTCCGTGGCCTTGATTATTATGGAAGAACCGTTTTTGAATGGGTGACAGAAAGTTTGGGGGCCCAGGGTACCGTGTGTGCCGGAGGTCGTTATGATGTCCTGGTTGAGATGTTAGGTGGAAAGCCTGCCCCTGCCGTAGGCTTTGCCATGGGTATTGAACGTCTGGTATTGATGCTGGAAACCCTTCAGTTGCTGCCGGAAACTGTCTCTAACCGGGTGGATGTGGCGGTGGTGGCTGTTGGTGAGGGTGTTGGTCACAGGGTGCTTCCTGTGGTGGAGAGGCTTCGTGATGCGTTACCAGAACTGAAGCTTCTGATGAATTGCGGCGGTGGCGGCTTTAAAGCACAAATGAAACGTGCAGACCGCAGTGGTGCTGCCTATGCTCTCATACTGGGTGAAGATGAACTGGTCGCCGGGATGGTAACTGTGAAGTCCCTGAGGACTGATGAAGCCCAGCAGCAGCTGCCAATCGCTGACGTAGCCGGACATTTGCAAAAAGTATTATAGAATACCGCTGTTCAGTAAACTGCTTGTTGAAATGAGTGTGCTGTTAACGGTTTCAGGAAAGAAGTCAGGAGTAAAGGGTGAGTTACCAATCTGATGAAGAGCAGGTTGAACTGCTTAAGAATCTATGGAAAGACTATGGTCAGCCTGTTGTGCTGGGAGTTGCCATTACACTGGCAGCGGTTTCCGGTTACAACTACTGGCAGAAGACACAGCAGCAGGAAATTTCTGAAGCTTCAGGGCTTTATCAGAATTTACTGGATACTTTGTCTCTGGATCAGCAGACTCAGCTTGCAGCGCCTCTGACTGAGGAGCAGAAGGCGACAGTAAGTCACGTTGTTTCTTCTTTGCAGAATGATTATGCGAGCAGTCAGTATGCGGCGTTTGCCACGCTCTTTCTGGCTCAGCAGCAAGTGCAGGATGACCAGTTGAGTGCTGCCCGGGCTTCCCTTGAGTGGGTTCTGGCTCAGAAACCTGCGGATGAAGTTCAGACAATGGCCAGTGTTCGGCTGGCAAGGGTACTGTTGAGTGAGTCCTCCGGGAATGGCCAGCAGGCTCTTGATATTCTGACCAAGCTCAATGCTGGCAAGTCTTACGAAGCAACAGTGGAGTCAGCAAAGGGTGATGCTTACCTCGCTCTTGGTGACCGCAAGCAGGCGGAGACAGCGTACCAAAAGGCAGTTGATGCAGCACAGGATAATGGTTTGAACCGTCCGTTACTGCAGCTCAAGTTGGACGATCTTGCAGCGATGGCACCTCAGGAGGGGTAACAAAATGGAGAGGTTATTCAGGGGCTCTTTGATTCTTCTGCTGATGCTGGGGCTTTCTGCATGCAGTCTTTTTTCATCGGAGGAAGAGGAGGTGAGAACTCCCAAGCCTCTCCAGACTATTGCTGAGGAAAAGGTCAAGCTGGTTGAAGTGTGGTCCAGAGGTGTTGGTAAAGGTGTTGGGAAGCGATTCGAAAGCCTGAAGCCGGCGATGGATGGCGATAAAATCTTTGTTTCCGGTGCAGAAGGCACTGTTTTTGCCCTTGAGCGTGATACCGGAAAGGAAGTCTGGAAGAAAAAACTCAATACCCGTATTGGTGGTGGCGTCAGTGCTGCAGCGGGTATGGTGCTTCTGGGGACGCTGGACGGTGAAGTTATTGCCCTGAACCAGGAGAATGGCGATGAGCTCTGGAAAGAGAGGGTAAGTAGCGAGATTCTCAGTGCGCCTGTAACGGATGGTTTTTATGTCGCTGTTCAGAGTATTGATGACCGGCTGACCGTGCTTGATGCTGAGAGTGGTCAGTATCTTTGGCGCCAGGAGGCGCTTCAGCCGGCACTGACGTTAAGAGGTTCTGCTTCACCGCTGATGTTCAGTGAAGCGGTGTTTGCCGGGTTTGCCAGTGGAGAAGCAAAAGCCTTCCGCCTGAAAAATGGTGCACCGCTCTGGAGTTCTCGAGTTGCTGCGCCTAAGGGCAGTACTGAGCTCGAACGCATGGTTGACATCAAAGGTGCTCCTTTGATCAATGGTGACACGATTTTCTTTGTCAGTTTCCAGGGTAATGTTGCAGGGCTGGATCTTTATAGTGGTCGAGTTCGCTGGGCAAAAGAACTGTCCAGTTATGAATCGATGACAGAAGGTTTTGGTTCGATCTATCTGACTAGTGAAGAGAGTTATGTCAGTTCGATTGACCAGAGAACCGGCGCCTCTAACTGGAGACAGGAAGATTTTGAGTTCCGTCAGCTATCTGCGCCAGCTGCATTCAGCAGTTATGTAGTGGTTGGTGATGGTGAAGGTTATGTTCATTTATTGTCGCAGGTTGATGGCAGTCAGGCTGGCCGTTTCAAGGCTGATTCTTCTGCGATCAAAGCTCAGCCCCTGGTGGATGGTGAATTAATCCTGGTGTTGTCGGCTGATGGTGAACTGGTTGCCTTGAAGGAAAAAGCTTCCGAATAATCGGAAGTCAGTGGCCTATCTGTTAAGAGTGTTGTCGGGCTGAACCTTTAATAGGGTTCGGCCCGTTTTCAATTTCGGTCTTACGACCGATGCGCTGGGAGCGTCTTGTTCTGGATGGTTTCCCCGCTGCGTACTTTGTAATTTTGGTAAATCTTATGGTTCCTGTAATTGCCCTGGTGGGTCGGCCAAACGTTGGCAAGTCCACCCTTTTTAACCGTCTGACCCGCTCCCGGGATGCTTTGGTAGCCAATGTGGCCGGGTTAACCCGAGACCGGAAATACGGTGAGGGCAAGGTTGGTTCGCATCCCTATATTGTCGTGGATACTGGCGGTATCTCGGGTGATGAAGAGGGGATTGACTCTGCAATGGCAGAGCAGTCTCTGGCGGCCATCAATGAGGCGGATGTTGTCCTGTTTCTGGTTGATGCCCGGGCTGGGTTGACTGCTGCTGATGAAATGATTGCTTTGCACCTTCGCAAGCAGGGGAAGAAGTATCACCTTGTACTTAATAAAGTGGACAGGGTTGATGCGGAACAGGCTGAGACAGATTTTGCTTCGCTGGGTATTGGTGATGCCTATCATATCGCAGCCGTGCATGGGCGTGGCGTCAGCAATATGATTAATGACGTTCTACTGGAGTGTGCTGATGGTGAGGCTGAAGAGTCTGATGAGCTGTCAACGAGGCCAAGAGGTATCAAAATTGGTATCGTTGGTCGTCCGAATGTCGGCAAATCCACGCTTGTTAATCGCCTGTTAGGCGAAGAGCGTGTTGTTGTTTACGATCAGGCGGGAACAACACGTGACAGCGTTTACATTCCTTATGAGCGTTTTGGTCAGGACTATACACTGATTGATACTGCGGGCGTCCGCAGACGAGGCAAGGTGTCCGAATCTATTGAAAAGTTTTCGGTAATCAAGACTCTTCAGGCGATTGAAGATGCCAATGTTGTGGTTCTGGTGCTGGATGCCCGTGAAGGTATTGTAGAGCAGGATCTGCATCTGCTGGGCTTTGTTCTGGACGCTGGGCGTGCAGTGGTCATTGCGCTGAATAAGTGGGATGGCATGCAAGAAGAGCATAAAACGCAAGTAAAGGAAGAGCTAAAGCGTCGACTTGGTTTTATCAACTATGCCCGAATTCATATGATTTCGGCAAAACACGGTACCGGTGTTGGTAATCTTTATGACTCTATTGAAGAGGCATATGAAGCGGCTACCAGTAAGCTGTCGACCAATCGATTGACGCGAATTCTGGAAGATGCCGTTAAGGAGCACCAGCCTCCCATGGTTAACAATCGCCGGATTAAGCTGCGTTACTGTCATGCTGGAGCCATGAATCCTCCAACGATTATCATTCATGGTAATCAGACTGAGCGTGTGCCGGCGGCTTATCGACGTTATCTTGAAAACACGTTTCGTAAAGTATTGAAGATAATGGGAACTCCTATTCGAATTGAGTTCCGCTCGGGTGATAACCCGTATGCAGAAACCAAGGAGCTTGATCAGAGGCAGGCCCATCGCAAGCGCAGAGTTGAAAAATCTGCACAGTTTGCCAAAGATAAACGTAAGACAAAACGTTCCTGATAGCTCAGGGGTAATCGATGAAAAACAATCTGTTCGAACACATACCTGCAGAACTGCCTGAAGAGTATTTTGAGACTCTGCAGGAGTCGGGTGCTGTTAAGATAGAGCGGATTGTCTCCCGTGGTCATACGACTCCAATAGGGGAGTGGTATGACCAGTCCTGGGATGAGTGGGTGGTTTTGTTGAGTGGTTCTGCTGTGCTGGAGTTTGAGGAGGGTTGGGACCCGGTTTTACTTAGACCCGGCGATTATATTATGTTGCCTGCAGGCCTCCGTCATAGAGTTTCCAGAACCGATAGGAATGCGGACAGTGTCTGGTTAGCTGTACACTTTAATCCTTATGTTCAAAATAAGGGTTGTAGGTGAGTGTATCCCGAAATGGGTCTCTGAATTGTAGGTTGAAGCGCGTCATTCCATTTTTGGCAAATATCGAATTTTTCCAAAACTCAGGAGTGTCTGAATATACTTTACTGACTCCATGAAAAAGTTGACCCCCATTAAATAGCAGGGCGTCTCCTGATTTCACTCTGATGTAATTTCTCTCGGAATCAGGCTCTTGTCTGACGGACTGTGTAATACCAATTCCATTTTTAAATTATGAAATAACAGCCCATGAACGGGAGCATAGACTTTTCAATCGGCCAACTTCAGAAAGTAATTCATTCCATGCCTCACAGCATTTATTGATAATATCTTCATAGT
>NZ_LUKQ02000106.1 GCF_001647025.1 Endozoicomonas atrinae
AGAGTCAGCTTAGTAAAATATTTAACTTTCTGGAACTATCAGACTTGCAGACCACCCCAAAAAGCTATACTTAACGACAGGTCATTTTGGACTGGTGTTTTGAGGACTTTTTACGCCGGTGATGACACCTTGTTCCTCTGGAGGTATTTAGTGGCTTCAGTGGAGAGACATGGATGAGTTGTACGCTGGTGCTTTCTGAAATGGACTCAGCAAAGTCTGCCGCCTGATTGTAAATAGTATTCTGATCTTTTATTAGCATTGATACTGCTGGCATTTGACGATTCTGCCAAGCATAAACCCTTGATCCGGTCGTAGATCGTTTACGAAAGTTTGCTTGTCTGGTTCTAAGTACAACGATCTGAGTATGACCGTCATCAATAGCTTTTTGTATTGGCAAGGGGTCCGATAAGCTGCCATCGGTCAAGGCATGGTTGTTAACCAATACTGGCTTCCGATAAATCATGGGTAAGGCACTGCTTGCTTTCAGTGTGTCGTTGATAACCTCATTTGGAGTGTTGCTATCTATGCTGTGATAAACAGGTTTTCCAGTATCAATGCATGTGCTGACAACGGTAAAGCGTTGAGTGTTAAGTCTTTTTCTGAATCGGGCAAAGTTTAAAGTGTTTTGCTGTGAAAGTTTTTGGAAAAACCAGTCAAGATCAAACAGGTTTCCGCCTCTGATATGACGCAGAATACTGATAAACTCTGAGTCAAGGCATAGGTTGGTATAGATATCCAGATTACGCCCACGTTGGCCCGCAATAAATGAACTGAGGTTCAGGGCGCCAGAAGATACGCCATAGTACCCATCGAAAGCTCTGACTCTTTTATCAAGAAAAGCGTCCAGAATACCAGCGGTGAAGATTCCACGCATACCACCACCTTCAACAACAAGCGCTCTTTTAAATGATGAAGAAGGGACATCGTGTTGCATGGTGGGTATTTATGAGGTTTTGAATATTTAGATAAGATGGTTGCGGGAGCCGGATTCGAACCAACGACCTTCGGGTTATGAGCCCGACGAGCTACCAGACTGCTCCATCCCGCGACAAAACTGTTCAGCTGATCCCTTGAAAAAAAGAAGGGAACATCAACTGCTTTAAAAGTGGTTGCGGGAGCCGGATTCGAACCAACGACCTTCGGGTTATGAGCCCGACGAGCTACCAGACTGCTCCATCCCGCGACAAAACTGTTCAGCTGATCCCTTGAAAAAAAGAAGGGAACATCAACTGCTTTAAAAGTGGTTGCGGGAGCCGGATTCGAACCAACGACCTTCGGGTTATGAGCCCGACGAGCTACCAGACTGCTCCATCCCGCGACAAAACTGTTCAGCTGATCCCTTGAAAAAAAGAAGGGAACATCAACTGCTTTAAAAGTGGTTGCGGGAGCCGGATTCGAACCGACGACCTTCGGGTTATGAGCCCGACGAGCTACCAGGCTGCTCCATCCCGCGTCGAAAGAGAGGCGAATTATAGGGACGCTGGTTATAATGTCAAGGATTACCTGCTGTGACAGGGGAGAGTAAAAGTAAGTGCGGTATTGGCTATAGAAGGAATACCGCACGACAATTGACTGTTACTAGCTGGCTACTGCTTTATTAGCGATCAATTGATTCACTACTTCAGGGTCCGCCAGAGTTGAAGTGTCTCCTAGGTTTTCGTATTCATCGGCGGCTATTTTACGAAGAATTCGCCTCATGATTTTTCCTGACCGGGTTTTGGGCAGTCCCGGGGCCCACTGAATTATATCGGGGGTAGCAATAGGCCCTATTTCTTTTCGTACCCAGTCCTTCAGGTTCTTTTTCAAGTCTTCACTGGTGTCTATCCCACTATTGAGTGTGACATAAACATAGATACCCTGACCCTTGATGTCGTGTGGGAAACCAACAACTGCGGCTTCGGCTACCTGCTGATGAGCTACCATTGCTGATTCTATTTCTGCCGTGCCCATACGGTGGCCTGAAACATTGATGACGTCATCCACACGACCGGTGATCCAGTAGTAGCCATCATCATCCCTTCGAGCTCCGTCACCTGTTGTATACATGCCTTTAAAAGATGAGAAGTAGGTTTGTACAAAACGTTCGTGATCTCCATAGACGGTTCTGGCTTGTCCGGGCCAGCTATCCAGGATGACGAGGTTGCCTTCTCCGGAACCATGGATAAGGCGACCCATGTTATCCACCAGGGCTGGCTGTACACCAAAGAATGGCCGTGTTGCTGAACCTGGCTTAAGATCTGTGGCTCCTGGAAGTGGAGTCAGCATTGCAGCACCGGTTTCGGTCTGCCACCAGGTGTCGACGATAGGGCAACGCTCTTCACCAATCGTTGAGTAGTACCAGTTCCAGGCTTCGGGGTTAATAGGTTCCCCTACAGAGCCCAACAGTCTCAGCGAATTGCGATGAGTATCCTTAACTGCGGCATCACCCTCTGCCATTAATGCACGGATTGCCGTTGGTGCGATGTACAGAATATTCACACCGTGTTTATCGATAATTTTGCTGAGGCGATTGGTTTCCGGATAATTGGGTAACCCTTCATGTATCACAATTGTTGCGCCATTTAATAAAGGGCCATAGGTAACGTATGAATGTCCGGTAATCCAGCCAACGTCAGCATTACACCAGAATACTTCGCCGGGTTTATAGTCAAATACATATTGATGGGTCATGGATGCGTATACCAGGTATCCCCCTGTGGAATGCATGACGCCTTTTGGCTTCCCGGTAGAGCCTGAAGTGTAGAGGATAAAGAGTGGGTCCTCGGCATTCATCTCCCTGGCTTCGCAGTGTGGTGAAGTAAGTGCCGTTAACTCCTGCCACCAGACATCACGGTGACGATGCCAGGCAATATCAGCGCCTGTGTGCTTGAGTACAATGACTTTCTCAATGGTGTGTGTGTCGGGGTGTGTCAGTGCTTCATCGACGTTGTTTTTCAGAGGCACAGTACGCCCACCTCGAACACCTTCATCTGCTGTAACAACAATCTTTGCTTTGGAGTCAATGATTCTTCCTGCCAGTGCTTCCGGTGAGAATCCACCAAACACCACGGAGTGAATTGCTCCTATACGACTGCAGGCCAGCATGGCAACCGTGGCTTCAATGACCATTGGCATATAGATCGCGACAACATCACCTTTGCGGACCCCCTGGCTCTTTAATGCATTGGCAAAACGGCAGACAAGCTCGTGCAGTTCCCGGTAGGTCACCTTTCTTGCTTCACCTTCATCATCCGGCTCCCAGATAATGGCGAGCTGGTCACCTCTCTCTTCCAGATGTCGGTCAAGGCAATTATGGGAAGCATTGGTGGTACCATCATAAAACCAGTTGATACTGACGAAGTGGTCGTCAAAAGAGACTTTTCGCACTTTGGAGAAAGGCTGGAACCAGTCGATACGCTGGCCGTGTTCGCGCCAGAAGCCTTCAGGGTTGATGATGGATTGCTGATACATTTCCAGGTACTGGTCGTTGTTAACCAGTGTGTTTTCAAGAGCAGCGGACTTTACTGGATAAACGGAGGTGTCAGACATATCACTTCCCTTAGTTTTGTTATTGTTATTTAGTTCAAAATGACTCAGGGCGGTTCTTTTTATAGTGTTCAGATTGAGCAGTTACTCAGAAAACGACTATGGACGCATTTATTAAAGTGTTCTCAGTTTAGGATTTATAGGGATTTCTGGTATTAGACTTTGGTCTTAACCTGTATCAGAAATGTATCCGATTTGGTGAGGGTCTAAAAAATAACCATATCATTATTTCGAGTATTATCGGTAGTATCAGCCTCCTGACTAATGTGCAATCAGGGGCGACATACCATTGGTTCAGGTGTATATTTCGCTGAAACAAGCCACAGAAAACTCTGCTTTGGCTGCTGAAATATGACTCATAAGAATAATAGCTATGTCTGGATGGATACTGGCCCTCATTGCAACGGTGTACGTTGCCTGTCTGTTTGTTGCCGCCTGGTTTGGTGATTATCACGGGGCTACTTTCAGGAAGCGTTGGCAACCGTTGATTTACAGTCTTTCTCTGGCAGTCTACTGCACTTCCTGGACTTTTTTCGGGGCCGTGGGGCAGGCCAGTGAAAACCTATGGTCATTCATTCCAATCTACCTTGGCCCCATCCTGGTTTTTGTTCTTTTCTGGAAACTCCTGGTTAAGCTGATTACTGTCAGTAAGCAGGAGAATATTACTTCTATTGCCGACTTTATCGCTTCCCGTCACGGTCGTTCCCACTTTATGGCGATTCTGGTCACCCTCATTCTGGTCATTGGTGTGCTCCCCTATATTGCACTGCAACTAAAAGCCATTGTGATGGGCTTTGCTCAGCTAACGGATGACAGCCTTGGGCCAGGGCGCTGGTCCCGCGAAGATCTGGCATTAGCCATTACCTTAACCCTGACCGTGTTTGTCATTATGTTTGGTACCCGAAAGCTGGATGCTACCGAGCATCAGAATGGCATTATGGCGGCAATTGCCTTTGAGTCTCTGGTCAAACTCTCTGTATTTCTATTGGTTGGAGGCTGGGTTACGTGGGCTGCCCTGGATCATATTCATCTTGATGCGATCATTCAGCAGAGTGGGGAGAATACAGATGTCAGCTGGTTTGATAATATCTTTATGCCTACAGTAATGGCCATGACAGCCGTATTGTGTCTACCCCGACAGTTTCATGTCACAGTCGTCGAAAACAGCAGCATTGATGATTTCTATAAAGCTCGATGGCTTTTTCCTGCCTATTTGTTATTGCTGGCTCTGTTTGTGGTTCCATTGGCGCTGGTCGGCAATCAACTATTGGGCAGTGATGTACCCGGTGATGCCTATTTGATTGAACTGCCAAAGCTAATGGGGAGCTTGCCAATGGCTGTGCTGGCTTTTCTGGGGGGCGTGTCTGCTGCCATCAGCATGGTGATTGTTGCAACACTTGCTTTGACAACCATGGTATCCAATGAAATTTTAATGCCACTACTGCTGCGCAGAAATAATCACAGCTACAGGGACAGTAATGACTTTTACCGGTTCAGTGGGCTTCTTCTGACGGTAAGGCGTACGACGATTGTCATTTTATTAATGATGTCATGGGTTGTATATCGGTTACTTGAAGGCTCGGGATCTCTGGCTGCTATTGGTCAGATGTCATTTTCAGCCGTTGCTCAACTTGCACCGGTGTTGCTCGGCAGCCTTTACATCAGAGAAAGCAATTCTAAAGCGGCCGCCGGTGGGTTGCTTGTGGGTTTCACGGTCTGGCTATTTTGTCTGGTGGTTCCAGTATTGGTTGATGTCTCATGGCTGGACTCCGGTGTTGTTCAGTACGGGATTTTTGGTTATGACTGGCTTAAGCCGGGGAGTCTTTTTGGCCTTAATGTGACTGGCACAGTCACAGGAGCGACTCTGGTCGCGTTATCCCTTAATACGTTTATTTATCTATGCGGGTGTCTCTATCTTAGGCCTGGTATTGAGGAGAGAAGACAGTCCCGGAAGTTTGTTGATGCGGTCCTTTCTGAAGATGGTGTTTTTCTGGACGCTGCTATTAAGGTGGGAGAGCTTGAGCAGCTGGCCAGCCGGTTTGTCAGTAAAAATCGGGTGCATGGTGTTATTCAGAGCTTTGAATCGAGGGATAGAGGCCTTCTATTTGGAGCACTGGAGAGTAATCAGCAGGCAGAGCCAGAGCTGGTGGCAGCGATTGAGCGGTTGCTGGCAGGAACACTGGGTGCATCATCTGCCCGTATAGTCATGAAGTCGCTTGTCCACGGGAATGTCGGGCTTGAAGAGGTTCAGGCCATGGTGGATGAGGCCTCTGAAGTGTTTCAGTTCAACCGGGAACTGCTCCAGGGTGCAATTGAGCATATCAGTATGGGGGTCAGTGTTGTTGATCGTAACCTGGAGTTAGTTGCCTGGAATCAGCAGTACCTGGAGTTGTTTGATTACCCACATGGCTTGATTAAGGTAGGTCGCCCCATCGCTGATATGATTCGGCATAATGCTTTAACTGGGCTCTGTGGGGCAGGGGAAGTCGATCATCACGTCAATAAACGACTGTCCTATATGAGGAATGGGACGGCTCATCGTTCAGAAAGGCGACGACAGGATGGCAGGGTGATCCAGATTCAGGGAAATCCGATGCCTGGTGGCGGCTTTGTCATGACCTTCACGGATATTACCGGGTTCCGTCAGGTTGAAAATGCATTGAAGGAAGTGAATGAAAGTCTGGAACACCGGGTACAGGAGCGGACAAAAGAGCTTTCTTTGTTAAATGTGCAACTATTGGGAGCAAAATCTCAGGCAGAGAAAGCGAATCATCTGCGCTCACGTTTTTTTGCCGCGATCAGTCATGACCTTATGCAACCAATGAATGCGGCGCGGCTGTTTACTGCCTCCATGGAACTGGAGGCGAGGGGAACCGTCCATGAAGAGTTGGCACAGAATATCAGCAACTCATTAAGGTCTGCCGAGCATTTATTGACCGATTTGCTGGACATGTCACGAATTGAAGCTGGAAAGATGGCAGTAAACTTTCGGAATTTGCCTGTAATGGATGTTCTGGAACCCTTGAAGTCTGAGTTTTCCCTTTTATCGAGGGAAGATGACCTGATATTCAGGGTGGTGAAATCAGACGCATGGATAAAAACCGATCCGGTTCTGCTTAGAAGAATCTTACAAAATTTTCTTACTAATGCGTTTCGTTATGTTGAAAACACCAATAGACCAGGGAAAGTAATGTTGTGTTGTCGTTATATGAAAAATCAACAGCTGAAGATTGAGGTAAGGGACAACGGGCAGGGCATACCACACAACAAACAGGCGATTATTTTTGCAGAATTTGAACGCTTATCAACGGCGGTTAATGGGCTTGGTCTTGGGCTCTCTATTGCAAAAGGAATTGCCCAGATCCTTGGCGCAAAAATTTCCTTATCATCATCGCCCGGAGAAGGAGCTATTTTTTCCGTAGTAGTACCTTTGGTAACTCGAAATGTTTTGGGTAATAAAGTGGTTTTTCATAATCCGGATACCGGTGATATGGGATTAAAGGTTCTGTGTGTTGATGATGAGCCGGACATTATCAAAGGTATGACCAGTCTGTTAACTCGTTGGGGTTGCAGGGTGGAGACTGCTCAAAATAATCAGGAAGCAATCCTGTCGATTAAGGCCATGATACCGGATTTATTAATGGTTGATTACCAGATGGGTGATCAAGTCAACGGCATTGACTTGATTAAACGTATTCGTGAGAGGTTAGGTTATCAAGCCGGTGCTGTTCTGGTCACAGCTAATCAACAGGATGACTTACGACAACAATGCCGTGAGCTGAATATCAGCTATTTGAGAAAGCCCGTGAAGCCCGCTGCGATGAGGGCAATCCTGAATCGTTATGAAGCCGAAGTCCACAGGGCAGAGACTGTTTAGTCTGGACTATCCTGGTCCTGTGTGTCTTGGCCAGGCATCTCAATTTCCAGCTCTTTAATGGCGATTACTGCCTGTGTCCTGCTTCTAACGCCCAGCTTTTTGAAAATGGCTGTCACATGAGCCTTAATCGTAGCTTCTGATACATTCAGGTCATAAGCAATCTGTTTATTTAACATGCCTTCACTGATCATTCCCAGAACCCTGAATTGCTGAGGTGTCAGGCTCGCCAGTCGGGCTTCCATATCGCTGGTTTCCTGAGATTCGGCAGGCTGGAAGTTAACAGGCCACCAGTTTTCACCCTCCAGAACTTTCAAAATGGCACTTTTGAGGTCATCCAGCGGTGTGGACTTTGGAATAAAGCCATTAGCACCATGGTTCTTTGTTTTCTGTATGATCTGCTGGTCATCAGAAGCTGAAACCACGACAACAGGAACATCCGGGTACTGCCCCCTGAGAAATATTAGCCCAGACAGTCCGTGTGCTCCGGGCATATGCAGATCCAGCAATATCAAATCCGGGGATGAATTATTTTCAAGAAGTAATTGAAGCTCCGCGATTGAGCCAGCTTCGCAGATCGTGGGTTCCTGAAGTGCATGACCAACTGAGGACTTTAAAGCAGTCCTGAATAAGGGATGGTCATCGGCAATTATTATTGTGTAGTCCATTTTCTGAGCTTGCCATTATCTGTTTGATCGGTCAATTAAATAAACCCTGTGAACCTGTCAAAGGGTCAGGTACTTATTTAAGTATAAGTAAATGGGTTTTACAGAATGGAACTATTCTCTGGTGGGGCGGTCATACACGGTAGTTATTCACTGAAATAAGGGTTCTAAATGACTGCTGCAGTCAGTTCTTCTTCACTTCCAGTTGTTGATGATCAGGGTAAATACACCAAGGCATATCTTGATGATAAAGAGTCAAAGGCTAATACACTGGAGAAAATGAGAGAAAGCCGAGAACAGAGCCCGGGATGGAATACCCTAAAGACAGTTGCTGTCTCTTCTCTTGTAGTGGTTTCACAGATTGCACAACTCATCGGTAGCTTCTTTGGGCATGTTGTTTTTGCGCTTCCATCCGCTTTGGTGGGGGGGGGTTTTGGCTTCTGTATCTATGCGCCCTTTATGAAGGCTGTTGACTATTTGTCTGGAAGAGAAAATACCAAGTCATTCTTTGAATATACTATTACTCCAGCAAACAAACTGAGTAATTTTATTTATAACCGAGTTACTGACATTGTGTGTCGATATGTCGTTGGCTTTGGGGTCATGGTTGCGGTTGTAGAACCTCTGTATATCATTATTGGAGGGCTCGCTGTCGGGGGCTTATTATCACTACCTATGTATAATGATATGAAAAATAATCGCTCTGAAAATGTTGAGTATTTCATTGATGGTCCTTGCAATTTTTCAATCAAGCATTGGCTACAACACAACCTCTGGCAACGATTTGATGATTTGGCTGCGGGTATAAAAAGGCCTCCTTTATCTCTTCACGATCGAATTGCCGCTCACATAGATGCCAGCAAGATTTCTGTCAAGGATTCAGCTGCAGCAGCGGCCTGAATCTCATTATTGTACTATTTAGGGGTTATGTTTCTATTTATAGGTGCCTGATAACATCTTGTTATTAAGCACCATTCACTTCCAGCTTTGGTTTAGAAATATTTTCAGGCCAGGGTCTTTTTTTCTTCAATTGAGTAATTTCAATCACAGATATTATGAAGTCGGTGTCTGCGGTGGTTCTGAAATTTTCGTTTCATGCACTTTGGTGATACTGGGCTGAAACATTCCGGATGCCTACCATAAATACCTGAGTAAAATGCCTGTATTTCTGAAAGGTCTTTTTCGATGTCTTCCCCAGGCTCGATAACAGGGCCAAACCCTCCAGTTCTCCCTTTGAAATCCAGAAAGGCCAGTACAATGGGAATGCCGGCATTCTTTGCCATATGGTAGAAGCCTGTGTGCCAACGCTCTCCACGAGCTCGAGTGCCTTCAGGGCAAATGACCAGGCCCAGCTTTTTGTGTTGCTTGAAGGTGCAAACCGCCTGTTCCACCAGGCTTCCTCTTCTGCATCTGCCATTTCGATCCAGTGGAATTCCCCCCATCCAGCGCATAACCCAATTGAATGGCCCCCAGAACAAGGTGTGTTTGCCAACCCAATAACACTTTACACCGGTCGCAAGGCCAATCGCCATACCATAAACAAAGTCCCAATTACTGGTATGGGGAGCACCAACAAGAACATACCTGGCCAGGCGCGGGGCTTTACCCTGAATCCTCCACCCCATAACTTTGAGAAACAGTTTTGCTAATAGTGAAAGAGTCTGACTGACAAAGGGCGTATTGAAAATTGTGATTTGCATGGTGCAGTGGGTGCCTTGCTATCCCGGTTTACAGGAAGCGGTGTTGAAAGCTATCGAAGGAGCGATCGCTTTGAGCACAGCTTCACAACAGAAAATTGATCTATGCAGCCTGATCCAAAAGGATCTTTGTGTGCTGCAAAAGATAGTCGTCTGGAGACTGATTAACAGGCAAGGAAGTGCTTGCCAAAATCATTCTGTATGTATATACAGTGTTTATCCCGGAGCTAATTGGAACATGATGGACAGTAATGCCAGCCTTCAGCAAAAGGTGATTCAGAGAAAAATCATACATATCGATTTTGACGCCTTCTTTGCCAGTATTGAAATACGTGATAATCCGAGGTTGTCAGGGAAGGCTGTTGCTGTTGGGGGGGCTTCTGATCGCAGGGGGGTAATTGCCACCTGTAATTATGAGGCACGTCGATTTGGAGTACACTCAGCCATGTCTTCAGCGCATGCTATGAGGCTCTGCCCAGAGCTGAAGATCATTCCTCCCCGCTTTTCTGTTTATCGTGAAGCTTCTTCTGAAGCGCATGCTGTTTTTCAGCAATATACTGATTTAATTGAACCTTTGTCTCTGGATGAGGCTTACCTGGATGTCACCGGAACTCACCTTTGTCGAGGTAGTGCCACCTTGATTGCCGAGGAAATCCGGCAGAAAATTTTTCAAAAATTAAATGTCACTGTATCCGCGGGCGTTGCTACTAATAAGTTTCTGGCCAAGATCGCCAGTGACTGGAATAAACCCAATGGCCTTTTTGTGATCACTCCAGAACAGGTGGATGATTTTATTTTCGATTTGCCCGTGAAAAAAATTCATGGGGTAGGGCGGGTGACATCTGAGAAACTGCACAAAAAAGGTATTAAAACCTGTGGGCAATTACGGCAGTACTCCATTCTTGAGTTGAGTCGCTGGTTTGGGAGTTTTGGTGAACGGCTGTGGGAGCTGTCCCGAGGTCAGGATGATCGTGAGGTACAGACGAGTCGCCGCAGGAAATCACTCTCTGTTGAACATACTTATGATAAAGATTTAGCTGGGCTCGAAGATATTAGAGCACAGGTTATCCCTTTGCTTGAAGAGCTTCAGGAGCGTTACCAACGGATTGAAAAGGAATATGAAGTGCATAAGCACTTTGTTAAGGTGAAGTTTGCGGACTTTACCCAGACCACGCTTGAGGAAAGCCTGCCGGCAACCGGTGAAAATGTTAAGGAACATTTTACTCAGCTGCTGATAAGAGCCTGGGAACGGGGAGGTCGTCCGGTCAGGCTTCTTGGGTTAGGGGTCAGGCTTCTTGACCTCCGTGAAGAGAGAGCTCTGGAACAGCTTGAGCTTTTTGAAAAGAAAATTATGGGGTTGGTGTAGAATCCAGTTTTTTTTCTGCCAGTTGTCCAACCAAATTACTGACAAGACAATACGCTACGAACCAATAGAAACCAGAGTGAAGCGCTGCATCAAACTGTACAATTTGTGAAGATCCTGTATTTTCTGAAGCAGTGGCATTTGCCGCCAAAAAGGCTATGAACACACCAATGGCAAAAACATCAGCCATGGACCATTTGCTTAATAAACTGTTCAGTCTAAGCAGAATATGGTTTTTCTTCACAGCGCTGGCCAGCAACAGGCACCCCAGTTTTGTGACAGGTATAACCAGACTGAAGGTGACAATCAGTAATGCCACAAAATGATAGCCGCTTTTCCAGAGGTCTTCAGCAGTACCAAGAATGGAACGCTTTTTTTCATAAACAGTGGATGTTCCCTTAACCTCCAGGCTGTCGAGGAACTGGGTGGCCAGGCCAGCCATGGCAGGATGGAGGTTCTGCTGCTGAATGATCTGTTTTCCCTCATTCAGCATTGCCTGACGATCAAGATCTGCCTTCATGGTAATCATTGGCTGAGTCACCCCCGGAATCAGCAGGCAAAGGGAGGTGATTATCATAAGCGCGAGTATCCATCTGGAAACTGTCATTAGTGACCTCATTGTTATTTTAACGAACCTTCTCTGCTATAGGTTGGGGGGCAAGCAGCTTATGGAGCCGGCTGTCCAACAACAAAAATCCTGGACGGATCTCGAATCCCACGGTTAACTGTATTCTCCTTAATAAGGAATAGACTCTGATAGCTCAGTTTGGTCTAAGGACAGGCGTTTGTCAGCTTATGAATCGAGATTGGTTTAATTCATACTGGTTCAAAATGCTCAACCATCAGCTGTAGATTGTGCTGACCACGGAATTCATTGATATCGAGTTTATATACAGCCTTGATCTGACGAATATTGGGATTAGGCCACTCCCGGTTGTCAATATTAAAGGCAATAGCATCGAGCCAGAGCTCGCTGCCGGGTATTCTGAGTACCATCTTAAGGTGCTTTTCTCCGACCAGTTTCTGCTGAATAAGTTGAAACTGGCCATCGAAGCAGGGCTCAGGAAAACTTTGCCCCCATGGTCCTCCCTCACGAAGGGTATAGGCGGTTGCCATGGTTACCTGGCCAGGCATTAGTTCTCCATCAGTATGCATTTCTGCCTGAAGGTCATCAGCGGTCAATAGTTTTCTGACTTCATGGTCAAAAGCCTCTTTAAATGCACTGAATTTTGATTTTTGTATCGATAGTCCGGCTGCCATGGCATGACCACCAAATTTAATAATAAGCCCAGGGTTATTTCTGGCAATGCTGTCCAGTGCATCACGCATATGTAGTCCCTGAATCGACCTGGCAGAGCCTTTCAGCTCAGGCTCGCCTTCAATGTTATCGGCTTCAGCGAAAGCAATAACCGGGCGGTTAAGTTTCTCTTTTACCCGTGAGGCCAGAATTCCAACCACGCCCTGGTGCCAGCTTTCCTGAAATAGACTGACGCCCCATGGAAGGTCTGCTTGCTGATCAAACTGGATTTTTTCCAGTTCTGCCATGGCCTGGCTCTGCATACTGCCCTCAATGGCTTTTCGGTCGCGGTTAAGTCCGTCCAACTCAAAGGCTAACTCCCTTGCCCGGTTCATGTCTTCACAAAGGAGCAGCTCGATGCCAATAGACATATCATCCAGGCGTCCTGCTGCATTGAGTCTGGGGCCCAGGGCAAAGCCGAGGTCGGATGCAACAAGCTTTTCAGCATTTCTACCGGATACATCAATCAGTGCTGTAATGCCCGGTCGGCAACGGCCAGAGCGGATACGGGCAAGGCCCTGAAATACCAGTATGCGGTTATTGCTGTCCAGCTTAACCACATCAGCCACGGTGCCTAGTGCAACCAGATCAAGAAGTTCGGCCAGGTTGGGCTCTGTTTTATCTTGGAAATAACCCCGCGACCGCAACAGGGTTCTCAAGGCACACATCAGGTAAAAAATAACGCCTACCCCAGCGGTATTTTTACCGGGGTAATTACAATCTGGCTGATTAGGGTTAACAATCGCATCGGCTTCTGGTAATTCCCGGCCAGCCAGGTGATGATCGGTAACAACAACTTTCATACCTTTGCTCTTTGCCGCCTGAACCCCTGTGATACTGGAAATGCCATTATCAACGGTAATTAATACATCTGGTTGAAATGGCAGGGCTGCTTCAACAATTTCAGGGGTCAGGCCGTAGCCATATTCAAAACGGTTAGGTACCAGAAAGTCAGCATGGCCTCCCATGCTTCTCAGAGCCAGAACACCCAGAGCACTGCTCGTCGCGCCATCACAATCAAAATCTCCGACAATTAGCATGCGTTGCTGGTTGATAATGGCGTCTGCCAGAATGTCAGCGGCTCTATCGATATCCTTGAGTTGCTGGTAGTCGCTTAACTGTTGAAGCTGACGTGGAAGTTCATCCTGAGTTCTAATGCCCCGGGCACTGTATATTCTTGCAAGCAGAGGATCCATCTCTGGAGTGAAGCAGCAGGTGGAAAGGTCGTATGTACGGCGGATTATATTCACGGGCATAAATGGATTAAGAGGTGATAAGAGCCGGAAAATAGTCAGAGTAACACAGTTTCCGGTTAGCGGGGGTGGTAATGGAAGGTATTTAAAGTTCTGGGGTGATTACTTTGCCTGATTTATTTTTCGTTTAAGTTCAGCCATATAATGCAAATGCGACCAGCTGTGACGCCCGTATAGCGTCTTTTTTCCCGTAGCTTTATCAGCCTGAATTATTGTGCGTCGACCAATGATGGTTGGTGCCAGGCGTTTATGCCACAGCTGATACCCAAGGGGGGTGTTCACAGGGTCATAGTTAACCAGGTAGTTGTCAATCAGTCCGGTTCTGGCCAGTTCCTTTTCGTCTATTGTCAGGTCCTTCATTGCTCGACGACCTAGCGCTACCGGGTTGAATGTTCGACCCAGGACCTTATTTTTTGCAGCGCTGTATTGAACAAGACCTCCACCCAGGGAGTGCCCGACTAAATGGAGCATGCCTAGCGAGTCATCAAGCCCCATGGCCTTCAGCGTTGTTTTGGAATTGGTCATGCTTTTGATTAACTCGACCAGTTTAGATGCTTGGAGGTAGCAGTCCGGGATCTTGCGTCCCGCTAGGTTCTGCCAGTCAGCTTTTAACTGGGCTCGAAGCCGGCCTGGCATTTTTCCTATTTCCAGACCATGGTCCTGAAGGAGCTTACTTGCTCCATTTGCTGAATTCGTACCACCAAAAACCAGTGTTATTTTGTGCGTGGCTTGATTCATCACCATTACCGCAGTCAAACCTGTCGTATGATCTATGATCATGCCAGATGGTAGCAGGGTTATCGTCTTAAATAATTCACTGTCTGCCATATCCTGCTGCTCAGGGGTAAGAGCAGTTTTTTTTTGCTCTAGACAGACGTCTTCTCTTGTACAACTCAGAATTTCTTCGAAAAACCGAGGTTGCACCCTGTGGAGTAATGCTTCTGGGCTATTGGCAGCAGTGTTATCGGTCAGAATATTTTCAGCTTCCCTGACTATCTCCCAACAACGGATCGGGTTGTGGTTGAGCTTGTAGGGTATTTGGGCAATGGCTGAGTCGATAGCCAGTTCCCTGAGTTGCTCTGGATTATTGGGCAGGGAAACTTGCTCCCAATACCTGCCCTTTATGAAGGTAAGGGATGGTTGAATAAGCCTTATTGATCGCTGAATTATTGCTATTCCTGCGAAAAAACTCCTCTTCACGGATGAGATCCAATTAATAAACTTCTGGCCAAGCGATAGTTTTACATCTCGCCCTTTGTGGTGCCCCTCGGGGGCTTGCGTTGAAGTATCTGGTGAAGGCTGTGGGTTTGCGGGGGGATCTGTTTTATTGGGTTTCATCTGCCAGCCTCCAGAACACTCCCTGTTCTGGATCGGCCAGATCACACTTGATTAAAGGAAAAAACATCATTCAGTGGCTGATATGATGGTTTTATTTTTCAGGTATCTTGAATAAAAGACTTGAGAGATGAGAGCTTGTTTTCAAGGATTTGATAACGCTCTTCCCGATCAAGCAGATCTGACATATGGGCTGGCAGATCCGGGGCATCCAGGCCTGCTTTGATCACCGCATCAGGGAACTTGACTGGGTGGGCTGTGGCCAGTGTCACCACAGGCGTTTCTCTGGCCAGATCGATTTCTTCAGTTGCCCGGATACCGGTTGCTGTATGGGGATCTGCCAGATAACCGGTTTTATCATACAGAGTACTGATGGTGTCGCAGACCTGCTGGTCATCGGATCGACTGCTATCAAACAGTTCCTTGATGGCCTGCCATGCCCGATCATCAACGCGGATATTTCCTGTTTCCTGGAAAACGGACATTAACTCTGCCATGGCATTGCCATTACGGTCATGCATATCAAAGAGCAAGCGCTCAAAGTTACTGGAAACCATGATGTCCATACTGGGCGACAGTGTCTGGTGCAGTTCTTCCTTACGGTAGTCATTGTTCTGGAAGAAGCGGTGGAGAATGTCATTGTTGTTGGTGGCAACAATGAGCTTTTCTACCGGTAGTCCCATGCCACGGGCGATGTAGCCTGCGAAGATATCACCAAAATTCCCAGTTGGTACTGAAAAACTGACAGGTTGATCGGGAGCACCAAGAGCAAGAGCTGCATGGAAGTAGTAGACAATCTGAGCCATGATTCTGGCCCAGTTAATGGAGTTAACGGCAACAAGACGGGTGTTTTCTGGCAGGAACGACTGGTCGGCGAAACACCTTTTCACCATATCCTGACAGTCATCAAAGTTGCCCTGGATGGCAATATTGTGAACATTGTTGTCCAGAATAGTCGTCATCTGACGACGCTGAACTTCTGATACCCGTTGATAGGGGTGAAGAATGAATATTTCCAGGTGTTCGCTATGACGACAGCCTTCTATGGCTGCTGAACCTGTATCGCCAGAAGTTGCACCCAGTACAATCGCTTTTTCATTGCGCTCAGTCAGGGTGTGATCCAGAAGGCGACCGAGAAGCTGCAGTGCAAAGTCCTTGAAGGCCAGTGTTGGGCCATGGAAAAGCTCCATGACCCACTGATTGGCACCGAGTTGTTGCAGAGGTGCAACAGCCTGATGGCTGAACTCAGTATAACTGTCATCAATCATCTGCCTGAGTTTGTTGTCTTCAATGGTACCGCCGACAAAAGGTTGAATGATTTCAAAGGCCAGTTGATTGTATGGGAGTCCCTTAAGGGAGCGAATTTTCTCAGTGCTGAACTGTGGCAGGGTTTCTGGTACGTAAAGACCACCGTCATCCGCCAGTCCAGCCAGCAGAACATCCTGAAAATCTTTGGTGTGTCCCTGTCCTCGGGTACTGATGTATTTCACTGGGAATTCCGTATATCTGTTTATTACTTTGCCAGATTGCTCTGGCTTCACCGCTTACCGGCAATAGGGTAAGCGGGCTAGCGAATAGCTTCAGGCCATGGTTTCAACCCGAATACGGGTAATGGGGGATTTAATATCCTCCAGCGCTTCGAGCTCAGAGATGGCCTTGTCCATGGTGCCTTCGAGAATACGGTGTGTGAGGATAACAATATCCGCACAACCATCATCTTCGCGAGTCACTTTCTGGGTAATGGCATCGATATTAATGCCGTGGCTGCTCAATACCTGAGTGACGGCATTCATGACACCCGGGTGATCGTCGGCATGTATACGAAGATAGACACTGCATTCAGTCTCAGTAATTGGTAATACTGACAGGGTGTCGCTTAGACTTTCCGCTGAGAAACCCAGCGCATTAACGGCAGCACTTGGTGTATCTATTGTTCTGGTAATATCGATGATATCGGCAATGACAGACGATGCCGTGGGTTCAGCGCCAGCCCCAGGTCCGCTGTACATAGTCTGACCTACAGCATCACCTTGAACCACAACAGAGTTCATAACGCCATTAATGTTGGCCAGTGGGCGGTCGGAAGGAATCAGTGTCGGGTGTACTCGCAGTTCAATGCCATTGGTTGTCTTGCGGGCAACCCCCAGGTGTTTGATTCTAAAGCCAAGAGACGCGGCATACTGGATGTCGCTTGGGGTAATCTTGCTGATTCCTTCGGTATAGGCTTTGTTGAACTGCAGAGGAATACCAAAGGCGATAGAAGCCATGATGGTCAGTTTATGGCAGGCATCAATACCTTCTACATCAAATGTTGGGTCTGCTTCTGCGTAACCTAATGCCTGTGCTTCTTTCAGAACATCTTCAAAAGGACGATTGTGGTCTCCCATTTCAGTCAGGATGTAGTTACCGGTACCATTAATAATACCTGCCAGCCAGCTGATGCTGTTCGCAGATAAGCCTTCCCTCAGGCATTTGATGATAGGAATACCGCCAGCTACTGCCGCCTCGTAGGCGACAATGACGTTTTTCTCACGGGCAGCCTCGAAAATTTCATTTCCATGCTCGGCAATCAGGGCCTTATTGGCGGTGACAACATGCTTCCCCTGCTCGATTGCCGTCAGAATCAATTCTTTGGCCACATCGTAGCCACCAATGGTTTCTACAAGAATATCAATGTCAGGGTTGTGAGCGACCTCAAAAATATCCCGGGTAACGCTGGTGTTCCCGGTGTCGCAGTCAGGATTATCCCGGCGGGCGCCAACCTGCTCAATAATCACAGGACGACCGGTCCGGGCAGCAATGCTGCTGGCGTTACGTTGAAGGACATTGAAAGTGCCACCACCGACAGTGCCAAGTCCACAGATACCTACTTTGACCGGTTTCAAACTGTTACCCCACATTCATTGTTATGATCATTCCCGGTATTACCGATGGGAATGGATTATAGCCTTAAACAGGGGGGGGATGCGATATCAAGGCTGCAGGGATTATCAGTGTTAAAACTTTTATTGGCTGAATTATGAGGTACTTGCCGTGAGTTTGTAGAGTGGGCTTGACATAGCTGTTAGTGATTATGTTTGGGAAGACAGGTTATTTTAATGACCAGAATGTCATCAAGGGTAAGCAGCTGAATGCGATATTCGTCATTTTTACGGCATCAACCCGATGTGCAGGTGATACCAATCGCATTTTCTAAATCCTTAAGCTGCCGCCAACTATGCTTAGGCATCATTACCATGCATTATCTAGAACAGATGTCTCGTCGACCACAGCTACCCGAAGGTTTTAATGATGTTGATT